>CAMDCH010000177.1:0-5764 GCA_945889655.1 bacterium HR33
TCCGGCGTACTCCTTCGGCATGCGCTCGTCGAGCAACAGGACCGAACCATCGTCGAGCAACAGCGCGTACCCGGTCCGCTCTCTCAGTGCCGCGTCTGCTACCAGGAACGCCTGCGCGGCCGGCTCAGTCTCATTCATACCCTGCCTCAGGAGCAGGTCAGTCGACCGCGAGGCAGCGTCATGGTGCAGTTCTTCGTCTCCCCGTCCTGCGTGATCACGATCTTCGCAGTGTCCGAGCCATCGTAGGTGACCACTTCGCGGCGGGTGCGGACGACCGCGGCCGCGCCGTCCCGGGTGAACGTGACCCGCATCGCCCGGGTGAGCGTTCCCGCGGTGGGATGGGGCTTTACGCTCGACGAAGAGGTGTTCGGAATCACCACTCCAGACGTCGTATCGCCGGCGACCCGCTGGGCCGTATAGTGACCGGTGGAATCGGTGCCGCTGATGTTCTCGGTGGCGGCGGACGTGCCGTTCACGGTGCGGTTGGCGCCCAGAAGTCCGGCGACAGTGCGATCGCTATTCGCGTTCACGGTGCTGGTGTCGCCGTCGTGGCGGCGAATCTTGGTGCCGGTGACCGTGACGCGGGTGTTGATGGTATTGGTCGTGGTCTCGTTGAACGCGTTCTGCGCGGCGCCGCTCGCGTCCTGGTAGGCTGCGGAGCGGGTGATGGTGAGACCACCTCGCGTAACCGGGTCGCAGGTGATGCGGCCGGTGCCCGCATTGAAGGTGCAGACGCCGATCATGGACGGCTCGCCGCGCCCACCCTTGCCGAAGCCGGCGTCAAATCCCTCGCCAAAGAAGAGGCCACCGAGGCCGCCCATGACCCCGCCAAAGCCGGGGCCCTTGTCGTGGCCGCCGGGACCGCGCATGCCGCGCGGACCCCACTCGGGGTTGGGCTGGTCGCCGGTAGCGGCGAAAGAATGCTGGGCGTTCTCGAAGCCGAGCGGGACGGACTGGAATGACGCGGACAGTGAGCCCAGGTCGGCCGAATCGGTCGAATCCGAGCAGGCGGCGAATACTGCGACCGCGGCGAGCAACGGCAGGATGCGTTTCATGCGAATCTCCCGGTGTGGCGGCGGGACTGAACCGTTCATTCCCATCCGACTTCACCGAGAAGACACGCAATCCCGGAAGTACCCCTATTGGCCCCCTTCGAGCCCCTCGGCGTTCGGCAACCACGGCGCGAGTCGCTGGCGCATCACGCGGATCGCCTTTCCCATCTGCGCTTCTACGGTCTTGATGGAAATGCCCAGCGCGTCCGCGATCTCCTGGTACTTGAGCCCCTGCACGCGGGACAGCTGGAACACCTCGCGGCAGCGGTCGGGGAGGCTGGCGATGGCGTCCTTCACGGCCTCCGCCATCTCCTTGTGGAGCGTGTGCTGGTCGGCGGCCCCGGTGGGAATGTCGAGCGCCGCATCGGGCTCGGCGCGCGGGGCAACGCGCAGGTGACGGATGTGATTGAGGGCGCGGTTGCGCACGGCGCGAAAAAGGTAGGCCCGCAGGGAAGACTCGAGGACTATGTTCTCCCGCCGTTTCCACAGCTCGAGCATGACGTCCTGCGCGACGTCCTCGGCGGGCTCGCGCTCGCGTAGCATGGATTCCGCCATGCCCACGAGCGAGGCATAATACGAGCGGAAGACGTGGTCGAACGCCCCCTGGTCCCCGGTCCGGAGACGCTCGATGATCTCGCGGTCTTCCACGCGGCGAAGGTTAGCGGGCAGGCGGGTAGGCGGATAGGCGGGTGTGGCCATAGGGGTAACAGCGGGAAGAGGTGTCTCCCAAGCGTATGAACCAACACCGTCCTGACACAGCGTCGCCCTTCGGCGAGGATCTCTGGGAGGTCCTGGCCCGCTACGTCGCGGGGGAAAGTCCCTCCGCGGAGGCCGCCGGCGTCCGGGAATGGCTGGCCAAAGAGCCCAAGCGCCAAGAGCTGGTGACCGCGCTCGGCCGGGCCGTAAACGGCCTTATCGATCCCGGTGCCCAGGTGGACGTGGAATCCGCGCTTCGGAAGGTTTCGGCTCGTCTTCGGGCGCCCGACGTTCGGGAACTCCGCCCGCGGACATGGCGTACGATGGGTCTGCGGGCTGCCGCGGCGGTGGTGCTGGTGGCGGGCGCGGCTCTCGTCTGGCGGTCGGCCTCGGTGCCGGCCGGTAACACGCCCGCGATTGCGGCGCGCACGTTCTCGACACCGGTGGGACGAACCGATTCGATCCGGCTGGATGACGGTTCGCTCGCGGTCCTGGGCCCCGCGAGCACGCTGACCGTAGCGGCCGGGTATGGAAACGAGTCGCGGTCGCTCGAGCTGACCGGCGTAGGACTGTTCGACGTGGTCCATGACGCGCAGCGTCCCTTCCGTGTTCAGGCAGGCGGGACGACGATCGAGGATCTGGGCACGACATTCACCGTGCGGAGCGAGGCAGGAGAGACCAGCGTAATCGTGACCCAGGGATCGGTACGGGTGCATGCGCCGGTCCCGGTGAGCGAAGCGCAGCCGAAGGAAGGTGTCGTGCTCAAGGCCGGCGATCGCGCGGCGGTCCGTGACGGGCAACCGGTGGTGGAGCGGGCGACCGCGACCGACGATGACCTGGCGTGGACCCGCGGGCGGCTGGTGTTTGATGATGCGCCGATTGCCCGCGTGCGCGCGGACATCAGGCGCTGGTATGGCGTCGAGCTGGAGCTGAAGGACTCCGCTCTCGCGCGGCGGCACCTGACGGCATCTTTCTCCGGCGAGCCGGTGGACCAGGTTCTCCGGGTGATTGGCCTGGCACTCGCAGCGCACATCGAACGTCGAGGCGATACCGCGGTCATCCGGCCGCGCTAGGAGAGCCAGTTCTTCTAATCATCGCGGCACTGACGGTCTGCACGCCGCGACCCGTGTCGCTCAACGGGCCGGGACCCTGGACACAACCGCTCGACCGCATCGTCTCGTTCCGCGCCGCCGACCTCTCGCTGCGTGAAGCCCTCGACCGCCTCGCCGCCGCCCACAAGCTCCGTCTCTCCTACAGCTCCGAATCGCTCCAGCTGGACCGCACCGTCTGCGTAGCGCTGGAGAGCGTGCCGCTGGGATCCGTTTTCGCGGAATTGCTCAAGGGCACCGGCGTCGAGCCGATTCCCGCGGGCGGGAATCACGTGGTGCTGGCCCCCGTGGCGGCGGAGGGGTCGTATGCGGAATCCCCGCAGCCGGCACCGCCGGTCGTGCTGGATCGCATCGTGGTGACCGGGAATCCGGGCGGAGGCGAGCGGCGTTCGCTCCCGGTCGCGATCGACATCCTCGAAGGCGGGGCACTCTACGGCCATTCGAACGGCACCCTCACCGCCGTCTTCAACGGCGGCGTGCCTGGCGTCTGGCTCTGGGAGCAGTCCCCCACCAGCCTGCTGGCCCGTTACGGCAGCATCCGGGGCGCGAGCTCGTTCGGGCTTTCCTATCCCAAGGTGTACGTGGACGGCATCCAGGTGGCGAACCCGCTGCTGCTCACGCGCATTACGCCGGAAGCCATCGACCACATCGAGGTGATTCGCGGACCCCAGGGCGCCGCGCTCTACGGCGCGGATGCGATCAGCGGGGTCGCGAACATCGTCCTGCGCCACGAAGACGCTGACGGCGGGATGCCCGCCGCGCGGCTGCGCACCGGGTTCGGGTTGGCCAGCAGTGACTTCTCGGGTCCCGCGCTCGACCAGAGCCACGTGCTGTCGCTGCGCGCGGGATCCCACACCGGTTCCGCAACCGTCAACCTGGAGGGGAGCGGGATCGGCGAGTACATCCCGGGCGCCTACCAGCGGCTCTTCGCGGGCACTGGAGTCGCGCGGGTAGTGACACCGCAGACGATTCTGACCGGCACGTTTCGCTATTTCACCGAGAAGGCGGGTACACCGACGAGCCCGCTGCTGGCCGCGTCGCACATCGCCAGCAAGCCCGCGGGCGGGTCACCCGACCAGTCGGTGAGCCAGTACACGGTCGGAACGAACCTGAAGATTTCTGGTGGCGGCCGGTTCCGTCAGTCACTCACGCTCGGCATCGACGGCTACACGCTCACGGGCGTGCCGGACGACCGGAGCCCGATTCCCTCGGCAGCCAACACGGCGTTGCAGGCGGCGCGCGGCGGCGCGAGCCGAGGCACGCTCCAGGCGAGCACGGTGGCGCGGCTGTCCCGCGCGGAGCAGTTCTCGTCCAACCTCACGCTCCTCGGCGAGCAGTCGATCCTCTACCAGTGGAACGAAGACCCGCCGGCGCAGACGGGCGGCGGTACGCAGCAGCCTGTGAGTCTCTTCAACTGGAGGACGAACACCGGACTGAGTGCGCAGCTCGGCGCGGGCCTGTTCAACCACCTGTATTTCACCGGCGGTGTCCGGTTCGAGCACGAGGGGGATGCTGGGCGGTCGGCGGTGCTGCCGATGATCGGCGGCGCGTGGGTGCTGGACCGCGGCATCGTGACGGTCAAGTTCCGCGGCGCCTATGGCAAAGGCATCCGGTGGCCGGAGACCGAAGCCCGCGAATCGATGTGGCGCAAACCAGGGACGGTCGTCTCCCTCGCGGCCGAGGAGCAGTCGGGGATCGAGGGCGGGATCGACCTGCTGGTGGGCCGGTCGCTCTCGCTCCAGCTCACCCGCTACGACCAGGTGGCGACGGGGCTCATCCAGCGCGTGCTCGTGTCGGCGGACACGTCCGCCGGCGGCCCGGGCCCGCGGCGCATCGGGTACCAGTCGCAGAATGTCGGGGAAGTCACGAACCGCGGCTGGGAGCTCCAGGGGATGCTGCGGCGCGGCTCGCTCTCGCTCGCGGGGACGGCGTCGCTCACCAGCAGTTTCGTGCGGCGGCTGTCGGCCGGGTACACGGGTGACCTGGCGGTGGGCGACCGCATGCTCGACGTCCCGTCCCGGACTGCGAGCCTCACAGCATCCTGGCAGGCGAGCGAGTGGGCCGCGTCCGTCACTGCGTACCGCGCGTCCGACTGGGTTTCCTACGACCGGCTGACGCTGGTGCAGGGGCTGGGCGGGACCAACAAGCCGGCGCGCGACTTCCTGGGCTCGATGCTGCGCAACTACTGGATCACCTACGGTGGCGTCACGCACCTCGGCGCGACCTTCACGCGCCGGCTGTGGGGGCCGGTGGGGGTCACGGTAACCGGCGCGAATCTGCTCGACCGCCAGCGCGGCGAGCCCGACAACGTGACCGTCCTGCCGGGTCGCACGATCTCCGTCGGAGTGCGGGCGGGCTTCTAGAGCCTTTCGCAGCGCGAACGATTCCGGTATCGTCGCTTCATGAGCTACCGACGCCCCAGACGCCATGCCGCAGACGCCGCAGACGCTAGAGACGCCAGAGAGCATCGCTGATGGCCCCGAAGCCCATGTGGCTCTACCGTCAGTCGGGCGTGATCCCGTGGCGGCGGGACAAGGACGGAATCGAGATCCTGCTGATCACGTCCATTCGCCGCGGGCGCTGGATCGTTCCCAAGGGCGTCGTCGAACGGCACCTCTCGCCCGGCGAATCGGCCCGCAAGGAAGCGTGGGAGGAAGCGGGGGTGACGGGAACGCTGTCCCGTGAAGTCGTGGGAACCTACGAGTACGAGAAGTGGGGGGGCACCTGCACGGTGAGCATGTACCTCCTCAAGGTGGAATCCGAAGAAGAGGATTGGCCGGAGCGGAAAGAACGGAAGCGGAAGTGGGTGTCGCTCGAGAAGGCGATCAAGCTGGTGGAGGACGAAAACCTGGGCGACGTGATTCGCGCGGCGGGAGAGCAGCTGGAGAAGTGAGAAGTAAGAAGTAA
>CAMDCH010000178.1:0-5749 GCA_945889655.1 bacterium HR33
ACGTCCGTCGCGCCGCGATGTTCATCGCGGTCGAGCTCGATGCCTGCAGCAGCCCCGTAGCTCCCGACCGCGACACTGCTGCCGCGGTGCAGACCGAATGGTTGTCCTACGCGGCAACGAGGGAGAAACAGAGTCGGGCTGGCAAGTCATGGTGGTACGTAAGCCTGAACATCAACATCACCTTCCGAAACATCGCAGGCCGAACCCTGTACTTCGACAGGTGCAATTACATCGGCTTTGAACTCCAGCGCTTCGTGGCGAATCGTTGGGAGAAGTTTCCGTGGACCGGGTGGGACTTCTATTGCCAGCGTCCGACGATAGTCGTTCAGCCGGATGAGGAGTACGAGGGCGTCCTGGCCCTTCAGGGGGTGGAGCCTAACTCGCACGACGTGTCTGCCCAGTTCGGAGAGCCGCTGCGCGACGGACTGTACCGGGTGATCCTGTCCAGCGCCGCCTTCCAGCCGAACTCGGAAGACGCCGGGACAATTGATCCGAGTCTTCTCTACTCGAACACGTTCGCGGTCGTGGTGGACTAGTCGGGTTTCTTGTAGGAGCCGAGCGGGGTGGCGTGGGCGTCGCGAAGGCGATCCGGAGCGAGGCGGGTCACGGCCAGCACTCGCGTGCCCCCGGCAAGTCAGTCTCAGCTGTCGGTGCTGGTCGAGTCCCGCGAGCGCAGGACGCCGGAGGCGAGGCTCACGCCACCCCGCTCGGCTCCTACAGTCCCCTGATATTCACCCTCGCCGCCCGCTCGCTTTCGGCCTTGGCCCGTTCGGGAATCGGCAGAAAGTCCTCGCCCGGGTTGATGAAGCGGTCGTGCTCGATGCGGTACTGCTTGTCGTGGAGGGTCCGGTAGCGGCCGTTGAGGGCCATCAGCTCCTCGTGCGTACCGCGCTCGACGATCTCGCCATGCTCCAGGACCAGGATCTGGTCCGCGCTGCGAATGGTCGAGAGACGGTGGGCGATGACGAAGGTGGTGCGGCCCTTCCGGAGTGAACGGAGGCCGTCCTGGATCTCCGCCTCGCTCTCGGAGTCGAGGCTCGAGGTGGCCTCGTCGAGGATCAGGATCCGGGGATCGGCCAGGATGGCGCGCGCGATGGCGATGCGCTGGCGCTGGCCCCCCGACAGCTTCACCCCCCGCTCGCCCACGACCGTGTCGTACTGCTTCTCCATCTGCTCGATGAACTCGGCGCAGTGGGCAATGCGGCTGACGCGCTTGATCTCCTCGAGGCTGGCGTGGGGCCGGGCGTAGCGGATGTTGGCGCCCACGGTACCGTCAAAGAGAAAATTGTCCTGGAGCACCACGCCCAGGTTTGCGCGGTAGTCGCCGAGGCGGACGGTGGCGAGGTCCTTCCCGTCGATGAGGACGCGCCCGGACAGCGGGCGGGCGAACGCCATGACCAGCGAGATGAGCGTGCTTTTGCCCGAGCCGCTGGAACCGACCAGCGCGGTCGTCGAGCCGTCCTGAGCCACAAACGTGATGTGCTTGAGGACGGGCACCCCCGGATTGTATTCGAAGGTCACGTCATCGAACGCGACCTCGCCCTTCACCTCGGGCAGCGGATCGCGGGTACGGTCCTCGTCGCCCTCGGTCGCGTGTTTCCGGATTTCGCGGATGCGGTCCAATCCCGCGAATGCCTCGCTGATCTGCGTGCCGATGGACGCGATCTGGATGACCGGGGCGGCGAGGAGGCCGGTGAAGACCAGGTACATCACGAGATCGCCGAGGGTCATGGTGTTGTTGATGATCGCCCGGCCGGCCACCACGATGAGCAGCACGCCGATGGCGCCGACCACGAGTGTCGCGAACGACTCGATGGCTGACACGGAGGTCATGGTCTGCGCGATCGTGCGGAAGAGCCGGTGCGCGCCCCGGGCAAAGACCAGCTCCTCGTTCCGCTCCGCCTTGTACGCCTTCACGATCCGGATGCCGCCCAGGGACTCGCCCAGGCGCCCGGTGACTTCCGCGTTGATCTCGCCGCGCTGGCGGAACAGCGGCCGGAGACGAGTGAAGGCGTAGCCCATCACGCCGCCGAAGGCGGCGAGCAGGACGATGGTGATGATGGTCAGCTGCCAGTTGATATAGAGGAGTACGCCGAGAGCGATGGTGGCGGTGAGCAGGCCGCCGAACAGGTTCACCAGGCCGGTGCCGACGAGGTTACGAATGCCTTCCGCGTCGCTCATGACGCGCGAGATGAGCTTGCCCGTCTGGGTGGAATCGAAGTAGCGGACCGGGAGCCGCAGCACGTGGGCTTCGACGGTCTTGCGCATGTCGGTGATGGCCCGCTGCGCGGCGACGCCGAGGAGCTGGGAGAGCGCGAACCCGCTCGAGGCCTGGACAAGCGTGGCGGCGGCGGCGGCGAGCGCGAGCGGCCAGAGCAGGTCCACCCGCTTGTTGCCGATGACCTCGTCGATCAGGTACTTGGAGCTGGCGGGAAGCACGAGACCGGCGAACCGGCTGACCAGCAGGAGTCCGAGCCCGATCGCCAGCCGTCCCCGGCTGGCCCAGATGAGGGCCCTGGCATCCTGCCACACTTCTCCCATGCGGGGACGATTCTTCGGCTCAGACAAGGCTATTCCTGTCGGGGGTGCCGGAAGATAACGCTATCTCGCCCTTGGGTTTTGCCGGAGGCGCCGCTCTTCCCGGTACGGCATCACGTCGACCACGTCACCCACCCGCTGCCGGTCCTGCATGTCCCGCCAGAAGCCCACGCCGAGCAGGTCGTCGTGCGCGCGGTGAAACGCTTCGCCGAGCGGGCCGGGCAGGGACACCACGGGCCGGAACTCTTCGGGAAAGACATCGTGCTCGTGGACGTGGTACCAGGGCTCGGCCGCCATTTCTTCCTCGACCGAGGTGGCCTGCGGGAGGTCGCGGAAGCGGCAGTCGGTAAGGAGGCACAGCTCGTCGTAGTCATAGAAAATCACGCGGTGGTGGCGGGTCACGCCGAAATTCTTGAGCAGCATGTCGCCCGTGAAAATGTTCGCCGCCGCGAGATCCTTGATGGCGTTCCCGTAGTCCACGATCGCGTCGCGGGCGCGCGCCGGGTCCGACCGCTTGAGATAGAGATTGAGCGGTGTGACCAGCCGCTCCGTGTAGCAATGCAGGAGCACCAGCCGGTCCCCTTCCACCCGGACGCTGGAGGCGGCCTCGCCGAGCAGCTCCTCGAGCACGGCGGGATCGAAGCGCTCGAGCGGTAGCGAGAGCTGCTCGAACTCCTGTGCGTCTGCCAGCCGGCCCACGCGGTCGCGCACGAAGACAAACTTGTAACGGTCGATGACAGTGTCGCGGGCGATGTTCTTGGGGAAGCCGAAGCGGTCGCGGATGATCTTGAAGACGAGGATCAGCGACGGGAGCGCGAAGACCGTCATCACGAGTCCCTTGTCGCCTTCCGCCACTTCGAAGCGCGCGTCGTCCGACGAGTCGAGGTGCTTCAGGAGGTGCCGGTACAGCTCGGTCTTGCCGTGCTTGCTGTAGCCGATGGCCGTGTACAGCTCGTCAACGCGCTTGTTGGGCATCATCGAGCGGAGGAATTCCACGATGGAGTGCGGGTGGTCGACCACGGCGTGGAAGTACGACCTGGTGAACCCGAAGACGATGCTGGCGTCATCGGCGGTGAGCAGCACGGCGTCGACCTCGATGCCGCCCTCGGGATGGAGCAGGGGAAGCACCAGCGGGATGAGGTGGTCTCCCGCGCGGATGCGCCCGACCAGGTACGCGCCCTTGTTGCGGTAGAAGACCGTCGGGATCATCTCGAAGACCTGGACTGGGGGCAGGTCGCTGGCCTCGATGTGCCGTTCGATGGCCTTCGCGACCAGTTCGGCGTCGCCGGCGGGATCGTGGAACAGCTTGCCGAATGCCAGGTCTTCCAGCATCCACCGGATGACGGGCGCGATGGGGCCCGAGCAGGGATAGTTGATGTGCACCGGGAGCTGGGATTTGACGGGCAGGTGGTCGAAATCCTCGCCCACGAATTCGCGCCCTGACGCGGCGCCTACCGTGCCGAAGACACGCCGCGTCACCGACGAGAAGAAGGTCCAGGCGATCTCGGGGTCTGGGCGGTCGGCGGTGAGAGCGGTGTACTCGCTCTTCATGGCCTTCCAGGCGGCCGGGGCCAGGAGGTCCTTGCCGAGGATGGCCGGCAGTTTTTCAACGACGGCGGCGAGGCACACGCCATAGAGGCTGAAGCGCTCGAGGGCGTCGGCCTGGGCCTCGCGCCACTGCCGTTGCTCGAAGCGGGACCGGGCCCGGCGGGTGACCGCGCGGAACTCGTCCCGGTAGGCTTCGAACGCGGCATGAATGGAGCGGGCTGCCTCGACTCCGGCGGTCCCGGCTGCGCGGCGCGTCAGTATATTTGCCATCTACCCTTACAACCTATTCCGGTTGGTTCACACATGCCCAAGCCAAAGTACGAACATCTCACCCCGCCCACTGGCGGCGAAGCGATCACCATCACGGGCGGCCGCCTCTCGGTCCCCGACAGGCCGATCATCCCCTTCATAGAAGGTGACGGTACGGGGCCCGACATCTGGCGGGCGTCAAAGGTCGTGTTCGACGCCGCCGTGAAACGTGCCTACGGTGGCAAGCGGGCCATCGCGTGGTTCGAGGTCTTTGCGGGCGAGAAGGCCAAGAACCAGCTCGAGAGCTGGCTTCCCGACGATACGATCCACGCGATCGAGCATCACCTCGTGGCCATCAAGGGGCCTCTGACGACGCCGGTGGGTGGCGGTTTCCGCTCGCTGAACGTCGCCCTCCGGCAGAAGCTGGACCTCTACGCCTGCGTGCGGCCGGTCCGCTGGTTCACGGGCGTGCCGTCGCCGGTGAAGGAACCGCACAAGGTGGACATGGTGATCTTCCGCGAGAACACGGAAGACATCTACGCGGGGATCGAGTACCGGGCGCAGTCGGAGGGAGCGCGGAAGCTGATCGCGTTCCTGGAAAATGAACTGGGTGTCCGCTCGATCCGCTTCCCCAACACCAGCGGCATCGGGATCAAGCCGATGTCCGAAGAGGGCACGGCCCGGCTGATGAAGTCGGCGATCGAGTACGCGATCGCGCAGAAGCGGAAGAGCGTGACGATCGTCCACAAGGGGAACATCCAGAAATTCACCGAGGGCGCGTTCCGGGACTGGGGCTACGAAATTGCCCGGCGGGACTATGGCGCGGTGGAGCTGGACGGCGGTCCCTGGCTGAAGCTGCCCGGCGGGATCGTGATCAAGGACGTGATCGCCGATGCGTTCCTTCAGCAGATCCTGCTCCGCCCGGCGGAGTACGACGTGATCGCGACCCCGAACCTGAACGGCGACTACATCTCCGATGCGCTCGCCGCCCAGGTGGGCGGGATCGGGATCGCGCCCGGCGCGAACATCAACTACGAAACCGGTCACGCGATCTTCGAGGCGACGCACGGGACGGCCCCCAAGTACGCGGGGCAGGACAAGGTGAACCCCGGATCGGTGATTCTCTCGGGCGAGATGATGTTGCGCTACATCGGCTGGAACGAGGCCGCGGACCTGATCATCGCCTCGCTACAGAAGACGATCGGCCAGAAGAAGGTGACCTACGATCTGGCTCGGCTTACCGAGGGAGCTACGGAGCTGAAGACGAGCGAGTTCGGAAACGCGATGGCAGAGAATATGTAGCCGAGCGGGTGGGCAGCTTGTGGCGGGAATCTCCTTCGCGTCCAGTAGTTCGCGGCTGTCTCAATCGGTCATCTGCTGAGCGACAGCCGCGAACCCACGGCCGCTACAGGAG
>CAMDCH010000179.1:0-5712 GCA_945889655.1 bacterium HR33
CCCTTCAGCGTCCTCATGGCCGACGTGGACCATTTCAAGAACTACAACGACACCTACGGGCACCCGGCGGGTGACGAGGTGCTCAAGCGGGTAGGGGCGGTGTTCAAGGAGGCCATCCGGGAGGTGGACTGCGGGGCGCGCTACGGCGGAGAGGAATTCTGCGTGCTGCTGTCAGACACCTCGGCCGAGGGCGCCACCATGGTGGCCGAGCGGATCCGCACCCGCATAGCCGCCGAAGGGTTTTCCGGCCGGGCGGTGACATTGAGCATCGGGATCGCGGAGTATCCGAAGAACGGGGAGACGGGAGAGGCGGTGATCGCCGCGGCCGACGGGGCCCTCTACCAGGCCAAGCGCGCCGGCCGCGACCGGGTGATACGGAGCAAGTAGCCCGCTAGCGCTTCGACACGAGGTTCCGGAAGATCCAGCCGCTGCGACCGCCTTCGTCCACCACGCGAATCCACTCGTCCACGTAGGAAAACCCCGTCAGCGTCGTTCCCGTCTCCGCGGCGAACGACACCTTGAAGCTCGTCCCGGGGCCTTCGCGCACGTTCCCCCGGCTCACCGCCTTGAGACCCACCGGCACCGCGAACGCGGTTTCTCCCGGACGCGGAGCACCCCGGTCGTCGCCCGCGAGCCGGCCCCGGCCCGAGGCCGCGATGGTCTTGGCGTTGTTGGCCAGGTAGAGCGCGCCGCCGAAGTTCTGCGTGTTGAACTCGGCCGAGCTTCGCTCCAGCAGCTGTGTGGCCTGCGCGACTTCCGGCGCATTCCCCGCGCCGGTCTTCAGCGTCCGCAGGGCCACTTCCGCCTCTGCCATACCGGAGGCTGCCTCCGCGCGGCTCGCGATGGTCTGGAGCTTGGACATCGCCCGGACCACTTCCTGGGTGGCGTCGTCCAGCCGGGACTGCAGGTCCGACAGCTGGGCGTCCCGCTCGAGCAGGCGCATCTCGAAGCGGGCGATGCGGCGGTCGACGTCCGCGTCGCGCACCGTGACGGTCTCGACTACCACTCTCGTTTCTACCAGCGGCGCGGGCGCGACCACGACTGGAACGGGCGCTGGTGCTGGCGCAACCTTGGAACCGCACGCCCAACCAGCGAGCACTACGGGAACCCAGCGATACCCGCGCAGCATCAGCGCGCTTCCACCTGGACCCGTACGCCTTCCAGTGACGAGGTCATGCCAACCGCCTTGTCACCATCCTGCCGTACCCGCATGCGCATGAGAGGAACTCCTGCGGAACAGGTTGAGTGCGCGAACCGCCGTGGAATGTAGCAACGGCGGTACGGCTTCGCCGCACGTGGCGTTCAGCGTGGTCCTCGGCGGGGAACCCCGGCGGGCGGGTACGACGGTTTGCGCATTGGCGTCACTCCCGCACTTGTCGATCCTCAAGGATGATTCTTTTCACCATTCCGGGAGGAAATCAATGAAACGAGTCTGGCTCGCCACCATGTCCATGGCGCTGGCGTGCAGTGGAGCGAAGGACCAGTCGAACGGTGGAACGAGTGAGGCGTCGAAGGAGGCGTCGGGCACGCCGTCGGGCCAGGTTGCCGCGGCACCCACGGGCGGAGGGGGCATCGATGGAACGGTGAAGTTCACCGGCGCCGCCCCGGCCAATCAGAAGATCGACATGACCGAGGAACCGACCTGCAAGGAGAAGTACAGCACGCAGCCGGTGAACGCGGTGGTCGCCGTGAAGGACGGCAACCTCCAGAACGTGTTCATCTACGTGAAGGCCGGCCTGCCGGCCGGTCAGAACTGGCCCGCGCCGAGCAGCCCGGTTGTGGTGGACCAGGAGGGTTGTCTTTACAAGCCGCGCGTAATCGGCGCGATGGTGAACCAGGGGATCAAGATCAAGAACAGCGACGCGGTCCTCCACAACATCAAGGCCGTCCCGAAGAAGAACCGCGGCTTCAACATCAGCCAGCCGCAAAAGGGAATGGAAACGACCAAAACGTTCACTACCGAAGAGGTCCCGGTCCCGATCGAATGCAACGTGCACGGCTGGATGCACGGTGACGTCATGGTGATGACGCACCCGTTCTTCGCGGTGTCCGGTGAAGACGGCAAGTTCTCGATCAAGGGACTTCCGGCAGGGACCTACACGCTCGAGGCCTGGCACGAGAAGCTGGGCACCAAGACCGCGACCGTCACCGTGACCGATAACGGCTCGGCGACGACGAGTTTTTCGTTCAGTAGCTAGCTAGTTGGCGCGGGAAACGAGCTGAAGCAGGAGGGTACGTAGCGCCGCGGGGGCGGTCACGCCCTTCACGGTGATGACGTACCCTTCGAAGCTCGTCACCGCCACCGCGGTATCACCCGGGAGACTGTCGAGCTTGATGTCGCCGGCGACCGGCTCGCCGACCGTATCGGCGAGTGGTCTCCCGGTCAGCGTGAGATACTGTCCTGATTCCTGCCGCTGGACCACCTGGAAGCGATCCCCCGCCTCCCGAAACTCCACGACCGTCAGCCCTTCGATCCGGACGGGCGGCTGGGTGTTGCCGCTCGCCGCAGCCGCGGGCCGGGGCGCGTGAGGAGCTTCCCCCCCGGCCGCGACCCGTGGGGGCTCGACCGGCGCTGCGGCAGCACTCGAATCCCTGCCCGCCACGGCCGGCGACTGAGCGACGGCTGAATCGGCCGCAGCCGAATCGTTTGCCGCCGGCGTTGCCTTGCGCGAGATAAGCGCGGAAATCTGCTGGGAGACGCTGTCCGGCAGGAACTGGAAGTAGTAGAGCCCCGCCCCGATCAGCACGAGCACCACCGGCACCGCCAGCAGGCCCCCAAGACCCACAGGCTTTCGTTCTACCGGCTGCACCGGCGCGGGCCGGACGCCGGACATGCGCATCTGCTGGGATGGCCGGCGAGGTGGTGCCGCCCCTTCCGCCTCTGCCAACGCGTCTTTCATTGTCTGCGATTGCCGCAGGTTGATCGCCGCGGTCTCCCGTTGGTTCGGCGGCAGCGGCGGGCTCACGTCGAGAAGAAGCTCAGCCTCCGGTGGCGCACCGGGCGTGAACCCGAGGGGCGGCGGGGGGGGGCGGAGGCGCTGCGAACTGGGGTGATGGCGGCACCAGGGGCGGTGGTGGTGGTGGGGCCGGAGGCGCCGTGAACTGTGGAGGCGCGAAGGGCGGCGGCACGGGCCGCGGTGGTGGCGGCGCGACCGCCTCGAACTGCATCGTCGGCACGCTCGGCGACGGGGCCGAGGGCGGCGACATCGACGCGAGCTGCTCGTCGAGGGAGAGCGGCGTCAGTATGCCGTCCAGGTCCTGTTGTGATTTGCGCGCCGGCTTGGACTCTTCCACTGGAGGCGGCGGTGGCGCTGCGGCAGCGGGCGGTGGGGCCGGCTGGTCCAGCAGCATCTGCACGATCGTCTTCACGTCTTCCGACGACCGTCCCTGCAGCGGCTCGAGCTCCTGCAACATCTCGGGGAGGTTGGCCTCCCTCGCGTGGTGGATGAGCACATCCACCGCGTTCTTGGCGTGTCCGCGCTGGACCATCTGGGCAGCGAGCGAGAGCAGCGTGTCGGTGCGTTCGGGAGCGGTCGCCTGGATCTTCGAGGCGACGGTGAGGACGCCCTTGGTGGACCCGTGGAGCGCGCACTGGGCCCCGGCCTGGTCATACATGCCCAAGGCGCCGGCCTTGTTGCCGAGCTTGAGCATGAGATCGCCGGCCTTGAGTGAGAGGTCGGCCTTGATGGCCGGCATCGCATCCATGTGGGGCAGGAGGTGCTGGTAGATCGCCAGCGCCTTGGCGCTGTCGCCCTGCGCTTCGAGTGCCCGCGCCTGTTCTATGAGCTCCGAGACTTTGGCCACGAGCAACAAGCTACCGACCTCCCGCCCTGGGCGGGAGCCATCGGGCTAGGCGGCGGCCAGGAGACGGAGGTGTTCGATCTCGGTGCGGCAGCCGAGGAAGGCATCGAGGACGCCGGGATCGAAGTGGCGGCCGCGCCGGGACTGCATCATCCCCAGGACGGTCTTCCGCGGCAGGGCCTCGCGGTAGCGGCGGTTGGTGCTGAGCGCGTCGTACACGTCGGCCACGGCACAGATCCGGGCTTCGAGCGGTATCGCATCGCCGGCAAGACGATACGGGTACCCGCTTCCATCCCACCGCTCGTGGTGCGCCAGCGCGATCGTGGCCCCCACCTGCAACAGGGGCGAATCCGAGCCCTGGAGCATCCGCGAACCGATGACCGTGTGCTGCTCCATGACGAGACGCTCGGCGGAGGTAAGGGCGGACGTCTTCTTCAGGATCGCATCAGGAATGGCGAGCTTGCCCACGTCGTGCATCGGTGCGGCGGCAGTGAGGACCTCGATAGCGTCGTCGGACAGGCCTAGCCGGCGGGCGATGATACCGGAGTAGCGGCCGATCCGCTCGATGTGCTCGCCGGTGTCCCGGTCCCGGCACTGGGCGGCGGCAATGAGGCGCTCAATGGTGTCGTGGTGAGCAATCGTGACCTGCGCGCGGAGCCGGCTCAGCTCCCGATTCCGCTCTGCCAGCGCGCGCTCGAGGCGACGGCAGCGTGAATCGGCGTCGGCAGTCGCGTTCCGGATCAGCGTGTTGGTGTCCACGAATCGGAAGCTAGACCCAACCCCCGAGACGACTATCAGCCAATGTCCCGACTCGGAGTAGGATTGTGGAGGACGTGGTGGGATCGCAACGGTGGTTGACCCTCTTGCTACGGGCCCCCTCTGGTGGTAACGGTCATGGCGTCCTGAGCAAAGGAATGGTTCTCATTTCCACGGCCTGCGGCATCTGCGCAACACCCGATCCCTACCTGTTCCGAGGGTTTCAGCTCGGCGAGTTCCGGCTCTGGCGATGTCGTGAATGCGGAATCGGATTCATCACCCCGAAGCCCACCCCCGAGGAACTGACGAACTATTACGGTGGCGCCTACCGGCCCCCTCGGCGCAGGCCTGGCGAGGACCGGGCAGCGGCCGCGTTCGTAGCCCGGCTGCTCCAAGGCGCCGGCCTGCCGTCCCGCACGGTCCTGGATTTCGGAGCCGGCTGGGGTGCGCTGGGGCGCGAGCTCCAGGCGCAGGGGTATGCGGTTTCCGGACTCGAAGTGGCAGAAGAGGATCGCGCACTCGCGAACCGGAATGGTATCCCAACCGTGCGGGATCTTTCCGAGCTGCCCAGCCAGGCGTTCGGGGCTGTATTGGCGCGGCACGTGATAGAACACCTTTCAGACCCTCTCGAGACGCTGCGACAGCTCCGTCGGGTGGTTCAACCGGGAGGCGTCATCCTGATCGGCGTCCCGAATTTCGGGTCCGTGGCCTCGCGTGTCCTTCGGGGCGCATGGGAGTGGTTCGCTCCGCCTGCCCATCTCTGGTATTTCGATCGCGCGGGGATGGCCGGCCTGCTGGTGCGGGCCGGCTTCGACCCCATCCGCGCCCTTTCTACGCAGGGAGACGGCGCCCCTCTGCCGCTTGCCGTCGCGGCAGCGCCGGGGCGGTGGATGCTCCGCCGCCGAGCCCGCCCGGGCTACTGGCGTGGAACGCCCGCCGACTCCGGCGAATCGTCGGAACACCAGGCCCGGTCGGCCCTCGTGGCCGGGTACGTGTCGCTGATGCGACTGGTGAAGCGCGCCTGGCCCTGGGGTGATGAAGAACTCTGGACGGCCGCGCGGGTCTCCCGCTGAAGGCCGCGGGGTGCACTCTCGCGTTCTAAGAGAGGATACGTTTCAGCGCATGAATGCCCTGGCGATTGTCATCCTGCTGCTC
>CAMDCH010000180.1:0-5629 GCA_945889655.1 bacterium HR33
CACTTCTCACTTCTCACTTCTCACTTCTTACTCACATCGCGCACTCGCCCTCACCGCGCTCCACCTTGTACAGCGCGGTCCGGTCCCAATCCTGGTAGAACCCCGGCGCCTGCGGGTTGAACGCCGGCAGCTCGTCGAACTGCGCTATAATCGACTCGAACGGCGCCCGTCCCACCCGGTCCACGAACGCTGCGAACCGCTCGCCCTCCTGTCGTTCCGCCCGGTAGTGGCTCAGTACCGCCACGATGAATGATGGCAGCTTCTTGGCCAGGACCTTTCCACGAAGGCGCAGTCCATATCGCACGTTGGTGTCTTCGTAAATGGCACCGATGAATGCCTCATACGCCGGCAGCTGCATCTTCTGCTCGCCCACGCGGCAGGCGCCGTGGAATCCCAGGTCGCCCAGGTGGTGCTGGCCACAGCCGTTGGGACAGCCGCTGATCCGGATGTGCATCTCCTCGATCAGCGGATCCGCCACGAGGTCGGGATTCTCCGCGAGCACGTCGCGCACCGCCCGGTTCAATCCCATCGACGAGGTGATGCCCAGCTTGCACGAGTCGGTGCCCGGGCAGGAAACGACGTCCGTCACCTTGCGCGCTCCTGGCGCGCCCAGCCCCAAGGCCACGAGATCCTTCCACAGCCCGTACAGCGAGCCACCCGGAATCCAGCGGATGGCCACGTTCTGGTCGAACGAGACCCGCAGGTGACTGGTGCCGTGCTTGCGCGCGACCGCGGCCAGGCCCCGGCTCTGCTCCGGCGTCACGTCGCCCAGCGGGACGCTGACGAAAGCGGCGAAATAGCCGGCCTGCTTCTGCCGCACGGTATTGGTCCGGACCCACTCGGGGAAATCCTTCTCGCTGGCCGAGGGCTTCACGAACTCTGAGAACGCCGGCGCCTTGCCTTCACCCGGCGCGGACGCGAGCAGGGAGGGCATGTCGATCGCGTCCTTTGACCAGGGCTGCTTCAGCTCTTCCTCGACCAGCGCGCGGAACGCGTCGATCCCGATCCGCTTGATGAGGATCTTGATCCGGGCACGCATCCGGTTCTTCCGTAGCTCGTCGGCCTTGTTGAAGACCCGGAGCACGGCCTCGGTCACACGCAGGTAGGAGCCGTCATCCACCGTGATGAAGTCGTAGAGGATGGGAGCGATGATCGCTTCAATCGATGTGCCGCCGCCAACGACGATCCGGAAGCCGCGCACCTGCTTGCCGTCGATCTCTCGCACCACGCCTACGAATCCCATGTCGTGGATCCGGACCACGGCGTGGTCTTCCTTGCAGCCCACGAACGCAGTCTTGAACTTGCGCGGCATCTTCTGCGCGAAGTCGCGGCGCACGAAATAGCGCGCGAAGGCCGACGCGTACGGCGTGGCGTCGAACAGCTCGTCGGGGCAGACGCCGGCCAGGGCGCAGCCGGTCACGTTCCGGACGGTGTTACCGCAGGCCTCGCGCGTCGTGAGACCCACCGCGCCGAGCATCCGCATGATGGTCGTGGTGTCGACGAGCGGGATGTGGTGGATCTGCATGTTCTCGCGTGTCGTGAAGTGGCCCTTGCCGAGCGGGGCGTACTTCTCGATGACGTCGGCGAGAACGTCAAGCTGGTTGGCGTGCAGAAAGCCCAGCGGAATCTTGATCCGCATCATCTGGCGGTCGGGCTGGCGCTGTCCGTAGACGCCGCGGGGGAGTCGGTGATTGACCAGCTCCTGCTCGGTCATCTCGTTGGACTTGAACTTCGCGATGATCGAATCGAACTCGGCCACCTCTTCCGGGACGTACGGAATGATGCCGGGGATATTCGGCGTGAGTCCGACGGTCATCGAGCGCCTCCAACGGCGGCTGCCGCTGCGGGTTCATGAGTGGATGCCTGGTCGACGTACCCAAGCAGTTCACGGGCCTTCACAACGTCACCAATCACGAGCGTCGCCGGCGAGCCGATACCGGCTTCGCGCGCCTTGTCTCCGATGGTGGCGAGATTGCCCGTGACCACCTGCTGATTCTCCCGGGTGCCGTTGGCGATGATCGCCGCGGGCGTCCCGAGCTTTACGCCCTCTTCCTTGAGCCGCGCCACGATCCTGGGCAGCGCCTTGAGACCCATGAGGACCACCAGGGTGGGGATCTTCGACAGCGCGGACCAGTCGAGGTCCGAATCACCTTCGCATTCGTGGCCGGCCACCACCGCGAACGCCGAGCTGAACCGGCGGTGCGTGACGGGGATGCCGGCGGCACCAGGGACCGCGATCGCCGACGAGATGCCGGGCACGACCTCGAACTCGATGCTGGCCCGGTGGAGCGCCTCGGCTTCCTCTGCCCCGCGGCCGAAGACGAACGGGTCACCACCCTTGAGGCGCACGACCGTCCGTCCCTGCCACGCCAGCGACACCAGCAGCGAGTTGATGTCCTTCTGCTCGGCCGATGCCCCCCCGGGATCCTTGCCGACGAAGATCCGCTCCGCCGACGAGCGGACGTAGTTGAGGAGGTCCGGATGGACCAGGCGGTCGTAAACGACGACGTCGGCCAGGGCCAGCAGGTCGCGGCCGCGCACGGTGATGAGATCCGGATTGCCGGGGCCCGCGCCGACCAGGTAGACCTTGCCGGGTCCACGGCGGCCATCTACCACGTCCCGCACCTTCGCGCGGATTCCCTCGATGTCGTTCCTGCGAGCCAGCTCGATCACTCCCGAATCGATGATGCGGTACCAGAGCCGGGTGCGCGTCTTGAAATCCGGCACGAGCGCCGCGACCTCCGACCGGAGCCCGCCGAGGGTCTCGGCGAGCTTCCCGTACTCGGGACCGAGCCAGGAGGCGATGCGATCCCGCAGCCGGACGGCGAGCGTGGGCGCGTGACCGCTTGTCGAAACCGTCACGGTCACGTCGCCCTGCCGGTGCACGGCCGGGGCGATGAAGTTGCAGTGCGGGAGGTCGTCTACGGCGTTCACCGGGATGCCGCGCTCTTCGGCCTCGGCCCAGACGTCCGCGTTGGCACTGCGGTCGTCCGTAGCGGCAAAGGCAAGGAAGGCTCCCATGAGGTCGCCGTGGCGGTACTCGCGCCAGAGGATCTCCACCTTTCCCTCCACGGCCAGGTCCTCGAGCCCGGGGGTTACCTCCGGGCTGATGACGGTGACCTTGGCGCCCGCGTCCACGAGACCCCGGATTTTCTGCTGGGCCACCGCCCCGCCGCCGATGACGACGACGTGGCGACCACGGAGGTCGAGATAAATCGGGTAGTACGTACTCATGCCGTTACCCTCGATGCGAGAAAACAAAAAGGCCGCTCATCTGGTGAGCGGCCGGATCGGACGAAGCGGGTCCTGCGTGCAGCGGTGCCGGCTAGCGGCACACCCCCGTCATCCCCGGACGCTCAGCGTCGGGACACGCACACGTGCGACAACAACAAGCCGCGAAGCAAAGCGTCATGACGGGTACGACTCCCCAGCAGAGAGTGACAGAATCCCCGAAACGAAAATCCCGCAGAACGAGCCGCGGGGATCGCTTTTTAGCACCTTGTTTTACGTGGCGGCAATACGCGGCAAAGGACCACGGTGATACAGTTGTAACATGAGGATACGGGTTTGACCGGCCATCCGTCAAGACCCAACCGCGCGGATCCTCGGTGCGCGGTGTTCGGTTCGCGGTGCGCGGCGAAGCTACTGGGGGATCCCCCGCGCACCTCGCACCGCGTCCCGCGCACCGGCTTCACTGGGGCGGTTGGACTCGAACCAACAACCTGCCGGTTAACAGCCGGCCGCTCTGCCAATTGAGCTACACCCCAAAAACGCAACGGCCGCCCGAATCTGCGGAGCGGCCGGTTACTGATCGTCGAACTACCCTGCCATCGACTCAGCCCCGCCCCTCCCGGGTATTCCGGCAGTTTCGATTGCTCTCGCAATTCGGGTTTCGGGGCAGCAGGTTCCGCATGAGGGGCGCAACCTAGGCCCGGCCGTGGCGAGTGTCAACCTTTTGGAACCTTCGCCTATCCAATCCGTCGGGTTTCTCACACCGCCTTTCCAGGAGCCAGCATGCCGATGCGACCATTCACCAGCGCCGCCGTTCTCGCCCTGTTCGCGGGCGTGGCTTCCGCACAGCAGGCGGAGCGCTTCACGCTGCCCGCCAGCCGCGCCGCCATCTATGACCTGGTAGGTGAAATCCAGGTGCAGGCAGGCACCGCCAGGGAGGTCGTGGTCGAGATCACGCGCGGGGGCAAGGACGCCGCCGAGCTGACCATCGAGCGCGGACCCGTCGGCGGGTCCGAAGCGATACGCATCCTCTTCCCGTCCGATGACATCGTCTATCCCAGGATGTCCCGGTTCTCCAACAGCAACTTCCAGGTCCGGGACGATGGGACGTTCGGCGACGGCTGGAATCGCGACCGCCGGGGCCGGAACGGGCGCGACGGCAGCAGCCAGGTGAAGGTCCGGGGCTCGGGAAACGGGCTCGAGGCATACGCGGACGTACGTGTCTCGGTCCCGGAGGGCGCGGAGGTCGCGGTGTACGTGGGCGTGGGCAAGGCGATGGTATCGAACGTGAACGGGACACTCCACGTGAATGGCTCGTCGGCCTCGGTGACGGCGCAGGGGATCAAGGGCGTACTCGACATCAGTGTCGGTTCCGGTGACGTGACCGTGACCAACGCGGACGCCGAGCTGTCGATCGAGACCGGCTCGGGCAACGTGGAAGTGACCGGCATGCGCGGCCGCGACCTGGACATCAACACCGGTTCAGGCGAGATCCGCGCGAGCGACCTCACGCTGGAGCGCGCTTCGGTCGAGACGGGTTCCGGCAACCTGGTGCTCTCCGGCGTCCGTGGCACCAATCTCCGTTTCGAGACCGGCAGTGGAAACGTGGATGTCGAGCTGGCTACAGACGTGGCCGATCTCTCGGTGGAGACCGGCTCCGGCGATGTCAGGCTGCGCGTGCCGGAAACCCTGGGCGCGATGATCGACATCGAGACGGGCAGCGGCGGGATCGAAGCCGAAATGCCGCTCGAGGTTCAGCGCTGGGCCAAGGACCACGTCACCGGTCGCATCGGCAATGGCGAGGGTCGACTCACGGTTGATACGGGATCTGGCGATATAAAGATTGCCCGGGTTGGGACGACCCCGGCGCGGCGATAACACTCGTGATGGTCGGCGCGCCCTGCTCACTCGGGCGCGCCCCCTCACGCTTCAGGTGAAAGCTCCGAAGGCTCACTGAGGGCCACGCCACGCGTTCGCGGGCCGCCCGAGCATCGCAAGGCGTTCCGACCACCACACTTCTCACTTCTCACTTCTCACTTCTCACTTCTCACTTCTCACTTCTCACGTCTCACTTCTCACCCGTCGTTGCGCTCGCCCGAGCGCCGTTGCAGACTCTTAGCATGTCCTTTCATCGATTTGAACTCGAGCGCTGGCAGAGCACGTGGGAGAACCGCGTGCGGCACAACATCTCCGAGAGCGGGGTGCACCCGCTTTCCATCAACGAGCTGCTGGTGCTGGCGGGGAAGGACCTGCAAGAGCTGGCTGAGCTGCGGATGATCTACAGCCAGGCCAACGGCACCGACGAGCTCCGGAAGGCCATCGCCGGGCTTTACCCCGGCGCGGATCCGGACCAGGTGCTCGTCACGGTCGGGAGCGCGGAAGCCAACTTCATCACCTG
>CAMDCH010000181.1:0-5614 GCA_945889655.1 bacterium HR33
GTTACGGGTGGTGGGGTCCACAACCCGTCACCCGCAACCCACAACCCCGTTCACATCGTGAACACCGGCCACCTCCGTAACCTGGATCTTGCTGTCGAAATCCCCGGCTCGCCGCTGGAAGCGGTGATGTCCGCCGAGATCTGGGAAGAGGTCCATGCACGGCTGGTCGAGCTGATCGGGCAGCACCGGACCACGCTGATCTTCGTGAACACCCGCCGCCTCGCCGAGCGCCTCACCGCGAATCTCTCGGACCGACTGGGGAAGGACGCGGTCACATCGCACCACGGCAGCCTCTCGAAGGAGCTCCGGCTGGATGCGGAGCAGCGCCTGAAGGAAGGCACATTGCGCGCGCTGGTGGCCACCGCCTCGCTCGAGCTCGGCATCGACATCGGTTCGGTGGACCTCGTCTGCCAGATCGGGTCCACCAAGTCCATCTCGACCCTGCTCCAGCGCGTCGGTCGTTCCGGCCATCACCTCGGTGGCACGCCCAAGGGACGGATCTTCCCTCTCTCGCGCGACGAGCTGGTGGAGTGCGCCGCCCTCATCCGGGCAACGCGTGAGGGGAATCTCGATCGCCTCATCATCCCGCAGAAACCGCTCGACATCCTGGCCCAGCAGATCGTGGCGGCGTCCGCGTCCGAGGAGTGGGAGGAAGACCGTCTCTACGAGACGGTGAGACGCGCCTATCCCTACCGCGATCTCGCCCGCAAGGACTTCGACGACACGGTCCAGATGCTGGCCGACGGGTTCACCACGCGCCGAGGCCGCCGCTCGGCCTACCTGCACTACGACGGCGTGAACAAGCGGATCAAGGGGCGCCGCGGCGCCCGCATCGCCGCGCTCACGTCAGGCGGAGCGATTCCCGATCTCGCCGACTACCGGGTGATCCTCGAGCCGACCGAGACATTCATCGGCACCGTGAATGAGGACTTCGCCATCGAGAGCATCCCCGGCGAAGTCTTCCAGCTCGGCAACGCGTCGTGGCGGATCACCAAGGTTGAGTCGGGCGTGTTGCGCGTGGCGGATGCCAAGGGCGAGCCGCCCGGGATCCCGTTCTGGCTGGGCGAAGCACCGGCGCGCACTCGTGAGCTGTCGGAAGAAGTTTCCCGCCTGAGAGAGGACGTCGCCGAGCGGCTGGATGATCTTCCGGCGGCTATCGCGTGGCTGGAACAGACCATTGGCCTGTCGACGGCGGCCGCGCAGCAGATCGCCGAATACTTCGACGCTACCCGCAAGATCCTGGGCGTCATTCCGTCGCAGCACAACCTCGTGCTGGAGCGATTCTTCGATGAAGCGGGCGGCATGCAGCTCGTGCTGCACTCGCCATTCGGCAGCCGGATCAATCGCGCGTGGGGGCTCTCCTTGCGGAAGCGGTTCTGCCGCAGCTTCAACTTCGAGCTCCAGGCTGCCGCGACCGAGGACGCGATCGTCCTCTCGCTGGGGCCGCAGCACAGCTTCGCGCTGGGCGACGTCTTCCAGTACCTGCACCCGGGTACGGTGCGCGAGATCCTGATCCAGGCCATGCTGGATGCGCCCGTCTTCCCGACGCGCTGGCGCTGGAATGCCACCCGCGCGCTCGCCATCCTGCGCCACCGCGGCGGCCGGAAGGTCCCCGCTCCCCTCCAGCGCATGGACGCGGACGATCTCATGGCGGCCGTGTTCCCGGACCAGGCTGCCTGCCTCGAGAACATCCAGGGCGACCGCGAAATCCCCGATCACCCGCTGGTCAACCAGACGATCGAGGACTGCCTCATCGAAGCGATGGATCTGCCGGGCCTGACGCGCGTGCTCGAAGGCATGTCGTCAGGCGAGTTCAACCTGGTCGCGCGCGACACGCCCGAGCCCTCGCCGATGTCGCACGAGGTCCTGACGGCCCGGCCCTACGCCTTCCTGGACGATGCGCCTCTCGAAGAGCGCCGCACCCAGGCCGTGGTGACCCGCCGCTCGCGAGACGTGAAGTCGTCGGACGACCTCGGCACGCTGGACATCGCGGCCATCGAACGCGTCCGCGAGGAAGCACGCCCCTCGGTCGCCAACGCCGACGAGCTGCACGATGCCCTCCTGATGAGCGGCGTGCTGCCCGCAAGGGATGAGTGGACGAAGCATTTCGAGCTGCTCGTGGCGAGTCGGCGCGCAACCGCCATCCGCCTGCCCGCCTACCCGCCTGCTCGCCTCTGGGTTGCCACCGAACGTGTCCCGCTGGCCCTCGCCGCGTACCCGGACGCCACCATCGAGCCGTCGGTCGTTATTCCCGAACGCGACCTCGCGAAGACCTGGACGCACGAGCAGGCGGTTGTGGAAATCGTCAGAGGGCAGCTCGAGATCTCGGGTCCCACCACCGCGGCGCAGCTGGCACAGGCAGTGGCACTGGACGTGGGTGAGATCGACATCGCGCTTGCCGCCCTCGAAGGCGAAGGGTTCGTCCTCCGGGGTCACTTCACGGCCGGCGTCGAGGATCGCGAATGGTGCGAGCGGCGCCTGCTGGCGCGCATTCACAGATACACGCTGGAGCGTCTGCGCAAGGAGATCGAGCCGGTCAGCGCGGCGGACTTCATGAAGTTCCTGTTCCGCTGGCAGCGGCTGGCACCAGAGATGCAGGTCCAGGGACCCGAGGGACTCGCCTCGGTGCTCGAGCTGCTCGACGGTTGTGAGCTGGCGGCCGGTGCCTGGGAATCAGATGTCCTTCCCGCGCGGGTCGAAAACTATGACCCGATGTGGCTGGACGCGCTCTGCCTCTCGGGCGAAATCGGCTGGGCCCGGCTCGCGCCGACAGCGCCCATGAATGAAGACGGCCGGCGCGCGGGGCCGATCCGCTCCACCCCGATCTCGCTCTTCAAGCGTGAGCACGCGGACACGTGGCGCAACCTCGAGCCCACGCGGCCCGACACCACGATTCCCCTGTCGACGGCGGGAGAGACGGTCCGGGCGACACTCCAGAAGCGCGGGGCGTCCTTCTTCGTCGAGCTGGTGCGGGAGACGGGGATGTTGCGCACCGAGGTCGAGAATGGCCTCAGCGAGCTGGTCGCCTGGGGACTCGTCAGCTCGGATTCGTTTGCCGGGCTCCGCGCGCTGCTGATCCCGTCCGAGCGCCGCAAGCCGATCGCCGGCGCGTACCGGCGCTCCGGCCGCACGGCTCCGTTCGGGATCGAGACGGCGGGAAGGTGGGCGACGACAGACGGGCAGGCGGGCAGGCGGGCAGACGGGCAAGAACAAGACGCCCGTCCGCCCGTCCGACCGTCTGACCGTCCTTCGGAGCTTTCCCTTGAGACGTTGGCCCGCCAGCTCCTCAAGCGTTACGGCGTCGTCTTCCGCCGCATGCTCGAGCGCGAGGCGATCCTGCCGCCGTGGCGTGATCTCATCCGCGTCTTCTGGCGCCTCGAAGCCCGGGGCGAAATCCGTGGCGGGCGATTCGTCGGCGGATTCTCGGGGGAGCAGTTCGCGCTGCCGGAAGCCATCGGGCTGCTGCGCGGCGTGCGGCGCTCGCAGGGCGCCGCGGAGCTGGTCGCCATCTCGGGTGCCGACCCGCTGAACCTGGTGGGGATCATCACGCCCGGCTCGACCGTCCCCGCCATCGCGACGAATCGCGTCCTGTTCCGCGACGGCGTGCCGGTCGCAATCTCCGAGGGGAAAAAGGAACAGATCCTCGTAGACGCGACCCCGGAGGAGGCACATGAGCTCCGCATCGCACTCTCGCGCCGCAGGATTTCTCCCCTGGTTCGCCGCTATCTAGGGAAGTCGCGCTCGGCTTAGCCTCACCCCTGTCCCGGCTCCCTTTCGGGAGTCATCTTCTGCGCCATGCCACTCCGGTCCGTGGACGCCGCCGAGCGGATGTTCACCTTCAAGATGGCCTTCTGGTCCCTCGCCGGCCTGATCATCGGCGGCGCCGTCGGCTCATTCAAGTTCGGGTTCCTGGGCGCGCTGATCGGCGCGCCGCTGGGATTCGGCATCGTCTTTGGTTTCTCGCGACTCGTGATGCGCGCCGGGGCCGGCACCTTCGCCCACATAAACGCGCCCTCAGGTGATTCCACCCCGCACAAGATCGAGTATTCGCGCCCACAGTCACTCGAGGCCCGCGGGCTCTATCGTGAAGCGGTCGACGCATACGAAGTGTTCACACTGAACACTCCGGCGGACCCCGAGCCGTACCTCCGGATCGCCCGCATCTATCGTGACCATCTCCAGGAGTTCGACAGCGCGGTCGCCTGGTTCCGGAAAGGCCGCGGAACCCCGAAGATGGCTGAACCGCTGGATCTGCTGATCACGCAGGAAATCGTCGAGGTGTACACCCGCCGGCTCAACGCGCCCCAGCGCGCGATCCCCGAGCTGGCCCGCCTCATCGAGCGCTTCCCGCACTCCAGCGCGGCCCCGTGGGCGCGTGAACGCCTCAAGGAACTCCGGGAACAGGTCGCCCAGCAGGGTCCCACCTGACTAGGCCGCTCCGGTGGGCCATCGTGCTCGGGGCAGCCATCGCGATTCTCGCGATCCCCGTGCCCGACGGCATCACGGTCAACTCCTGGCGGCTCCTCGCGATCTTCGTCGCGACCATCGCGGGACTCATCTTCCAGCCGCTCCCCGGCGGCGCGATGGTCCTCCTCGGCGTTTCCGCCATGGCCGTCAGCGGCGTGCTCACGCCCAACCAGGCCCTGGCCGGCTACGGCGACCCCATCGTCTGGCTCGTGCTCGCCGCGTTCTTCATGTCCCGCGGCATGCTCAAGACGGGCCTGGGCCGCCGCATCGCGTTCTGGTTCATCCGGCTCCTCGGCCACCGGTCGCTCGGACTCGGCTACGCGCTCGCAACGACCGATTTCCTGCTCGCGAGCTTCATCCCATCCAACGGCGCGCGCGCCGGCGGGATCGTCTTCCCGATCGCCAAGTCGATATCAGAGGCGTACGACTCCCACCCCGGGCCGAGCGCCCGGCGGCTGGGCGGGTTCCTGATGCCGTTCCTGTACCAGTGCGACGTGATCGTCTGCTCCATCTGGTTCACCGGCCAAGCCTCGAATCCGCTCATCGCGAAGTTCGCCACTGACGTCACGCACCTCGAGCTGGGGTACACCCAGTGGGTGCTCGGATCGATCGTACCGGGCCTGGTCGCGTTCCTCCTCGTCCCGTGCCTGCTCTACTTCCTGTACCCGCCCGAGATCACGCACACGCCCCGCGCCGCCGCAATCGCGCGCGAAGAGCTGGCGAAGATGGGCCCCATGTCCCGCGGCGAGAAGCTGATGCTCTGCGTCTTTGCGCTGGTGGCATCCCTCTGGATGACCACCGCACTGCACCACATCAACTACGCGGTCGTCGCGCTGATCGGGATCTGCGTACTGCTGCTTTCCGGCGTGCTCGAATGGAGCGACCTCGTAACCGAGCGGGGCGCGTGGGAGGTCTTCATCTGGTACGGCGGCCTCGTCCGGATGGCGGAAGCACTGGGGGAAACGGGCATCACCCGGCGATTCGCCGACTCGGCCGCGGGCTTTACGGACGGCTGGACCTGGTGGATCGCGCTGGCGGTCCTGCTGCTGATCTACTACTACGCGCACTACGGGTTCGCGAGCATCACCGCGCATTCCACCGCGATGTTCACGCCGTTTCTCGTGGTCATTCTCGCCGCGGGGGCGCC
>CAMDCH010000182.1:0-5591 GCA_945889655.1 bacterium HR33
CTACCGACCACAACCTCTTCATCAAGGGCAACCTGATGTACCAGTCCCACTACCAGGCGGGGCTGCGCATCGTGGATGTGTCGGATCCCCTGCACCCCAAGGAAGTTGGGTTTTTCGACACCGCTCCCTTCGAGACCGACACCCCCGGCTTCGAGGGCACGTGGAGCAACTACCCCTTCTTCAAGAGCGGGACGATCGCGGTGGCGAGCGGGAATGAAGGGTTGTTCCTCGTAAAGAAGAGCGACCGCCTCACTCCCTGAGGCTCAATACTTGCACCTCCAGTGCCTGGAGTCTCATGACAGACTATCAGACACCCTTGGAGGACATATGGCAGCACGGTTGGCGGCATCACTCGTGGCGCTCGCGCTCGTGTCGCAGGCTTGCCACAAGACCCCCTCGGCGGACCAGTTCCCGGAACCTTCGGGCACCGGCACGCAGAACGAAACCGGCAGCATGGAATCAAAGGCCGGCCCGAACACCACCCAGCCTGACGCGGCGCAGATCGCGATAGGCGAGAAGATCTTCCACGGCCAGGCGGCCGGTGGAACGTGCGCCGGATGTCACGGGGCAAAGGGGAAGGGCACCGGCGTCGCGCCGAACCTGGCAGATACCGATTGGCTGAACACCGATGGCTCGATGGAGGGGATCGTCAAGGTCATCAATGAAGGCGTGGCAAAGCCCATAAAGAGCTCGGGCCCCATGCCTGCCAAGGGTGGCGCGAAGCTCACTGACGAGCAGGTTCAGCAGGTCGCGGCATACGTGTACTCGTTAAGTCACAAGTAGTGATTACGCTGATGCGCGATCGGCGGATAGATTTTCCGCATGACACTCATCCGCGGGCTCCACCACGTCACCGCCACCGCCGACGACGCGCAGGCCGACCTCGATTTCTTCGCGCGTGACCTCGGTCTCCGGCTGGTGAAGAAGACCGTCAACTTCGACAACCCCGGCGTCTACCACTTCTACTACGGTGACGAGGCGGGGACGCCCGGCTCCATCTGGACGACCTTCCCCTACCGGGACATGGGCGTCCCGACAGGCATCAAGGGCGCCGGGCAGGTCACCACTACCTCGTTTTCCGTCCCCGAAGGCTCGCTGGATGGCTGGCGCGCTCGCCTGCGCGAACGAAGGATCCCCGTGACCGATCGCGAGACCGGGTTCGGCGAGGAAGCCATCACGGTCCACGACCTCTCGGGCATGGTGTTCGATCTCGTGGCGAACAAGCGGGACAAGCGCGCGCCATGGAAATCCGGCGGCGTGCCCGTGGGACAGGCGGTCCGCGGCATCCACAGCGTGACCCTCACCGTTCGTGATCCCCAGCCGACCATCGACTTCCTCACGCAGGTGCTGGGCCTGAAGGTCGTGAACGAAGCTCCGGGCCGCACTCGGCTGGGCGTGGGGGTAGATGATGAACCGGGGAAAACCGTGGAGGTCGTGGCCGCGCCCGAAGCGCCAGCCGCGAAAAACGGCCTTGGCACCGTCCATCACGTCGCGTTCGCGGTAGACAACGGAGACGACCAACTGAAGCTGCGCGGCGAGCTGGTGAAGCTGGGCCGCCAGGTGACCGAGGTGCTCGACCGCCAGTACTTCCGTTCGATCTACTTCCGCGAGCCCGGAGGCATCCTCTACGAGGTCGCGACCGTGCCGCCCGGCTTCGGTGTGGACGAAGCACCCGCCGACCTCGGCAAGGGCCTGAAGCTTCCGCCCTGGGAAGAGCCACGACGCGAGAAGATCGAGTCGATGTTGCCCACGGTGACGTATTGAACAAGCAATCACCTCTTGATCCATGACTGCACCGCACGCCGGACAACCAGTTGAGACTCGCGGTCGTCCGCTAGGCCAGGGCTCGGCCGTGATGATCATGGTCCACGGGCGCAATGCTTCCCCGAACAACATCCTGGACTTCGTACCAGCTCTCCAGCATCCCGACTTCACCTACCTCGCGCCGGCGGCCGCAGGGAACACGTGGTATCCCCTGTCGTTCATGGCGGAGATCGAGCGAAACGAGCCGGGGATCACCTCGGGAATCGAGGTGATCCACGAGCTGATAGCCCTGGCGCTGGCGCAGGGGGTAGCCGCGGAGCGGATTCTCCTTCTCGGATTTTCCCAGGGGGGGTGTCTCGCGCTCACCGCCGCATACCGGCGGGGCATTCCGCTCGGCGGGGTGGTCGGCCTGTCGGGTGGCTTGATCGGGCCACCGGGAACGCAATGGCCGTCCAACGGTACCCTCAAGGGAATGACTGTTTTCCTCGGGTGCAGCGATGTCGACTCGCACATCCCCCGCGCGCGGGTGGGCGAAACGGCGGAGGTGTTCCGCGGCCTGGATGCGGACGTGACCGAGCGGATCTATCCGGGCATGGGCCACACGGTGAACGAGGACGAGATCGCCTTCGTGCGCGACCTCATGGACCGGGTCGCGCGGTGAACGAGGTCAGCTCCCGCTTCGCGTACGAGACCGAGACGGCCCGCATCGTCTTTGGCGCGGGCGCCATCCGCTGCCTTCCCGATGAGCTCCGCGTACCCAACACGCGTATCGTGCTCATCGGCACGCCGGGGCGCGACGCCGAGATCAAGCTGGTGTCCGACATCCTGGGGTCCGCGGTCGTGGGCGTGTACAACCGCGCGGCCATGCACGTGCCGGTAACGGTCATGCGCGAAGCGCTCGACCTGGTGCACCGTCACGCCGCCGACTGCATCATCGCGGTGGGTGGCGGCTCGGCGATCGGCGTCGGAAAAGCGGTCGTGCGCGAGGCGCGCCTGGCCCTGGTGGCCATCCCCACCACGTACTCGGGATCGGAGATGACGTCGGTGTGGGGCGTGACCGAGGGTGAAGCCAAGCGCACGGGGCGGGACCCAGGCGTGGCGCCCGCGCTGGTGATCTACGACCCGGAGCTGACCCTCTCGCTGCCGGTGGACGTGAGCGCCGCGAGCGGGATGAACGCGGTGGCGCACTGCGTGGAGGCGCTCTATGCGCCTGAAGCGAGTCCCGTGTCCACCATGCTGGCGACCGACGGCCTCGAGATGCTGGGCCGCGCCCTCCCGCGCGTGGTGGCCGACCCGCGCGAACTCACCGCCCGCAACGACGCGCTTTTCGGCTCGCACTTCGCGGGGTACGCGCTTCACCTGACCACCACCGGCCTGCACCACAAGCTCGCGCACGTCCTGGGCGGCATGGGCCTGCCGCACGCCCCGACCCACGCGACCCTGCTGGCGCACGTCGCTCGATTCAACGCACCGGCCGCGCCGGAGGCGATGGGCCAGATCGCCGATGCGCTGGACGCCAGCGATGGCCCATCCGGGATCGCCGCCCTCGGCGAGCGGTTGGGGCTACGCTATCGGTTAGGCGACCTAGGCCTTCGGCGTGAAGACATCAATCGAGCGGCGGAGAGCGTGGCGAAGGTGGAGTTTCCCAACCCTCGGCCGGTGACGAGGGAGGATGTGGTGGGGATTCTGGAAAGGGCCTTCTAGGCCAGCTACGACCCCAGTCTTCCGCGCCGCCCGCCTATCGTGGGCCGGCGGCGATTCTGCTCAGGCGCCTCCTGCGTCCTCAGGATCACGCGCAGGACACCAGTGCTCAGGTCCACGTCCCAGCGGGAAATGCGGGGCAACACCCAGTTGCTCAGGTCCTGCATCGTCAGCGTGGCGATCGTGACATCGAGGAACTCGAGCACCCGCAGTCGCATCGGGATGAACTCGCTGCCGTTCTTGGTCGCAGCCAGGCGCAGTGAGATCGGGTCATCGAGCATGCGGCGCACCCCTGCCTGGGCGACATCCAACACGCGCTGCATGAAGTCGATCAGCTCTTCCGGATTCTTCTTGGCGCGGCGCTCAAGCTCCTTGGCCGTTTCCGGGTTACAGATATCGAGCAGTGCCTTGCGCACCGGCGCTTCCGGACCGGTGTTCGCCTTCTTCGTTTCCGCCCGCTCCGCCGTGGCGCAGGACGCGAGGTCCGTGCGGCCCAGGCCCAGGAAACGGGTCATTTTCTCATAGATGTCTGTGCGCCCCGGGAGCGGTGGGCGACGCTTGCCGCTCAGGAGGTCCTTCACGTATTCCGGGGGGAGCTCGATGTGCTCGGCCAGCTCTTCGGGGGTGCGCTCGGTTTCCTTGAGGCGACGGCGAAGCAGCTCGCTGACGCTGACTAGCTCTTTGAGGGGTGGTGCTGGCTTCATCGAGTACGGGCTCCCTTGCTTTGCTCTGAGCGACCGGGTTGAGCTCCCCGGGCTTGCGCCCGGGGTTTAACAAGTCGGGCTTCGCCCGTTTCTTACTTGTGCCGGTACGTGATCCGACCTCTGGTGAGGTCGTAGGGGGACAGCGCGAGCGTCACGCGGTCGCCCTGGAGCACCCGGATGCGGAAGCGCCGCATCTTCCCTGCCATTGTAGCCAGCACCTGGTGGCCATTCTCGAGCAGCACGCGGAACGTGACGTTCGGAAGGACCTCAGTGATGGTGCCGTCGAGGACGATGTCTTCCTGCTTTGCCATGTAGTGGTCACCTTCTGGGTTTTCGACAAACAAAAAGCGGAAACAGGATTCGCCTGGGCTGGCCGGCCTCTATCCCATTGGGGCATCGACGGTTGCGACACCCGACGGCCACAAATCTAGCCATACTGGCGGCAAGGGCCAAGTGGTAAACTTCCACCATGTCCCGCGCCTTCACGAAGGAAGACCCATCCGAGCCGGAGCGCCGATTCTACCTGCCCAAGCCGGACGATCCGGGCTATGACGCCGCCGCGGCCCAGGCGCTGATCGACGGCGCCAACGTCGGTGACTCGTTCAGCGCGGAGCAGGCGACTGGTTACCGCTGGGGCGAGCCGAAACTGCGCCCGCATGTCGAGCGGATATTGGCCGAGGCCCGGAAGGCCGGTGACGAGCGTCTCATCCAGCTCGCCGAGAGGTTTCTCCGGTAAACGGCCGTAGACGGGTTGGTCCTGCCACCATATCCTCCACGCCCATGGCCACCGCCACGAAGCCCGCCAGGAAACTCGATCGCTTCATCGTTGAAGGTCCGTTGCCCCGCGCCGTCTGGATGCTCGCGTGGCCCTCCATTCTCCAGAACGTGATCGGCGGCATGCAGGGCGTGGTGGACCACGCGCTGGTGGGCCATTTCGTCGGCTACGCGGGCAACGCCGCCATCGGCGTTTCGTTCCAGATCTTCCTGGTCGTGATGGTCTTCGTTGCCTCGCTCTTCTCGGGAATGGGCGTGCTCACTTCGCGCGCGGCCGGCGCGGGCGACCAGGAGGCGGTGAATCGCACGGTGTACCAGGCGTTCCTCGCGGCGATCATCCTGTCGGTCGGCGTGCTGGCGCCCGCGGGCTACTTCCTGTCGCCGTTCCTGCTGGATGTCGTGCATGCGACCGCCGAAGTGAAAGCCCAGGCGCTTCCGTTCCTGCGCCTGATGTTCCTGTTCAGCTTCGGCATGATGACGTTCTTCATGATGGGCGGGGCGCTTCGCTCCGCTGGCGACGCCCGGACGCCGCTCTACCTCGGTGTGCTGCTCACGGTCATGAACATCTTCTTCAACGTCGGGTTCATCACCGGGATCGGGCCGTTCCCCAAGATGGGCACCGCAGGCGCGGCGGTGGGCGTGTCCATC
>CAMDCH010000183.1:0-5562 GCA_945889655.1 bacterium HR33
ACGCCCTGGAGGTAGGCGTCGAGGCCGAGGCGATTCACCACGTACAGCGTACCCCCGCGCAGGTACGCGTCGGCGACGCCGCGATAGGGACGGCCGTTCACGGTGACGAACCGGTCCGGCGACAGGCTCACGAAGGAAATGTTCTGGAAGCGGCCTGGTGCGGGACCGCCCGTGACGGAGAAGCCCAGCCTGTCGGTCTGCAGGGTGACCTGCTGGCCGGGACCCAGCCGGAAGACAGTCTGGCCATCGACCATGGCGGCCGTTTCGCCCTGGCCGCCCACGGTCGCATGCGTCCCCGCGACCGTGAGGCCGATGCGGATCTCCGGTTCACGCGCGGTAGCCAGCGGAGGGGACGATGAGGGTCGCCCGCTGATGCGAGGGCGCGCGCAGGTGGCCACGGCGACCGCCAGCGCGAGGCTAGCCGCGAATCGCGCTGGCGAGTGCTTCCGCCAGCCGCTCAACCGTTTCGGCAATGATGTCGTCGGTATGGGCCGCCGAGATGAAGCCTGCTTCGAACGCGGACGGCGCGAGCAGCACGCCACGTTCGCGGGCGGCGGCGTGGAACCGCCCGAAGAGTTTCACATCGCACTTCTTCGCTTCCTCGTAGTTCCGCACCGGACCCGGGTGGAAGAAAAAGCCCCAGAGCGATCCCTCGTGGGCGGCCGTGAACGGCACGCCGTGCGCATCGGCCGCGGCCTTGAGGCCCTCGACCAGCGCGCGGGTACGTCGCGCGAGCGTGTCGTAGAAGCCGGGCGCACCCGCGAGCTGGAGAGCAGCGAGCCCGGCCGCCATGGCGACCGGGTTTCCCGCGAGCGTGCCCGCCTGGTAGACGTTTCCGGCGGGGGCCACCTTCTCCATGAGCGCGACGCTGCCGCCATAGGCGCCGACCGGCAGGCCCGCACCGATGATCTTGCCGAGCGTGGTGAGGTCCGGCGATACGCCCTGGAGCGCCTGCGCCCCTCCCCCGTGTACCCGGAACCCGGTGATCACTTCATCGAAGACCAGCAGCGCGCCGGCGTCGGTGGCCAGCGTGCGCAGTGATTGAAGGAATCCAGGTGCCGGCGGAATGAAGCCGACATTCCCGAAATACGGTTCCACGATGATCGCGGCGACCTTGCCCGCGTGCTTCGCGAGCATGTCCTTGACGGCATCCGGATCGTTGAATGGACAGGTCAGCGTCAGCTTCGCGAGGTCGGCGGGAACCCCGGGACTATTCGGCAGACCGAACGTGGCTACACCCGAGCCGGCGGATACGAGGAAACTGTCAGCGTGGCCGTGGTACGCGCCGTCGAACTTGATGATGAGGTCCCGGCCGGTGTGCGCCCGGGCCAGGCGGATGGCCGACATCGTGGCCTCCGTGCCGCTCGTCACGAACCGCACCATCTCGACTGACGGTATCCGGCTCACGACCAGCTCGGCCAGCTCCACCTCTGCCTGGCAGGTGAGGCCGTAGGACGTCCCGCGGGAGACTGCGTCCATGATGGCAGCACGGACGGCGGGGTGATCGTGCCCGTGCAGCAGCGCACCCCAGGACAGGAGGTAGTCCAGGTACTCGCGGCCATCGAGATCGGTGAGGATCGCCCCGTGGGCTTCCTGGACGAGAATGGCGTCGCCGCCCACGGCCCGGAACGCGCGCACGGGAGAGTTCACGCCGCCCGGGAGCACTTTCCGCGCCCGCTCGAACATGTCGCGGGAGATGGTCACGGCAGCGCCACCGCATGGAAATCCAGGTCTTCGTTGTCCTCGAGCCTGACCTTCACGAAATCACCGGGCTTCGCCCAGCCGCCGTTGGCGACGTGGGTAACGCCGTCGACGTCATCAGCCTGCCATTGGACGCGTCCGACGTGCGTTGCCCTCTCCCCTGTCCCCTCTTCCTTCGCTTCACTCAGGACGGCGCCCTTACGGGAGAGGGGGACGGCCACCGAATCCAACGTGCTGCGAGTGGCGTCCAGAACTTCATCCACCAGGACCAGTGTCTCGCGTCCAACGAAGCGGCCGAGCCGGTCCGCCGAAATTGCGCGCTGGAGCTCGGAGAGCTCCTCGAGGCGTTCCTTCTTCACGTCGTCGGGGACGTCGTCCTCGTACTCCGCCGCGCGGGTGCCTTCCTGCGGCGAATAGGGAAAGACGCCCAGGCGCTCGAACGACAGGTCGTCCGCGAAGTCGAGGAGCTGCCTGAAGTCATCCTCGGTTTCGCCCGGAAAGCCGACGATGGCGGTCGAGCGGATGGCGATATCCGGCACGCGCTCGCGGAGCCAGGCGACCTTCTTCCTGATGGTGTCCTGTCGCTCGGGGCGGCGCATGCGCTCCAGCATGTGGTCGGACGCGTGCTGGATGGGGATGTCGATATAAGGAATGATCCGGGGCTCGCGGGCGATCATGTCCACCAGGCGGTCGGAGAGACCCGCCGAATAGACGTAGAGGAGCCGGTACCAGGGCACTGCCGTTTCCTCGAGGAGACGCTCGAGCAGGTCGGGAAGCTTGGGGCCGTCCTTGCCGAGGTCGCGCCCAAAGTGACCGAGGTCCTGCGCGACGAGATTGATCTCGCGCGCTCCCTGTTTTTCGAGCTCCTGGGCTTCGCGGATGAGGCGTTCAACCGGTTCAGACCGGTGCTTGCCCCGCATGAGCGGAATCGCGCAGAAGGCGCAGGTGTGGTCGCAGCCTTCGGAGATCTTCAGGTAGCGGACGTGGGCGCCCTCGCCCAGGTATTGGCGCACGCCGGGGTGCCCGGCGATCGGATCGGCGAGCAGGCCGCGCTCGGCCAGGGCCGGGGCCAGCTTGTGGAGGTCGCTGAAGCCAAGGAAGAGATCGACCTCGGGGATTTCCTTCTTGAGGTCGGCGGCGTAGCGCTGCACCAGGCAGCCCACGGCGACCACGGCCTTCACGGAGCCGGTGCGTTTCAGCTCCGCCGCCTCGAACATGGCCTCGATGGATTCCTTCTTGGCCGCGTCGATGAAGCCGCAAGTATTGATCAGGATGACATCGGCAGCGGCCAGATCGGCAATGACCGTCGCGCCGTGACCCACGAGGTCACCGACCAGGCGTTCGGAATCAACGGTCGCCTTGTCACAGCCGAGTGAGATGACGCCGAGCTTCATGAACAGGTGAGAAGTGAGAAGTGAGAAGTGAGAAGTATTCTCACCGATAGTTCCCGAATTTCAGCTCGATACTGAAATCTTTGCTCCGCAGGAATGCGATCACGGCCTGGAGGTCGTCCTTGGAGGGGCCGGTGACGCGCAGCTCCTCTCCCTGGATGGCCACCTGGACCTTCTTGAACCCCTGGGCTTTCACGGCTTTCACGATTTCCTTGGCGGTCTCGGTGGCGATGCCCTGCGTGAGGGTGACTTCCTTCCGCACCCGGCTGTTGGTGGCCGGCTGGTCATCGCCGATCTTGAGATTCTTCACGGGGACACCGCGCTTGATCATCTTGCTCTGCAGGACGTCCACGACGGCTTTCATCTTGTAGTCATCGTCCGCCTCGAGGTTGATGAGGCCCTTGGTGCGGTCGAAGACAATGGTGCAATTCGATCCCTTGAAGTCGTACCGCTGCCCGATCTCCTTGAGGCTCTGGTTGACCGCATTGTCCACTTCCTGCAGATCCGCGCCGGTGGACACGTCGAAAGAGGGTTGCGCTGCCATGGCGGAAACCTAGTAGAGACAGTGAGAAGTAAGAAGTGAGAAGGAGTTCCAAACAAACGAAGGGCGCCGTTTCGGGCGCCCTTCTCACTTCTCACTTCTCACTAGTCAGGATCCCAGGAAACTCTCGAGCGCCCGGGCCCGGCTCACGTGCCTGAGGCGCGCGAGGGCTTTTTCCTTGATCTGGCGCACGCGTTCCCGTGTGATGCCGAGCATGCTGCCGATTTCTTCCAGCGTCATCGGTTCCTGGCTCTCGAGGCCGAAGTACAGCCGGAGGATCTTGGCTTCACGCTCCTTGAGGCTGCCGAGGACTTCCTCGATGGACTCGGTGAGCGCGTGCTCGAAGGTCTCGTCATCCGGACCCGGATTGGTCGTGTCCGGGAGGTAATCCAGCAGGCGGTTGTCTTCGCCCGGCGTGAGCGGCGCATCCAGCGAGAGATGGGTCTGCGAAATGGACAGCGTCTTCGCGACCTCTTCCTCGGTGATGTCCATGCCCTCGGCGATTTCCTCCACCGTGGGCTCGCGGCCCAGCTCCTGGAGCAGCGCGGACGACCGCTTGCCGATGCGATGCAGTGTCCCCGCGCGATTGAGCGGGACGCGGACAATGCGGCTCTGCTCGGCCAAGGCCTGGAGAATGGCCTGGCGGATCCACCAGACGGCGTACGAAATGAACTTGATGCCCTTGGTCTCGTCGAACTTGTGGGCGGCGCGGATGAGGCCGAGGTTGCCCTCGTTGATCAGGTCCGCGAGGCTGACGCCCTGGTTCTGGTACTTCTTGGCAACCGAGACAACGAATCGCAGGTTGCTGCGGACCAGCTTGTCGAGAGACTCTTCGCACCCTGTGTGGATGTGCTGGGCGAGTCGGACCTCTTCCTCGCGGGGGATCAGCGGGTACTGGCTGATCTCGCGCAGGTACTGGTCCAGCGAGCCTTCGTCGAACGCAGCCCTCTTGGCCGCCGTGAGTCTCATACGCTCGGATCCCTCCTCGGGCCCGAAGAAACTGGATTCCGCTCCGGAATGCACGGATGCTATCCGGCGACACCAGTATTTTGTGCAGGTCCTTCAGGTAATCACGTGTAGGAAAATCAAACGGGCGACCTGACCGGCCGCCCGTCATACAACGCTTAGTCCCGCGATCCCCGCTTCGACTGCCACGAATTCATGCAAGCCTTTTGCGAGTTGCTGAACGCGCACCAGAGAGAGGCACGCGGGATAAGCGTATAGGAAGAAGCCACTGCGACGGTGAAGCAGGCGCGAGTGGCAACTGATTCAGCGTTACGGTTTTCTGGATGTTGCAGGTATGCCATAGGCTGGGATTTACGTTACCCACGCCCTTTCACAGGCGCAACTGTCACCAGCCACCCTCTCCCCGATGCCCAGGGCCGCAATACCGAGAGCAACTCCCCTGACGGGCAGTCATGTTCGAGCGTGGCCGCCACGCAGGCCGCCCGTTCTCCCCGGGCAAACTCCGCGCGGACCAGCCGCGCCCGGGGAATCTCGCTCAGGGATTCCAGGTCCAGCTCCGCGCCGCCGGCGGAGAGAATGACGGCAATGGATCGTGACGACATGGGTGGAAACTGGGCTTGGTGACGCGGATCACATAGGCAAATCACTGCACTGACGGAGCCAAAAACTGCGCACTACGCACTGCGCACCCGCGGTTACACCTCTTCCGTGTCTATTTGCGCTCGCTGGAGCTTGCCGGAGTAGTCCACGTACCCAACCTTGGTTTCCGAGAAAAAATCATAGACCTGCCACCCGCCCTCGCGGTGCCCGTTGCCGGTCTGCTTTACGCCGCCGAACGGGAGATGGGCCTCGGCGCCGATGGTCGGCGCGTTGATGTACGTGATGCCGTTGTCGAGCGACTGAAGCGCGCGGAAACCGGACCCGATGTTGCGGGTGTAGAGGCTGCTCGAGAGACCGTACCGG
>CAMDCH010000184.1:0-5515 GCA_945889655.1 bacterium HR33
GTCGATGCGTATCCGCCCCGGCCACGTGGCACGTATGTCAGCTGTCGCGCGATCCCAGAGTCCGCTCGCGAGGCCCGTGACGATCACCAGCTCGACCGAGTCAGCCCGCGTGCTCCACGCTGCGCCCGCCCGCCGCGCCGCGATGAGCCCCGAGGAGAGGGACCGCATCTGAATGATTGTATCCGCCTCAATCAGCGCCGTTCTTTCTGCGACATCAGCGCTGTCAGCGGCTCTATCCGCGAGAATGATGGTCGCGACCGGCTTCAGCCGGGCCGAGAGCGATGGCCGCGCGAGGGCCACGCCGGCGAGGAGGAGCGCCAGCACGCGCAACGCGAGAAGCAGCAGGTCCGAGAGTCGCGCGGATCGTGACGGTGTGCGCAACGAGGTGTCAGGAACAAACCGCGCCGTCGGAAGAACGAGCCGGCGTGGCTGAAGGCGCGTGAAGAGGTGGAGCCCCACCACCATCGCGGAGGCGAGGCCGGCCACCATCAGCCACGCGGGAGCGAGAAAGGTCACGTCCCTGCCCCCACCACCCGACGCACCGCGGCGACCGGCAACTCGTCGGACACCACGTCGGTCCAGAACGCGCCGGCCTGTCGCCAGCGGGCGGCGACATCATCGCCCCATGCGCGGAATCGTTCGAGGTAGCCATCCCGGGCGCCCGGCGCGAACGGCCGGGCCACTCCGTCGTCCTCCGGATCGACCGCAGTAAATCCTCGCGATGGGAGATCGAGCTCCTCCCGCGCGATCATCCGCACCGCGTGCACCTCCCCGCCGCTGGCGACATGCGCAGAGACGAGCGAAGGGACAGTGCCGTCATCATCGAGGAAATCCGACAGGAAGACGACTCGCGAGGGGAGTCGCCCTGCGTGCACCCGCACCAGTGTCAGAAAAGGTGCGAGGTGCGAGGGGCGAGGTGCGAGGGTGCCGACTCGCATTCCGGCGTGGACTTGGCCCAACAGCGCTGTGATGTCGCTGACGACCATGCGCCGCGTGCGCGGCGGGAGGAGCCCACGCTCGACACCAGGCACCAGCACACCAATCGGATCGCTGGCCTGGTGCGCCACCTGTGCCAGGCCGACGGCGATCTCTGCCGCCGCGGTCCACTTCGAGCGACCGGATGCAGGGAAATCCATCGAGGGCGAGGCATCGAGGATCAGCATGGTGGCGAGGGTCGCGCGGTCTTCGGTGAGCCGGAGATACGCGCGATTGGTGCGGGCGAGGAGTTTCCAGTCGAGGCGGCGGGGATCGTCACCCTGGCGGAAGGCGCGGTACTCGGAGAACTCGGGCGCGGGGCCGCGAACGCGGGACTGGTGCGTGCCCGTGGCTCCGGTGCGGACGACGTGGCGTGCCGGCCAGGCGAGGCCACGCAGGGCGTCCAGCAACCCGGCTACAATGGGATGCCTGCCTCCGGCGGCCGGACCTGGGTCAGCACCGTGTCGATTACCCGCTCGACCGTTATCCCCTCGGCCTCTGCCGCGTAGTTGAGCAGCACGCGATGCCGCAGCACCGGGTGCGCGACCCGCCGCACATCATCGGGTGACGCGACCGCTCGGCCCGCCAGCACCGCGTGCGCCTTGGCGCCGAGCACCAGCGACTGTCCTCCCCGCGGACCGGCACCCCAGCGCACGTACTTCGTGACCAGCTCGGGCGTGCCGGGCTCACCGGGGCGGGTCGCGCGCACGAGGGACGCGGCGTAACGCAGGAGCGGATCCGCCGCGGGAATGGCGCGGGTCAGGCGTTGCAAGCCGAGCGCCTCTTCTGCGTCCAGCACGGGGTCCACCGCCCGGGACTCCAGGCCGGTGGTCGCGCGGAGCACGGCGACCTCGTCGTCCGCCGAGGGGTAGCGGATGCGCACGTCGAAGAGGAACCGGTCGAGCTGGGCTTCCGGGAGCGGATACGTCCCTTCCTGCTCGATGGGGTTCTGGGTGGCGAGCACGAAGAACGGCTCGGCCAGCGACAGCGTCTGGCCCGCCGCGGTGACGCGGTGTTCCTGCATTGCCTCCAGGAGCGCGGCCTGGGTGCGCGGCGGGGTGCGGTTGATTTCGTCGGCGAGGAGGATGTTGGTGAAGATCGGACCGCGCACGAACCGGAACGCCCGATGACCGGTGGCCGAGTCTTCTTCCATGACTTCGGTGCCCGTGATGTCGCTGGGCACGAGGTCGGGCGTGAACTGGATGCGCCGAAAATCGAGCCGCATCGCGTCTGCCAGCGTCTTGATGAGCAGCGTCTTCGCGAGCCCCGGCACGCCGACCAGCAGCGCATGGCCGCCCGCCAGCAGCGCCATCAGGATCTCGTCGAGGACATCCTCCTGCCCGATGATTCTCGACGCAACCGCTTCGCGCAGCCGTTTCGCCGCTGCCAACAACTCCGAGCGAGAAACATCACGCACGGGCGCTCGTTCAACACCCGACGCCATCAGCGAAGATCAGCGAGCATCAGCGTGATCAGTGGCCCCATCAGCGTGATCAGTGGCTCCATCAGCGCAATCACACAGCATCGGAGAGACTCGTAAAGTTGAAATCTCTGGCCTTTATCGTCGGCACCACGATATCCCCGCCTGCTTCCGTCCCCGCCAGCCGCTGCGCCGGTCCCATGGCCTCGAGGTTGTTCAGCAGGAACAGTGGCGACTCATTGAAACGGAAATTCTTCACCGAGCGCGCGATCTTGCCGCCCTCGATCAGGAAGGTGCCGTCACGGGTGAGGCCGGTGTAGAGCACCGTCCGCGGATCCACCTGCCGCAGGTACCAGAGCCGGGTGACGAGCACGCCGCGCTCGGTGGACTTGATCATGTCTTCGAGCGACGTCGTGCCGCCCACCATCTTGAACGTGCTCGAATTGCCGGTGGGCTGTTTCCCCTGTTTCTGGGCCCAGAACCGGCTGTAGTTGAGCTGCGTCAGCACGCCCTTGTCGATCCAGACCCGACGGCCGAGCGGGAAGCCTTCGCCATCGAAGGGATTGCCGAGCAGATCAGGGTCATTGGGATCGGACAGAATCGTTACCCGCTCGTCCACCACCTTCTCACCGAGCTTGTTACCGCCGCCTTCCTTCGTAAAGGCGCCGCGGCCCTCGTCGTTGGTACGGGCGTTGAACGGGCCGTTGAGCAGCTGCACGAGGTCGCCCACGGCCTGGGGTTCGAGGATGACGGTATAGCGGCCCGGCTCGATGGCGACCGGGCTCCGCGAGGCGCGCGCTTTCTCGATGGCACGGGTGGCGACGCCGGCGAAATCAATCTTCGACCAGTCGTCGTTGTCCGCCCCCGCCCAACCGGCACCGGTCCCGTCCTTCGTGCGCGCCGTGAGCGTGTAGTTGGCGTTGGTGCTCCGGTAGTAGGCGAAGAGGCCGGCGCTGTTGGCGACCGCCTGCGACTGCGCGCCGAGGACCAGGAAACCGGCGGCATCTAGATCGCCCGACTTGCGGGTGACGTCGAGCGCCGTCATCGCGGCACGGGCCCGGGCCTCCGCCGTGCTCGACGCGGTGCTGTCGAAGTAGGAGCTGACGGCAGGATAGGTCTGTGCCGGCAGCAGCGGCATGTCCTCGGGATCTTCGGGACTGATCCGCGCCAGCGCTTCGGCCTTCCGGACGGCGGTCTCGAGACCCGTGTCGGAGAGGTCGTTGGTCGCGACACCCGCTCGGCGCTTGCCGAACCAGCATTGCACGTTGAGCGTAGCATTCTCCACCGAGCCCGACGTGGACATCTGGTTGGCGGCAAAGCGCGTATTGCCGGTCCAGGAGCTGTTGATGGTGGCCTGGGTTTTGTCCGCCTTGGACAGCTTCACCACCTTGTCCAGGATGGCCTGTGTTGCCTCGCGGGTCATGACCCGTGCGGATGCCTGGCTCACGAGCGCCTCCCCGTATTGATCACGTTCTGTTGGAGGAAACGGGCGGGAACGGCCCCGTGTCCCGCGGCATTCGACTGGCCGGGCTGGCCCTTGCCGTCATTCAGCGCGCCGTGCAGCTCGTAGGTCGCCGCGCCGCCGATCATGTCCATCGAGTTCCAGAAGTCCGGTGTGCGAAGCTGGTACGCCACGTCCTTCAGCATGCCGGTGATCTTCCCCTTCTTTACTTCGTAGAACACCTGGCCGCCGAACTGCGCATTGTAGCGCTGCTGGTCGATCGAGAACGAGCCATCGCCGATGATAGCGATGCCGTTGTCGGTCGCGGCGATGAGATCGTCCCAGCTCGTGTTGGCCTCGCCGGGCATCAGCGACACGTTGGGCATCCGCTGGAACTGGACGCTGGCCCAGTTCTGCGCGTACGAGCAGCCATGGGAACGGGTGGGCAGGCCCTGCTTGTCGTACCACCACTTCATCCAGTTCGCCTGCTCGCGCGTGGTCTGGTAGTCGTTGAAGATGCCGTTCTTGATGATGAGGAACTCGTCCGGCTGGACGCCCTCGTCATCGTAGCCGATGGTGGAGACGGCACCCGCCTGCGAGCGGTCGCCCTTGATGTTCATGATCGGCCGGCCGTACTTGAGCGTGCCGAGCACCTTTTCCGGCGGCGAGACGAAGCTCGTGCCGGCGTAGTTGGCCTCGTAGCCCATCGCGCGGTCCAGCTCGGTCGGGTGACCGATGGACTCGTGGATCGTGAGCCAGAGATGCGAGGGGTGGAGGACCAGGTCGTACCGGCCCACCTCGACCGGTTTCGCCTTGAGCTTCTCGGCCGCCTGCTCCGCCCACATCCCCATCTTCCCGACCAGGTCCACCTGCTGCACGTACTCCCACCCGCGCGCCTGCGGCGATGCGATGTTGCCGCGGTTCTGGAAGTCCGAGGAGTTGGAAGAGATGGCGGTGATGCTCACGTTCGGCTGAGTGCGGACGAACTCCTGGATGATGACCGAGCCGTCCGTGTTGGCGAAGTTGCGCTCGTCCTTCACGAACGAGAGGCCGGACGACACGAACCGCACACCGGCAACCTTGAGTGCTTCCGCGTTGGCCTTCAGCAGGAGGCCGGTCTTCTCGTCGAGCGAAACATCCCAGGGATCGATCTGGTGCGCGCCGCGCCACGAGGCATCGGCATGCACCGGCGCGGGCGTCAGCTCGACCCGCTGGTCACGCGCCACCCGGTTGGCCTTGGCCACCGCCGCCGCTTCACGCGCCGCCTGTGCCACGCCTTCCTTTGTAAGGCGGGGCGTGGCCGCGAATCCCCAGCAGCCATCCACCAGCGCCCGGACGCCGCAGCCTGATGTCTCGTTGTCGCCCACGTTCGTAATCTGCTGTTCGCGGGTGGAGACGTTGGCATTGCGCTGGCGCCCGATGCGGACATCCGCGTACGAAGCGCCCGCCATCTTGGCCGCGTTGAGCGCTTCCATGAGCAGGTCGCGGACGACCGCGTCCATCTTCAGCGCGCGCTGCTGCACCACCGGGGCCAGCGGCGAGCCGAAGAGCCGCGTGGGATCCACGGTGAGCGCCAGGCCCACCATGCCGGCTTGCTTGACGAAATCTCTGCGGTCGGTCACGGAGCTCTCCTATGGAGACGACACTAAGGTAGGCGGGTGGGCGGGTAGACGGGTAGG
>CAMDCH010000185.1:0-5502 GCA_945889655.1 bacterium HR33
GCGGACGATGCACTTTCTGATTCAGATAGGCTGACGTCCGGCCGTGGCTGATCAGCCCGGCCTTCCATACGACGCCTTCACCATCGGTGAACTCACGCATGAAACCCGCTTCGCTCGCTTTCCTGAAACGCCTGCTGGATGCCCCGGGCCCTTCCGGGTTCGAGACCATTCCCGCCCGGGTGTGGCGGCAGGAAGCCGAGACGTTTGCCGACAAGGTGTGGCCCGACGTCACGGGCAACTCGGTCGCCGCGATCAACCCCGACGCCACGCCGCGCGTCATGTTCGCGGGCCACATCGACGAGATCGGGCTGATGGTGGTGTACGTCGACGATGAAGGGTACCTGTATTTCTCCACCATCGGCGGGTGGGACGCGCAGGTGCTCGTGGGCCAGCGCGTCATCATCATGGCGAAGGGCGGACCGGTCGAAGGCGTGATCGGCAAGAAGGCCATTCACCTGATTCGGCCGGAAGATCGCGAGAAGGTTTCCAGGCCCACCGACCTCTGGATCGACATCGGCGCGAAGCACAAGGCGGATGCGCTCAAGCGGATCCGCGTGGGCGACCCCGCGGTGCTCGCGTCCACGGCGATCGAATTCCCCAACGGCCGCCTCGTCTCCCGCAGCATCGACAACCGCATCGGCGCCTTCGTGGTCCTCGAGGCGCTCCGGCTCTTGTCGAAGAAAAAACCGAAAATCGGCACCTTCGCCGTTGCTACCGCGCAGGAGGAGATCGCGTGGGCCGGTGGGGGCGCGCGGGTGAGCGCCGTGCATATCAACCCCATGGTCGCGCTCGTGGTGGACGTCACCCACGCGACGGACCACCCGGGAGTGAAAAAACAGGAGGTCGGCGACTTCAAGCTGGGCGGCGGACCCGTCCTGTCACGCGGCTCGGTGGTGAACCCGGTCTTGTTCGAGGCCCTGGTCGAGACCGCGGAAGAGGAGCGGATCCCCTACTCGATCCAGGCCGCTCCCAAGGACACCGGTACCGACGCGGACGCCATCTACACGGCTTCGCACGGCGTGGCGACGGCGCTGGTGTCGGTGCCGAACCGGTACATGCACAGCCCCAATGAGATGGTGGACCTGTCGGACCTGGAACGGGCGGCGCAACTCCTGGCGGCCTTCACCCGTAAGATTTCCGGGAAGAGCGACTTCACACCACGGTAGGGACACCTCTCCCCCTCTCCTCTGGAGAGGGGGTCGGGGAGAGGCGGGTTGGAACAATGGAACCCGGGTCGCTAGTATAAGAGTCGCCAGCCGTTGCCGTAGAGGTCACCATGAACAGCTTCACCCGCATCACCGCCGCCACCGCTGCGTCGCTCGCAGCCCTGGCCGGACCGGTAGACGCCCAGTATCGCACCGGCGACGGCTTCATGTTCGGCGCTCCCCGGGGCAGCCTGAGCGTCTTTGGGGGCTTCGCGCTCGCCACCGCCGGCAGCGACCTCTTCTCGTTCACCACCAACCAGCTCACCGTGAACAAACTGGACTTCAGCGGCGGGTCCGCCGGGGGGGACGTTGCCTGGCGGGTTTCGCCGCGTTTTGACGTCTTCGCGGGCGCGTCGTGGTCGGGCCGGATTGCACAATCCGAGTTCCGGGACTGGGTAGACCAGAACGACAACGCCATCCGTCAGACCACCCGGTTCACGCGCGTTCCCATCACGGCCGGCTTCAAAGCGTACCTGCTGCCGAGGGGACGCGCGGTCGGCCGGTACGCCTGGATCCCGTCGCGGTTCACCGCGTACGTCGGCGCCGCGGGCGGGGTCGTGTGGTACGAGTTCCACCAGAACGGCGACTTCGTGGATTTCGAGACGCTGGCCGTGTTCACGGACGAGTTCCAGTCGCGCGGCGTCGGGCCGGCGGCCCAGGGACTCGCCGGCATGGAAGTCTCGGTGACGTCGCGATTCTCGCTGATGCTCGAGGGACGCTACACCCTGGCGCAGGCAAAGCTGGGCCGGGACTTTACTGGTTTCGATCCGATCGATCTTTCCGGCGGGCAGGCCACCGCCGGCATGTCGGCCCGGTTCTAGGGAGAACACCATGACGCGCTCGACTTCGCTGCTCCTTGCCGGCCTGGTTCTCGGGCTTGCCGCCGCCGGCTCCGCCAACGCCCAGGCATCCGACACGCGGTGGCAGGCGTGGGTCGGCTGCTGGCAGCCGGTAGCCACCGACTCCGCCGGGATGGAAGTAGAAGCCTCCGGCGACCTCGTCTGCGTGGTCCCGCACGGCGATGTCTCGGTGGAGATCGCCACGGTCTCGGGTGGGGAGATCGTCTCGCGGGACACGGTGAACGCCAACGGCCAGGAGATGCGCGGCCCGCGCGGGACCTGCGTGGGAATGCAGGTGGCCGAGTGGTCCGCCAACGCCACCCGCGTCTATCTCCGGTCGGAGTCGATCTGCCCGGGCGGCATCCGGCGGCTCGCCAACGGGCTCATCTCCATTACACCGGACGGTGAGTGGCTCGACATCCGCGGGCTCAACTCGGGCGAAGCCCACGGGGTGCGGGTCCAGCGGTATCGCGCGGCGAACCCTGACGCAGATGGCCCGCTCCCGGCTGAGATCACGGAGCTGCTGGCGACGCGGCCGGACCGGTCCGCGCGGATCGGCGCGGCCCAGTCCATTTCTGCCGAGGATATCATCGAGGCGACGGGGAAGATCGAGCCGGATGTCGTCCAGGCATGGCTGGTGGAAACCAACCAGGGATTCTTCCTTAATGGCCGCGATCTCATCCGGATGGCCGATGCCGGAGTGCCCGCGAGCATTACGGACGTCATGGTGGCGCTCTCGTACAGCGAGTACTTCGCCGTCGATCGCGGAAAGACGTACCACCCACGCCCACTGAGCGAGGATTCCCTCCAGGCGGTGCCGCGCGGCATCCCGGTCTATTCCATCTGGGATCCGTTCGGGCCGGGCTACTATCCGGGCTACGGCATTGGCTACGGCAGGTACGGTGATGGCTACAACGGCGGTGGCTGGTATCCGGGAGACGTCGTCATCGTTTCCGGGGGCCGCGGTCGGCGATCGGATGATGACGGCGGGACGGTGGTAAGCGGCAAGGGATACAAGCGTCGCGAGCCGGAGAAGAGCTCCACTTCTACGTCGTCCTCGGAGCGGCCGCGGGAAACCGGCTCGACGAGCAGCTCGACCTCGAGCTCGTCATCTCCGGCGCCCGCGTCGACCGAATCATCCGGTTCCAGCTCCGGACGGACCGCGAAGCCCCGAGACCCGTAGCCGCAGCGATTCCGTGACGTCCTTGCGGCGGATCGGCAAGCCGTCGAGCTGAAGCGCCAGCGACACGGCGGCCGCCGGTGGGATGGCGAGGCCAAGGCCGCGCGCCATGGCCTCGTTGGTGATCACCTCGCGCGCCGTAGTGTCCAGCCCGATGACCCCCTCCCTCAGTACGACGACCCGTTCCATCGCTTCAGCAACGAAAGCGAGATCGTGCGTCACGGCCAGCACCGCGACGCCGCTCGCGGCGCGGTCCCGCACGATACGGGTGACGCGTTCCCATGAAACGCGGTCGAGTCCCTGCGTCGGTTCGTCCAGGACCAGCAGCCGCGGCTTCTGAGCGAGTGCCGCGGCGAGGGTCACAAGCTTTCGCTCGGCGGGCGGCAGGTCGTAGGGATGGGATTGCGCGTGCGCCTCGATCCCGAGGTCGAGCAGCGCGTGGAAGGCGAGGTCTCGGGCATCGATCTCGGAGCGGCCGAGCTGGCGCGGCCCGAACGAGACGTCTTCGATCACCGTACGGGCAAAGAGCTGCTGCTCCGGGTGCTGGAAGACGTACGCGGCGTCGCGGGCAATCTCTTCCGGTGACTGGTCCGTGTTCGGCACGCCGGCGACGATGATCTCGCCGGCATCGGGATGGAGCAGCCCCACGATCAGGCGCGTGAGCGTGGTCTTGCCGGCACCGTTCGGCCCAACGAGCGCCACGGTCTCGCCGCCGCTCACGCGGAGCGAAACGCCCTGCAACACCGGCGGGCCACCATAGGAATAGCGAACGCCACTCATCTCGACGACGGCCGTCACGCGCCCAGCCTTCGCACGAGACGCTCGGTGGTCACCGCCCACGGTCCCGCACCGACGCCCGCATCGCGCGCAATTTCTGCCACGGTGGGCGCGCAGCGGGCGGCCAGCGCCGCCTCGCCCCCGAGCACTGCATCGGGATCACCGTCTGCCGCTACCGCGCCCGGGTGAAGCAGGACGACGCGATCACCGCGCCCGGCGAGGCGGTCCACGTCCGTAGACGCAATGACCAGGGTGGCATCGCGTGCCAGCTCCGGCAGGAGCCGGTAGAGCTGGTCAGCGGCCGCGGGATCCAGCTGCACGGCGGGTTCGTCAAGCAGGTAAACCTCCGGCTGGAGCGCGATCACCGCTGCGAACATCACGCGTTGCAGCTCGCCGCCGGACAGCGTTCCCGGTTCACGGTCGCGCAGCGCGGTCACGCCCGCTCGCTCCATTGCGTCGTCCACCGACCGCCGGATACGTGCGCGATCCCATCCAAGGTTGGCCGGCGCGAACGCGACTTCTTCCGCGACGGTTGGCGCCATGCCGGAAAGCTGGGTCCAGGGGGTCGGCAGCAGGAGCCCGATCCGCCCCGACAGCTGGGGCCGAGCCTGTGGGTCGGCGGGATCGAGGCCCAGCGTGGACACCGTACCGATGCGCCGGCCGGCGGTCACGTGGGGGGCGAGTCCCGCGGCGGCGAGCAGCAGCGTACTGCATCCCGCGCCGAGCGCGCCGGTCACGAGGTGCACCCGGCCGGGGGTGAACTCGGCGGAGACGCGGTCGAGCGCAAAGTCCGTCGAGCCGGGATAGGAGAACGAGACGTTCCCGAGTCGGACGGTCACCGCGCCACCCGGATGATGATGGCGACGAGCAGCAGGCCGAGAAGACCCCACCGCAGCCCGCGTTGCGCGGCCGTGTCCGGGATCGGGTTGAGCGGCGTGCGTTGCACCACGTGGGCGGCGCCGCGGGACTCGAGCGCGAAGGTTCGTTCATCCACCTCGGCGAGCGCTCCCATGATGAGCGGGATGGCGAGCGGTGCCAGGGCGCGGGCGCGCTTCCAGGGCGGGCCCTGGAGGCTGAGCCCGCGGCAACGCTGCGCTTCCAGTATCTGCCGGCCGCGATCGCGGAAGCGCGGCACCGCCTGCAGGGTGGCGGCGAAGACGTAGGCGAGAGAAAACGGGAAGCGGCGCTCGATGAGTGCATCCACGAGCCTCGCGGGTTGGACCACGGCGAGCGTGGTGAGACCGGCCACGAGGACGGTGGTGATGCGCAATGTCAATGAGAGGGCGAGCGCCGGCTCACCGCCGATGACGCCCCGGATCAGGAACGCGAAGCCGGCAAACGGAAGAACGGTGAGCGCTGCGGTCCGGAGGACCCGCGGGACGCCTCCGATCATGGCCAGCGCGATAGCCGTAGCGAGAATCGCGGGCGGCCCGAACGGCGGCGGCGCGACGAACACGAGCACCGCGAGGACCGCCGCGATGGTGAGCGGGGTAAACGGATG
>CAMDCH010000186.1:0-5493 GCA_945889655.1 bacterium HR33
CCAAGTGCAGGACGTCCGCGAGCCCGTGCGCGGCGCGCGCCTCGACAAAGAGATCTCCCTGAAGCTGCGCGTCTCTCAATACCTGATGCAATTCCTGCTGTGCGGCCGCGAGGTCGCCTGTCTTTACCGCCACCCAGGCGTGACCGATCCGGCTGATGAGGAGCGAACGTGTGTCGCCGAACTCGGATGCGAGTTGACCCGCCGCGAGATAGGACGCGCGAGCTTCGGGAAAGCAACCGAGCTGGCGGAGCACCCGACCGTGCTGCAGTCCGGCAGCGACTTCCTCTGGAATGCGAGCCCCGCTCTGTAGCCGAAAGGCAGTTTCGAGGACGTCAATAGACTCTTGAAGCCGGAGTTCGCCTTCCAGCCAGTATGCAAGCGCCAGAAGCGGCGCCCACAACAGGTTCAGGTTGCCGGAGGTAGTCGCACGCTGCGCGACGCGAATAATTTCGCGAAGATGACTGACATCCTTGTTCTGTGGCTTCAGCTGATCGAGGAAGGTGGCCGCGGCTCGCAATTGAAACGCGAGACTCTCGCCCTGGACGGGGGAATGGAATGCAATGCGGTCCACTGCCCGAAGGGTCAAAAAGGCACCAAGTGCGTGCGTGCGTTCCTGGTTTCCAGGCCGCGAAGCCCGCTCCAGGAACGGCAAGTGCATACGCGGAAACGTGGACCCGCCGGGGCCCGGCATTTCGTCTAAGCGTGGGAGAGGCGTAACGCTCAAGAGAGATCCTCAAACTGGAACCGGGCGCCTGGAGAAAATCGGGCCCTCAAGTATGCTCCTCACGGGCGGACGCGGCAAGGGCGCCTGTCGCGTCCGCCCGGGCTGTAAAAAGGCAGGTAGCATGCCACCTCCGACTCGTTCGCAACCCGTTGACGCACGCGTGTTTCGGTACCACTTCGCAGTTTTTTGATCCCGCTTCACAGCAGATCGCACGTCAGGTTGGCATCATGCGACGCGCAACCAGCCTGCTCGAGATTGTGATCGCCATCACGCTTGTCGGATTCATTGGTAGTCTCGCCGCACCGAGAATCAGCCGTTGGGCGGACCGTTTTGCCGTCCGGCAAGCGGTCGAAGAGACCGCGGCTTTTTATAACGCGGCCCGGTTCCGGGCGCTGTTGCGGGGCTCACGTGTCCGGATCGAACTTCGGCCGGATTCATTGCTCGCGGTCTTTGAGAACGTGACCGATTCGGTCTTTCTCACCCGCCCGGGTCCCGCGAGCAACGGGGTGAGCCTCAGTGCGAGCCGGCTGGTGGTGCGGATACTGCCAAACGGCGTGGGGGCGGGCGGCGCCAATACGACGCTGGTGTTCCGCCGCGGACTGGCAGCGGAGTCCCTGACGACTTCGAGGCTGGGACGGCTGAAACGCTGGCGCTGAGGCCCGTCAGGCCAGCGCGTGCCCGCCGACCAGTCGGCGCCGCCGGACCGCGGCTTCCAGGGCAGTGGCGATGCGCGGGTCCAGGATGGAGCCGGCCAGCTGGCGCATGCGGCGAGTGGCTTCGTCCGGTGCCAGCTGTTCCTGGTACGGCCGGGGCGTGGTGAGGGCGTCGAATATTTCCGCCGCGCAGAGGACGCGCCCGCCCACGGGAATGGCTTCCCCCACGAGCCCCGCGGGGTAGCCGGATCCGTCCCAATGCTCGTGGTGCGTGCGCACGTAGCTGACGACCTCGCCGAGGTGGTCCAGGGGTGCCAGGATGTCGGACCCTATGAGCACGTGCCGCTTGATGTGGGTGTACTCGTCCGGGGTGAGCGGCCCATCCTTGTCCAGCACCGATTCCCGGACGCCGATCTTCCCGAGGTCGTGCAGGCGTCCGGCGATGCGGATTTTTTCCACTGCGTCTTCCGCGAGGCCGAGCTCGTGCGCGATGGTGGCGGCGAGTGACGACACGCGCGCCGAGTGGCCCACAAGGAAGGGGTCCTTGGCTTCGAGGGTGTTGACCATGGCCTCGAGCGTGGCGATCACGATGCGCTCGACGCCGGACGCCGGCACATGCTCGCGGTGGCGCGCCGCGCGTTCGACCGTGGCGGCGAGATCGAAGTAGTCCACCGGCTTGACCAGGTAGTCCAGTGCGCCACGCTGCACGCACATGGCAGCCAGCGGTGTCTGCGCAGGCGCGCAGACCATGAAGATCGCCAGGCTCGGGCGGGTGGCGATCACTTTCTGGACCAGGTCCATGCCGCCGGTTTCGGTGTCGAGGTAGGCGAGATCCAGCGGAGCGGCGAGCGCGTCCATCACTGCCGTGGCGGACTCGGCCGAGGGAGTCTCGAAGCCGCGCTTGCCGAGATAGGCCGAGAGGGCCTCGCGGAGCGACGGATCGGGGGAGGCGACAAGGGCCCGCATGGTCATTTGGTGAGGGTTTTGTCGATGACGGAGTAGAGGGCCGCGAGGTCAACGGGCTTGGTGAGGAAGTCACGAGCCCCGAGCTGCATGGCACGCGCGGCTGTATTGAGGTCGGCCACCGCCGTGAGTATGAGGATCGGCAGCTCAGCATCGAGGTCGAGCGCGCTGGGCAGGACGTCCATCCCGTTGAGGCCCGGGGGCATGCGCAGGTCGAGCAGCATGAGATCGAACTTCGTCTTTCCCAGGAAGGCGAGCGCTTCTTCCCCCGAGGCCGCGGCGGTGACGGTGAAGCCGCGCTGGATCAGCACCTTGGTCAGCACGTCGCGCACCGACCGGTCATCGTCGACGACGAGGACTCGGCGGCCTGGTTCCAGCGTCATGCGCGGACACCCTTCTGGCTGGACGGTTCCCCGTCATCGACGAAGGTGACGTCGACCTTCCTGGCGAGGAGTCCTGCTTCCGCGGCGCGGTCCAGCAGCAGCTTCACGGCGGTGCGGCCCCGTTCGCCGTAGTCCACGGTGTAGTCGTTCACGTACATGCCGACGAACCGGTCCGCCTGGCTGCGGTCGAGGCCGCGGGCGTAGCGCATCGCGTGACTGAGTGCCTCGTCGCGGTGGGCGAGGCCATACACGATGCTCGCGCGGAGGTCGCGGGAGATGAGGCGGATCAATTCGTCCCCGAGATCGCGGCGGACCACGTTGCCGCCGAGGGGGAGGGGGAGGCCGGTTTCGCCATGCCACCATTCTCCCATGTCCACCCAGAGGTGGAGGCCCTGGTCGGCGTAGGTGAGCTGCCCCTCGTGGATCAGCAGTCCGCTATCCACCTCGCCGGCGTGCACGGCGTCCTCGATGCGGTCGAACGACATGAGGACCGCTTCGAAGGTTGGCTGGTAGAGGCGGAGAGCGAGGAAGGCGGTAGTCAGCAGGCCGGGGACGGCGATGCGACGGCCCTTGAGGGCCTCGCGGGGATCGGCGGGTTTCGGCTTGCGGGAGACCAGGCGCGGGCCGTAGCGGTCGCCGATCGACGCGCCGTGCGGGAGCAGGGCATAGCGGTCGGTGAGATGGCCGTACGCGTGAATGGAGACGGCGGTGACTTCGAGCTCGCCGGCGAGGGCGCGACGGTTGAGGCTCTCGATGTCGGCCAGCTCGTGGACGTAGCGGCGGTCACCCGTCGGCACGAGGCCCTCGGCCAGCGCGTAGAACATGAACGCGTCGTCGGAGTCGGGGCTGTGGGCAACATGAATAGTCCGGGTCACGCGGGCTTCTTCCTGGACACCGCGGCGGTGGCTTCCTGGCGGGTCCAGTTCAGGATGGCGGCGTGCTCACGGTATTCGGCGCGGCCGCTCTTCATCTCGGGGTCCCAGGCGGACAGGAACGCGCGAAACCACCGGTCACGGCCGGCAACATCCTTCCTGACATGGGCGATCTGGGCTCTTAGCGCGAGTGCCAGCAGGTGGTCCTTGTCCTTGGCAAGTATCGTGTCGACTTGAGCGGCGGCAGCTCCCCAATCAGCGCTCACGAAGCTGATGACGCCCATGTGATAGCGGGCATCCGGGTCGAGGGTGCCGAGCAGGCCGTATGCCTCCAGGGCCATGGGCCGGAAGAACGCGACCTGGGCCGTGTCTCCCCGTTCCGCCGCGGACATGATCCGGTTGAACAGGCGATCCGCCGCCTGCCGCGGGGTCATGCCGCTGATGTCCGGGGGCACTGCCGCGGCCGAAGCGGGGTCGCCGGCCGGTGCTGTCGGGGGCGGGGCCGTCAGGCGGACCAGGAGTGCCGCCGAGATCGCGGCGACGGCGGCGCCCGCGAGGATCCACGGGGCGGCCCGGCCGCGCTTACGGGTGGTGGCCGCTCCGCATAACGGACAGAAACGAGAATCGGCGCTGATTTCGCCGCCGCAGGCGGGGCAGAGCATAGCGGGTGAAGATAGACGGGCGCCCCTCACCGCGTCTATCTTAGCCGCATGGCAGCAGATGCCGGTGGCCCAGCCCGGTCCGCGCGGTTCGATCCGCCGCTCAGCTCTATAACCTCCCGGCCGATGGGTGAGCTGCAGCGCGGAGAGCTCCGGTGGGAGGTCCTGCTGGAGACGGTCAAGGACCCCGACGCCGGCGTGATCCGCGGGCGGGTGCACTTCGCGTCCGGTTCCACGCACCGATTGTCGGGCTGGATCTTCCTGGAGTGGGGCGAGAAAGACGTCGAAAAGCGTTTCTCGGAGTTCTCCGCGCAGGAGCTGTGGACCCTGCTGGATTCGCTGGACAAGTGATGGTGCGTGGTGAGTGGTGCGTGGTGAGTGGGAACATTCACCTGATGGCGCAGCGACGGAGCCGGCATGCCGGTTCGTAAGCCGATCACGGTTCCGTCGAGCGAAAAGCCGTCGCTGCGGGGTGAGGTCATCGACACCCGCGGGGCGAAGAAGGACGATGTTCTCCGGCTTGCCAGGAAGTTTGAAGTGGATTTCCTCCGGCTGCAGTTCACCGACATCACCGGCATCAACAAGAACGTCGAGGTTCCCGAGAGCCAGTTCGAGAAGGCGCTTGCGGGCGACATCATGTTCGACGGCTCATCGATCGAGGGGTTTGTCAGGATCGAGGAGAGCGACATGATGCTCAAGCCCGACCTGGACACCTTCAAGATCCTTCCCTACGACGACGAAGGCGGGCGCGTGGCCCGCCTGATCTGCGACATCTACAATCCGGATGGCACCCCGTTTCCGGGCTGCCCACGCCAGACGCTCCAGCGCCAGATCGAACGGGCCCGCAAGATGGGCTACGAGATGATGGCGGGATGCGAGGCGGAGTTCTTCATTTTTCATCTCGACGAGAAGGGCAATCCTTCGCTCGAGACGCATGACGCCGGCGGCTACTTCGACCTGGCGCCGGTGGACAAGGCGGAAACCGTCCGCCGGCTGATCATCGAAGACCTCGAGTTCATGGGGTTCGAAGTGGAGGCGGGGCACCACGAGGTGTCCCCGGGCCAGCACGAAGTGGACTTCCGGTACGCGGATGCGCGGACCACGGCGGACAACCTGGCGACGTTCCGGTTCATCGTGCGGAACGTGGCGTACCGCCACGGTTTCCTCTCGACGTTCATGCCCAAGCCGATCCCGGGGCAGAACGGTTCGGGGATGCACACCCACCAGTCGCTCTTCAAG
>CAMDCH010000187.1:0-5443 GCA_945889655.1 bacterium HR33
TTCCGTTCGCCTTCATCCAGCGTGGCGGTCTTCCAGTCCGGCTCCCCACCCTTCGCGGCCGAGACCTTCAGTACCGACCCCTCTCTCACCCTCTGCGGCAGCTCGGCCTTCGGCACTTCGAACGAGTTGCCGTCGTCATCCACGAGAACGGCAACCTTTCCTTCTATACGATCAACGACAATGAATCGTGACATCGCGACTCCCATCCTCTCGAGCGATTGAGGCGGCGGGGTCGGTCCGGCACACCGCCCCCCTCTTCGTCTCCACCGTGAACTCCCCCGTCTCCTCCACCGTCACCGCCACACTCCCATCGCGATCCGTCCGGAACACCTTCTGCGCATTCGCGCCCCAGGTCTTCATCACGCCGGCCGAGGGATGCCCGTACCCATTGTTCATCCCCACCGACACCACCGCCACCGCCGGCCTTGTGCGCCCCGCCCACGCCGCCGTCGTGCCGTTGATGCTCCCATGATGCGCGACCTTGATGACATCCACGCGGGGAATGGAGTCGAACCGGAGCCAATGCTCCAGCTCGCTGGTCTCGGAATCGCCGGTGAAGAGCGCACTGAAACCGCGGTATTCGACCAAAATGCCGACGGAACGGTTGTTCTGGTCGTCCTTCTTCGCACTGGCCGCCGCGGGCAGCACGCGAAAACGCACCGAGTCCACCGTGATGGTGCGGGCGTTGGGCTGGAGATAGACGGTGTTGCTGGCGGAGAGACGCTCGCGGACCTGCCGGTACGTCACGGTGGTGCTGGGAACGTCGTTGCTCAGGTAGTACTTCACCGCGCTCCGCCTCAGCACCGCCGCCATGCCGCCGATGTGGTCCGCATGGTTGTGCGACGCAATGACGAGGTCGAGGGTATCTATCCCGTCCTGCGCCAGGAGGTTGGCGACGTAGTCGGGCTTGGGCCCCGCATCAATGAGGACGGTCTTGCCGCGCGGCGTGACGATGACGGTCGCATCCCCCTGCCCCACATCCAGCAGGTGGATCTCCATCTGCTGCGCGACCGCACTCGGCGCGACGCCGAGCAGGAGCAGAAGAAAGGCGGGTACCAGGCGGCGGAGGGTCATGGTCCGCGTAAATATGGTTTTCTGTGCAACAATGTGCCTACCAGGTTTTGCCGGCATACCCGAATACTTGCGCATGGTGGGTAACTCGGCGGCACCGGTGGAGCTAGCTCGGACGATTCACGTCATCCGTGGCCAACGGGTGATGCTTGATTCCGACCTGGCCACCCTGTACGGAATCTCGACCGGCCGGCTCAATCAGCAGGTCCGGCGCAACCTCGGTCGCTTCCCCTCAGACTTCATGTTTCGCCTTACGCCACAAGAGCTTACGAGTTTGATATCACAATTTGTGATATCAAACGTCTCCGGCCGAGGTGGGCGGCGTGGTCTCCCATTGGCGTTCACTGAACACGGCGCTGTCATGCTTGCAAGCGTTCTCAACAGCCCCATTGCCGTCGCTGCCAGCATCCAGGTCGTCCGCGCCTTTGTACATCTGCGAACACTGCTCGCATCCAACGCCGAACTTTCTCGTCGCCTGGACGAGATGGAACGGAAGTACGATGGACAATTCCGCGTGATCTTCGATGCCGTTCGGCAACTCATGGAACCGGAGCGCAAGCGGATAGGATTCCGGGCGGAGAGGTAAGCAGGTACCCACCGCATTGCCGCCGACCCCGGACGCAACCACCGGGGTTCAAGCACCAGGCTCCACCACCGTCAGAATCTCCCGGTGCCCGCCCGCTATGAGCGGCGCGAACCTGCCGTACCACTTCCCCCACTCCTCCGCTCCCTGCGGGTTCTGCATGATCGTTTCCCAGTCGGCCAGGTCCTTGAACGTCATTTCCCAGATGAACGTGTAGTAGTTGGGCCCGACGAAATCCGTCAGCCCCCGCCCCGCCGGCATCTTGTACTTCTTCCCCAGCTCCGCCGCTTCCTTCCACAGCGCCTTCGCCTCCTTCGCCTTCCCGATATGCAGCTGGAATACCTCGCGCACGACAATCACGTTTCCTCCTTGAAAGACGTTCAATCACCTGGCCCTGAAGTTACCCAGGCTCCACCCACCCACCCGCAGAACCTGACCCTGCGTATCGTTCCCCTCTCCCGTACGGGAGAGGGGACAGGGGAGAGGGATGCAACGCCAGACCGACGCCTTTGAAATCGAAGACGAACAGGGGACCCGCTACCGCGTCTACGAATACGTGGACATCCCCCGCAAAGCCGGGACAGGCGCCGAGCCGGAATCGAAAGACGAAGGCCCTCGGCTCTACCAGACGTCTGAGGGCCATCGCGTGAACCGCCTCTCGGCAGACGAATTCGAGATCGTGGAGCTGGGGATAGTTGCGATCCGGGTGTAGACTCTTTCTCATGAAACGACCCACCCCCGCAATCTTCTTCGCCATCATCCTCGCCGTCGGCGTCGGCTTCCCCGCGACCATCCGTTGGACTGCCGACTGGTACTGGTTCCAGGCGGTCGGATTCCAGTCCGTGTTCGTGAACCACGTCCGCACCCAGCTCGGACTGGGAATCGGCGTCGCGGCGGTCGCGTTCGCGTTCTTCCTGGGCAATTTCCGGTTCGCGCTACGCGGAGCCACCCTGCCGGTGATGGTGGGCATACGGGGGCCCCAGGAGCAGACGATCGACGTCACGCGCCTGGTGCGCCGGCTCGTGATGCCCGCGTCCACCGCCCTCGCCATTGTCGTCGGGCTCGGCGCCAGCGCGGCATGGCTCACGGTCCTGCGCTTCCTGCACGCCACGCCCTTCGGCGCGACGGATCCAGTCTTCAACCGCGAGCTGTCGTACTACGTCTTCACGCTCCCGTTCGCGAACGCGGCCCTGGCCCTCGTCTCGGCGCTCACGGTCCTCGCCCTGCTGGGCACGGCACCCCTCTACTTCCTGCGCCACGACGTGGTGGTGCGCGGACGACGCGTGATCGTCGAGCCCTCGGCCCAGCTCCACCTCGGCGCCCTCATCGCGCTGCTGCTCGTGACGACCGCCATCTCGATCTTCCTGGTGCGGATCCCGTCGCTGCTGCTGTCCGACACCGGTGGCCGCTTCGTGGGCGCCGGCTACGCCGACCTCCACTACCGGCTCCCGATGCTGCGGGTCCAGGGCGTGATAGCGGCGCTGGGGGCCCTCGCGGTCATGGCGGGCGCCGCGCGCCGCCGGATCTTTCCCTTCGTGGCCGCCACCGCGGGCACCTACGTGGCCGTCTCGCTCCTCACCAACCTGGTCACCGGCGCGGTGCAGCGGTTCGTGGTCCTTCCCAACGAGCTGGCGCGCGAAACACCCCAGCTGCGTCACCACATCACCGCGACGCGCGAAGCCTGGAACCTGGACAGCGTCGAGTCGCACGACCTCGCCGGCGAAGCCCAGCTGTCCCTGCGCGACATCCGCGCCAACGCGGGGACCATCGAGAACGTGCGGCTCTGGGATCGCGACCCGTTGCTCCAGACCTTCGGCCAGCTCCAGGAAATCCGGACGTACTACGATTTCGTTTCCATAGATGACGACCGGTACTGGATCGATGGGCGCTATCGCCAGATCCTGCTCGCGCCCCGGGAGCTGAACTCCGCGTCCCTGCCGACCCGCAACTTCATCAACGAACGGCTCACGTTCACCCACGGCATGGGCCTCACGCTCGGCCCGGTGAACCAGGTGACGCCACAGGGCCTACCGGTCCTCTTCATCAAGGACCTGCCGCCCGCGTCGAGCGTGTCCCTTACCGTGAAACAGCCAGCCATCTACTACGGCGAGCTGTCGAATGACTACGTCTTCGTGGGCACGGGGCAGCAGGAGTTCGACTACCCGTCGGGCGAAGCGAACACCTATGTGAACTACACCGGCACCGGCGGGGTGCCGGTCTCGTCGTTCCTGCGCCGGCTCGTACTCAGCATGCATTTCCGCTCGACCAACATCTTCTTCTCCCGGGACATCACCGCCGGCAGCCAGGTGCTCTACCACCGGAACGTGCGCGACCGCGCCCGCACCGCGCTGCCATTCATCCGGTGGGATAGCGATCCCTACCTCGTGATCCGGGAGGACGGGACGCTCACCTGGATCCTGGACGGGTACACCGAGTCCGACCGCTATCCCTACGCCGCGAAGCTGGACAACCGCACCAGCTACATGCGGAACAGCGTGAAGCTGACCATCAACGCCTACGACGGGTCCCTGGTTGCGTACGTCGCGGAGGCGGGCGACCCGCTGATCCAGACGTACGCCGCGATTTTCCCCGGCGTCTTCCAGGCGATCGCCTCCATGCCGGCCGACCTGCGCGCTCACGTGCGATATCCCGAGGATCTCTTCGCCGTGCAGGCCTCGCTGTACGCCACGTATCACATGAACGAGCCGGAGATCTTCTTCCACCGCGAAGACCAGTGGCAGCTCCCCGGTGCGGATGCGCGGAGCCCGCGCGAGTACCTGCGGCACATGGTCATGAAGCTGCCGGGGGAAAAAACGGAGGAGTACATCGAGATGACACCGTTCACGCCGAGGGGGAAGGACAACCTCGCGGCCTGGATGGTCGCGCGGAACGATGGGGAGAACTACGGGAAGCTCTCGGTCTACCGGTTCCCGCGGCAGAGCCTCGTCTTTGGTCCCACGCAGATCCTCAACCGGATCAACCAGACCACCGAGATCTCGCAGCAGATCTCGCTGTGGGACCAGCGCGGATCGCAGGTCATCCGCGGCAACCTGCTCGTGATCCCGATCGAAGGGTCGCTCATCTTCGTGCAGGCCCTTTACCTGCGCGCCGAGGGTGGACGCATTCCCGAGCTGAAGCGAGTCATCGTCGCCTACAACGACCAGGTGGCGATGGAGGAGACGCTCGAGGCCAGCCTCGCCCGCATCTTCGGCGGGTCGGCGGGCGCGCCGCCCTCACGGACACCCGGACCGGCAGGGGCGCCGGTCGCCACGGCCGCGCCGACGCTGGACGGACTCGCCGCCGAGGCGTCGCAGCACTACGATCGCGCGATCGCGGCGCAGCGCGCCGGCGACTGGACCACCTACGGCAACGAGATGAAGCAGGTGGGGGACCTCCTGCGGAGAATGCGGCGGTAGCCTCACCCCGGCCTTAGGCGGTTTCACCCTCCCCGCTTCCCCTTTCCCCTTTCCCCGGTGTTTGGTCTCGCTCTTGCAGCGATACGGGTTGTGACCGCTGTAGCGCCAGGACCACACGCCCCGGAGAATTCCATGAGACGATCGAAGTCCCGCATCCTGAACTCTGCCCTTGTTGCCGGCGCCGGTTCGCTGCTCCAATCCGCTGAGCGAGGCATCAAGAAAACCATCGCGCGCCGCCGCCGGGCTCGCGCCTTTCGCCGTGCAGCCCACGTCCTCGCCCGCGCGGGTGTGATCATCGCCGTAGCCACGGTGGCTTTCGGTACAGTGGCGGCGATACGGAGCGCAGGTCGATCGGCGCTCTAAGTGAGAAGTG
>CAMDCH010000188.1:0-5442 GCA_945889655.1 bacterium HR33
TGGGGCGCTCTCGGAAGAGGGGCGGGGCGAGCTCCGGAACCGGAAGATCGGATTCATCTTCCAGTTTCATCACCTGCTGCGCGAGTTCACGGCGCTGGAGAACGTCATGATGCCCCTTCTCATTGCGGGCGTCGACGAAGGCAAGGCGAGGAGCCGCGCGGAAGAGCTGCTGGCCGCGGTAGACCTGGCGGGCCGCATGACGCACCGCCCGTCGCAGCTCTCGGGTGGGGAACAGCAGCGGTGCGCGGTGGCGCGCGCGCTGGTACAGGATCCCAAGGTGCTGCTGGCGGACGAGCCGAGCGGCAACCTGGATTTCCTGAACAGCGCGCGAGTGCACGACCTCTTGCTGGGGCTGGCGCGCAGTTTCGAAACCGCGCTGGTGGTCGTCACGCACAACCGGCTCCTGGCCGAGCGGGCCGACCGCATCCTGGTGCTGGAAAGCGGTCGCCTGCAGCCAGCCGGGGCGCAGGTCATTCTCTGATGTCCTGCGACAACTGCCATGAGCGGCCGGCGGCCATTCACCTCACCCAGATCGTGAACAACTCGGTCACGACGCTGCATCTCTGCGAGCAGTGCGCCGCGGAGAAGGGCGTGCAGACCAACGCCTCGGTCGAGAAGAAATTCCCCCTGTCTGATTTTGTGGCCACGCTGGGCAAGGAGACAGGGAGCCCCGTCCAGTCGGCGAGCGACACCGAGAAGTGCGCCTTCTGCGGCGGCTCGCTCCAGGACTTCCGGGAGACCGGCCGCCTGGGCTGTCCCCATTGCTACGAGACATTCGAACTTCACCTGCGCACGCTGTTGCGGCGCCTGCACGGCTCGAGCCAGCACGTGGGCGAGGTCTACCTCGCGCCGCTGGCGGCGGCCGGCGATTCGCACCGGATCCTGCTGGACCTGCGCGAGCAGCTGCGCCGCGCGGTCGATTCGGAGAATTTCGAGCTGGCCGCCGAGCTGCGCGACCGGATCCGGGTGATGGAGTGATGGACCTGTCGCTGCTCCCGGACGGCGGGATGTCCTGGCTCGATGCGAGCGGCCCGGAGTCGCACATCGTGCTCTCCACCCGTGTCCGCCTGGCCCGGAACCTCTCCGGCATGTCCTTCACGGGGCGCTCGCCGGAAACGGAGCGCGACACGATCCTGGAGATCGTCGCCGTGGCCGGCCGGCAGACGCGCCAGCTCAAGGAAGCGTCGCTGCTGCGGATGGATGCGCTCGACCGCACCGAGCGGCAGGTCCTCCATGAGCGGCACCTGGTTTCCAAGGAACTCGCGGGACTGGAGCGGGAAGGGCCGGTGCGCCGGGGAGCCGCGGTACTGACCGCGGGGGACGCCGGGGTCATGATCAACGAGGAGGACCACCTCCGGCTCCAGATCCTCCGGTCCGGGCTGGCCCTGACGCCCGCCTATGCCGAACTGGAGCGGCTGGATGGTGACCTGGGGACCCGTTTACCCTTCGCCTTCCACCCCGAATTTGGGTATCTTACCGCGTGCCCGACCAATGCCGGGACGGGGCTCCGCGCCTCGGTGCTCATCCACCTCCCGGGCCTCGTCCTCACAAAAGAGATTGCGAAAGTTCTCCAGGGACTGTCACAGGTCGGGTTGACATTCCGGGGCCTCTACGGTGAGGGCAGCGAGGTCGTCGGCAATTTCTTCCAGCTGTCGAACCAGACGACGCTCGGGAAATCGGAGGAGGACCTCCTCGACCACCTCGTGAAGATCGTGCGACAGGTGATCGAGTACGAGGAGCGGGCAAGGGAAGTGCTGGAACGGGATGCACCGACGGTGATCGCCGACAAGGTCTGGCGCGCCTATGGGCTCCTGCGGTACGCCCGCAGTCTGTCCTTTGAGGAGACGATGAACCTGCTGAGCGGGGTCCGGCTGGGGGTGGGACTGCACCTCATTCAGGATCTAGGTGTATATACGCTCAACAAGCTGCTCATCTTCACCCAGCCGGCGCACCTGGCCCAGCTCGAAGGGCGCCCGCTGAGCGATCCGGATCTACCAATAGCGCGTGCGGAGTATGTGCGCCGAATGTTAGAAGCAGACGCGGCCCGGCCACCTCGCGGGTCGCCGGATAAGACCCCGTGACCCCAGGGACACGATGAACGGCTACAACTTTACAGACCGGGTTCGCAAAGTTTTGCAGATGGCGCGGGAAGAAGCCGCGCGGCTGCACCATGAGTACGTGGGCACCGAGCACATCCTCCTCGGCCTGATCCGAGAGGGAGAGGGCGTTGCCGCCGCCGTACTCACCAACCTGAACGTCGACCTGGAAGAGATCCAGCAGAAGATCGAGGAAACGGTCAAGAAGGGGAAAGCACCCGCCGCCGCGGGCCCCGACCTGCCGTATACCTCCCGCGCCAAGAAGGTGCTCGAGCTGGCCATGAGCGAAGCGCGCGAGCTGAACCATTCCTACGTCGGCACGGAACACCTGCTCCTGGGCCTCCTGCGCGAGGAAAAAGGCATCGCCGCGCAGGTGCTCACCGACGCCGGTGTCAACCTGGAACAGGCCCGGGCCGAAACGCTCCGGCTCCTGGGAAGCGACGTCATGCCCGCGAGCGCCAAGCCGGGCGCCGCTCCAGCGGCTCCCCGTTCCGAGAAGAAATCCAAGACGCCCGCGCTGGATCATTTCTGCCGGGATCTCACCGCCCTTGCCGGCGAAGGCCAGCTGGATCCCACGATCGGCCGGCAGCAGGAGATCGAGCGGGTGATCGAGGTCCTCTCCCGTCGCAAGAAGAACAACCCCGTGCTGATTGGCGAGGCGGGCGTGGGCAAGACCGCCATCGTCGAAGGGCTGGCCCAGCTCATCTCGTCGGGCAACTGCCCGGATGCGCTTCGGAATCACCGCGTGCTGGCGCTGGACATGGCGGCCGTCATCGCCGGTACCAAGTACCGCGGCCAGTTCGAGGAGCGGCTGAAGGCGGTTATGAACGAGATCGCCCAGAACAAGAACATCATCCTCTTCATCGACGAACTGCACACGCTGGTTGGCGCGGGCGCCGCCGAAGGCGCGATCGACGCTTCCAACATGCTCAAGCCGGCGCTCGCTCGCGGCGAGCTGCAGTGCGTGGGTGCTTCGACGCTCAACGAGTACCGGAAATACATCGAGAAGGATGGCGCACTCGAGCGCCGGTTCCAGACCGTGATCGTGGATCCGCCGACCGTGGATGAGACCATCGAGATCCTGAAGGGCCTGCGGCAGCGTTACGAGGATCACCACCGCGTGATCATCCCGGATGCGACCCTCGACGCGGCGGCACGCCTGTCCGAGCGCTACATCACCGACCGGTTCCTGCCAGACAAGGCCATCGACGTCATCGACGAAGCGTCAGCCAGGGCACGGCTGGCGGCACAGGTGCCGCCGCCGGAAGTCGCGCGTCTCAAGGAAAACCTCGAGGGCATCACGCGCGAGAAGGAAGAGGCGGTCCGAGACCAGAACTTCGAGCGCGCCGCGTCACTACGCGACCAGGAGCGCGAGATCCAGGGCGAGATCCGCAAGCGGCAGGACGAGTGGGAGAAGGAACGCCAGACCTACCGGCCGAATATCGGCGAGGAGGAGGTCTCCTTCATCGTCTCCCGGTGGACCGGCATCCCGGTGACCCGGCTGCAGGAAGCGGAAACGCAGCGGCTGCTCCGCATGGAAGAAGAGCTTCACAAGTCGGTGGTGGGCCAGCACGACGCGATCCAGGCGATCTCCCGGGCCATCCGGCGTTCGCGCGCCGGCCTCAAGGACCCGCGCCGCCCGATCGGGACGTTCATTTTCTGCGGCCCCACCGGCGTCGGCAAGACGGAGCTGGCCCGCGCGCTCGCGCGTTTCCTGTTCGCCGACGAACAGGCCCTCATCCGGGTCGACATGTCGGAGTACATGGAGAAGTTCAGCGTGAGCCGGCTGATCGGCGCGCCACCCGGATACGTGGGGTACGAGGATTCGGGCACGCTCACCAAGGCCGTGCGGCGGAAGCCGTACTCGGTGGTGCTGCTCGACGAGATCGAAAAGGCCCACCCGGACGTCTTCAACATCCTGCTCCAGGTGCTCGACGAGGGCCGGCTCACCGACAACTACGGCCGGGTGATCGACTTCAAGAACACGGTCGTCATCATGACCTCCAACGTCGGCGCCCGGGACATCACTAAGGGGAAGGCGCTCGGCTTCGAGCAGCCGGACACCAAGGCAACGTTCGAGCGGATGGCGGAGAAGGTGAAGGAAGAGATCAACCGGACTTTCAACCCCGAGTTCATCAACCGCCTGGACGACGTGATCGTCTTCCATCCGCTCACGCGGGAGCACATCAGCGAGATCGTGGGCATTGTCTTCGAGCACGTGAAGACGCGCCTCGCCGAGGAGGGCCTCACCATCCGCCGGACCGAGGCCGCCACGGCTTTCCTGGTGGATCACGGCTACGACGAACATTTCGGCGCCCGACCGCTGAAGCGGGCCATCCAGCGCTACGTCGAGGATCCGTTGTCCGACAAGATCCTCACCGGCGACTTCTCGCTGGGAGACGAGATCGAAGTGGATCTCGCGCCGGAAGGCGACAAGCTGGTCTTCCGCGCCCTCTCCGGCAGCAAGGCGGCGCCCTGACCCGTCGGGCGCTGCGGCCATTCATCGCGGTCCTGGGCCTCGTGGCCGGCGTCGCCGGTCCCGTGACGGCACAGGACGCTGTGCGTGACGCGACGACCGTCATCGACAGCATCGAAGTCACGGGAGCCAAGCGCTTACCGCCTTCCGGCGTGATCGCCGAATTCGGAATCAATCCCGGCCGCCCGGTCAGCTACCACGACGTCCAGCGCGGCATTGTCAGCCTGTTCGCCACCGGCCAGTACGAAGACGTGAAGGCATGGCAGGGACAGGTGGCGGGCAAGGAGATCCTCCGGATCCAGCTGGTCGAGCGGGCGCTGCTGACGGGCTGGACGCTGGAAGGCGCGGAGCAGGTGGCGGAAGGCACCGTGAAGGGGAAGATCACGCTGCTGGACGGCCGGCCCTATGATCCCTCCGAGGCGCGGCGGTCGATTGCGGCGATTGACTCCCTCTACAAGAAGCGCGGCTTCTACTTCGCCAAGTCGGAATTGACCGAGCAGCCACAGCCCGACGGATCCATGCGGGCCACCATCAAGGTGGACGAAGGACGCCACGTGGCGATCAGCCAGATCCTCTTCGAGGGCAACAAGTCCCTCGACGACGGGCAGGTTGCCGGGAGCATGAAGACCAAGCCCGAGGGGTTCTTCTGGTGGCGCAAGGGCGCCTACAACGAAACCACGATCGAGCAGGATCTCCGCGAGGCCGTCCCGCAGTTCTACGGATCCCATGGGCACCCGGATTTCCAGGTGATGCGCGACACGCTGGTGGTTGACGAGCGCAACGGCAAGGGCACGCTGATCGTGTCCGTGGACGAGGGACCGGAGTACCAGGTTGGGCAGTTCGAGGTCACCGGCAATCGGCGTTTCTCGA
>CAMDCH010000189.1:0-5428 GCA_945889655.1 bacterium HR33
CTGGCCACCGCGGCCGGGGTATTGGTCGCGCTCTGGTAGATCACGCCCTCGCCACGTTCCGGGAGCAGGGGGTGACGACGGTCTACCTGGAGGTTCGGGATTCCAACGGGATCGCGCAGCGGTTCTACCAGGGAGTTGGCTTCAAAGAGGTCGGACGGCGGCGTGGCTACTACGACCGGCCACGCGAAGACGCACGGATTTTGGCGCTCGAAATTGGTCGCGCGTAGAATCGCTCAAGATCGCGTATCTTTGATTGACAAAAGGACTTAAAGCCCCTATAGTTTTCTGCCGTCCGGGTCCAACCCCAGTACTCTGGAGGCACCGTGAGTCGCAGTCTCAACAAGGTCATGCTGATTGGGAATCTGGGGGCGGATCCCGAGGTTCGGAGCACCGCCAATGGTGCCCGGGTTGCCACGCTCTCCATCGCCACCAGTCGCCAGTGGAATAACCAGGCCGGCGAACGACAGGAAAAAACGCAGTGGCACCGCGTGGTGCTCTGGAACAACTCCAAGGGCTCCGGGCTGGTCGATTTTGCCGAGAAGTACCTCAAGAAGGGCGACCGGGTGTACGTGGAAGGCGAGATCGAGTACCGCACCTGGGAAGATCGCGAAGGCAAGACGCGCTATACCACGGAAATCAAGGCGCGTGAAGTAATGGCCGTTGGCGGCAAAGCTGGCAGCGGTGGTTCGGAGGGTGGGGAGTCCGCGCCGAGGCGCTCGGCTCAGCCCGCAATGGCTGATTCGAAATCCGATTCGAAGCCCGAATCGTTCGACGATTTTCCGGAGGCATTGGATGAGGAGGACGACGATCTTCCGTTCTAAGCTTCTTCCGGTCCTGGCGGCCACTGTGCTGGTCCAGGGCGCGGCTCAAGCACAGGACACCACGCAGGTCGTCAGGCAGGATTCCGCGACCGTTACTGCCGCCGAACCGGTTGTCCAGAGCGGCATTCATGTCGTCCAGACCGGCGAGACTCTCTGGAGTCTCGCCGGGCAGTATCTCGGCGACCCGCTCCTCTGGCCGGCCATCTACCGCCTCAACACGCTCGTCGTAGAAGACCCGCACTGGATTTTCCCCGGTGAAGAGCTGCACCTGGGCGCACCGGATTCCACGCTCGTCATGCCCGGTGAGCAGGTGGTTGCTCCCGTGGCCGCTGTCCCGGGTGATACCGTTGGGGCTCAGCCCCTCGCGCCCACACTCGGAGCGTTGCCGTCCGACACCGTCCAGGCGGTGGGGCGGCCGTTGACACCCGATGTCGCCGCAGCCGACCTGCCGCCGCCGCCTCCGCCGCCCGGCGAAGGGGTCCCGACGATCTTCACGCCCAGGACCCGCACAATCGAAACGGGAGTCGAGGCCGACGCGCGCGCGCGTAACCGCCAACTGATGTCGCCGTCGGATTTCTACTCCGCCGGTTTCCTGACCGAGAATGACCGCCTGCCGTGGGCCGAAGTGATCGGCGCAGCGGGCAAGCCGCGCATGGGAAGCCTGAGCACACTCAGCTCGGCGCGAATCTTCGAGTCAGTGGAACTGAAGGCTCCCGCGGCCGCCACATACCAGGTTGGTGACACGCTGCTCGTGGCCGCACTGGGCCGCGAGGTTCCGGAGTGGGGCCGGGTGGTCGTGCCCTCGGGGATCCTGCGCGTGCGGGAGTCATCCGGGGAGCGGGTGATCGCTGACGTGCTGGTGCAGTACGGGCGCGTGGTGTCCGGTGAAGTCGCGATGCCGGTGGAGGCGTTCCGCAATCCCGGCACGACCTACCCCACGCCGATCGACAACGGCATGACGGGAACGATCATCGACGTCCGTGACCTGCATCCGCTGCCGGGCGCCATGAGCATCATCTTCATCAGCCGGGGCCGCGACGATGGTGTCGTTCCCGGCGACATCTTCGAGGTGCTCCGTCCCAACCCGCCGGAGGCGTCACCCGAAACGCCGCTCCAGCAGGTGGGCATCCTGCAGGTGGTCCACGTCCGGCAGCGCTCGGCGTCGGCCCAGCTGATCCAGATCTCGGGCATGGGGGTCAAGCCCGCCGCCCCGGTCCGGCTCATCCGCAAGATGCCGTCGTAGGCGTTTCGCTGCAGGTCATGTGTTCACGACGCTCCACTTTGCCGCGCTCGCCTGTTACGGACTGACCGTCGCCGTCGTACTCATTCCGCTTCTCCGTCTTCGCGAAGGACAGATCTCGGCCACGATACCGCTCTCACTCACGGGGGCGGCCGTGGCCATCCATTTCGTGGCGTTGCTCGAGTACGCCCGTGCGTACGGGTCGCTGCCGGTAGCCGGCTTTGCGCCCGCCCTGTCGTCGCTGGCCTTTCTCCTGGGCCTGCTGACGCTCGGCGTCGAATGGCTCACCCGGGAAACCGCGATCGCCGCCGTGGTGGGTCCGCTGGTGCTCCTGGTCATGGTGCTGGCACTCGCCGTGGGTTTCGGCCCCACGCCCGGGGTCCCCGCCCACGAGGACTCCTGGTTCATCCTGCACGTCGCTTCCAGCCTGCTCGGCCTGGCCCTGATGGCCGTGGCCTTCGCGGCCGCGGCGCTGTACCTGCTCCAGCACCGTGAGCTGAAGGAGCGGCGGTTCGGGGCGGCGTTCAAGTTCCTGCCGCCGCTGGAGCAGCTCGACCGGCTTAATCACCTCTCCCTGGTGGTCGGCTTCCCGGTCCTGACGCTGGGCGTCATCCTCGCCGTGCGGTACGTCGGCACCTTCTCGTCGCCGGACGGGGGCAAGGCCGCGCACCTTGGCTGGGGCCTGTCCGCCTGGCTGGTCCTCGGTGGCATCGCCGCCGCGCGGATGCGCGGCTGGCTCAGTGGCCGGCGCGCCGCGCAGGTGTCGATCTACGGGTTCGCGGCGGTGGCCGGGACCTATCTCCTGCTGGTCGCCCTGAGCGGGGCCGGCTCGCGCTTCATCTGATTTAATCATGGCTGACGGAAACGACGACGTGGTCGAAACGCCCGGAAGCGGGCTGGTGCTGGTCGGCATCAACCACCGCACGGCACCGATCGAGATCCGCGAGCGGCTGGCGTGGCCGGAGCGCGAGGTGCCCCAGGTCGTTTCGGCGCTGGTCGGGGCCGGGGGCCGCGGCGCGGTGCTTCTCACGACCTGCAACCGCACGGAGTTCTATCTCGCCGAGCCGTCCGAATCCACGCTCGCGGAGATCTGGAAACGTTCCCAGGTCCGCATCGGCGCCCCGGCGGATCAGTATGCCTACGTACTGCGCGACAGGGAGGTAGCACGCCATCTTTTTCGCGTGGCGGCAGGACTGGATTCGCTGGTTGTCGGCGAGTCGCAGATCCAGGGACAGGTACGCGAGGCCTGGGAGCTGGCGCGCGCCGACGCGGGACCGGTGCTGCACCGGTTGTTCCAGTCCGCCCTGGGCGCCGGCGGCCGGGTGCGCTCCGAAACGCAGCTCGGGGCCGGTTCGGCCTCGGTGCCGTCGGCCTGCGTGGACCTGGCCAAGAAGATCTTCTCGGATCTCGCCGGGCGACGGGCGCTGGTAATGGGAACAGGGGAGATGGCCGAGCTGGCGATCACCTGCCTCGTGTCGGAAGGGATTCGGCCGATCGTCGCGGCGCACCGCAACATGGACCGGGCGATGCAGATCGTGTCGCGCCTCGGCGGGCAGGCCGTGGAGATGGAGGAGAGCTGGAAGCACTTCGGCGAGGTGGACCTGGTTATCTGCTCGACCGCGGCCCCGCACGCCATCGTCACGGTGGACCGGGTGGGAGCGGCCATCGCGAGCCGCGGCCGCCGGCCGCTGTGCATTCTCGACATCGCGGTGCCGCGGGACGTGGACCCCACCGTGGGGCGACTGGAGCACGTTTTCCTGTATGACATCGACGACCTGCAGGGCGTGGCGGCGCAAGCGATCGGCGAGCGGAAGCGTTCGATCCCGGTGGCCGAGCGGATCGTGGACGAGGAGGTCGGGTACTTCTGGGAATGGTACGCCAGCCTTGGCGTCACCGATTCCGTCCGCCTCTTCCGGGACCACATGGAGGTCACCCGCCAGGCGGAGCTGGCCCGGGCGCTCAAGCGCCTCGGCCACCTCGAGCCGGCGGACCGCGAACGGGTGGAGCATCTCACCCGGGCCCTGATGAACAAGTTCCTGCATGAACCGACCGTGCGCCTGCGCGCCGCGGCCGGAAACGGTCACGGAGCCCAGCTCGCCGAGACGCTCCGGTTTCTCTTCGGACTCGGTGGCGGTGCGAGTGAACACGAAGGCGGAGAACACGACGAATGACGGGTCGCGTGCTGATCACGGGTGGGGCGGGGTTCATCGGCTCGCATGTCGCCGACGCGTACCTGGCGGCTGGCTACGACGTCACGATCCTCGATAATCTCAGCAGCGGTCGCGAATCGAACGTGCCGCGCGGCGCCAGGTTCGTGAAGGGCGACATCGGGTCGCCCGACGCCCGGACCCTGCTCGCGACCGGAGGCTTCACCCACCTCAACCACCATGCGGCCCAGATCGACGTTCGGATCTCCGTCAGCGATCCCCTGCTGGATGCCCGGGTCAACATCCTCGGGCTCCTCAACCTGCTCGAAGGTGCTCGCGCCGGGAAAGTGAAGCGGGTGGTGTTCGCGAGCTCCGGTGGCGTGGTCTACGGTGACAGCGACCGCCTCCCGCACAAGGAAGGCGCGGCGAAATTGCCGGTGTCGGGGTACGGCGTGTCCAAGCTCACGTCGGAGCACTACCTGGCGGTCTATCACGGCCTGTATGGCCTCGAAGTCGTCTCGCTGCGCTATGCGAACGTGTACGGTCCGCGGCAGAACACCGAGGGGGAGGCCGGGGTTGTCGCAATCTTCGGAAGCCGTCTCAGGAAGGGACAATCTGTTACGGTCTTCGGTGACGGCTCGCAGACCCGGGACTACGTCTTCGTCAAGGATCTCGCGCGGGCCAATGTGCTGGCGTCTTCGAGCGCACTTCCCCCGCTCCGGACCATCGACTCGGTGGCGTTCAACGTCGGCACGGGGAAGGAAACTTCGGTGAACGACCTCGTGGCCACGATGCTCAAGGCGTCCGGGATCACCGTCCCGGTAAAGTTCGCGCCCGCCCGCGCGGGCGAGCTGGCACGCAGCGCCGTGGACCCCCAGCGGATCGGTCGCGAGTGGGGCTGGAAGCCGGAAGTCGACCTCACGACGGGCCTCGCGGAGACCTATCGCTGGATCGCGGCGCAGGAGGCGGCGTGATCCTCCAGGTGGGCAGCGCGCTTCCGACAACCCCCTGGCAGCTTGTTCTTGCCTCCAGCAACGAAACCCGCGTTGTCCTCGTCGTACTCGCCATCTTCTCCCTCGTGACGTGGTACCTGATCGTGTTGAAGTGGTGGCAGTTCAGGCGCCTTCGCATCCAGGGCGACCGTTTCTTCTCCGAGATGGAACGGAGCGGGAACCTCCAGGACGCCTATCACGCCGTCATGAAACTCCCCCCCTCGCCCT
>CAMDCH010000190.1:0-5425 GCA_945889655.1 bacterium HR33
TGCCTCGTCTGGTTCGCGCCCGTTGAACAGGGATCCCTCAAGCTTCCAGCGGCGGCCGTACAGGCCAGCGCTGACGACGCCGAACGCGATGTGCGTTGCGTCCAGCCAATGATGGCTGATCGGAGCAAAGGGGTTGCTCATCGCGGATATGCGATGGGGAAAGGCCACCGGGCCGAGGGCAGGTTCACCCGCCGGTCCGCCGTACACCTGGACTGCGACGTTCTCGGCGATGGCCCGGTCGTAGGCGACAGCGATCTCCATGAAAACATCATGGGGGTGCTGGCGGTCGTGGAGCGGGAGACCGTTACACCGTTCGCCGGTCGCGAGGAGATCAGGATATCCGCACTTGCCGACCGTCGCCGGCTCGGCGCTCAGCATCGCTCGCAACGTAACATTCCCACCGGCAACCGTACGGCGCGCCATACCCATTGCCCAGTTGGTGCTTCCAAACTGACTGCTCCCCCGGTTACTGCCTTCGCGGACATACTGCAGGAAGGCGTTGTCGTGAAACATCAGCATCCACGATCCCGCCATGCGGTGCCACGCGTACATCGGTGAAGCGTCGGGCAGCCACGCGGTGCCTGAACCGTCCCGAGCCATGGTAATCCCCAGCGGGGCTTCCATGGGGTTCGAGACGGCGACTTGTGCAGCGGTTCGCGACGTGTGGGCAAGCAACACAATCGCCAGAACGGCGAGTACGCCTTTTGACATGGTCCTCTCCTGCTAGTGAGTTGTGACGACGAAACGACGGTGCAGCTAGGCGAGGACCTTCGGGGGGGGAGTCAGAATCAGGGTGGTGTAGGAAGACTCAAATGTGCGGCGCAATGGAAGGGATGTCGGCTTCCCGCTCGATGTGAGAAGCTGGGCGAGCGGCGAAACTAGTGCGGAGCAGTGGGTGACGCAGGCAGACGGGGAGCAAACGTCGGTGCATCCAGAGCAGTTAGCTGCGGTCTCATGCATCCCGAAGGAAGTCACCGTCCCGACTTCCACCTCGTGCCCATCGTGGTGGCCAGCGTGGGAGTGCATAAGACCAACGAGCGCGGGGCCGTTGAGCAGAATGAGCGCACAAGCAATGGCTGCACGCCAGAGATGGACCGACCGACCACCCGGACTCATTACCAAACTTATCGCGGGTGGGCCTGGGGAGGTATGGGGCGTAGTGCGCCTCTCACCCTTTGACCGTCAGGATATCATCCCCCGGCCCGGGCGCCAAGTGGATGAGGACATCCGGGAAATGGAAAGGCCACGCACCGCGTGGCCTTTCGTACTCCATGAACTCCGGAGAGCTACATCACGTGCACTTCGGCTCGCCTTCCTTCGTGGCGGGGGCCAGGGCGGTCGTCCCGACGTAGATCGCACAGGTGCGGGTGGTCTGCGTATGCGCGACATACGCGGTCACGTTGCTGCCGGTGACCGTGATGGTCGGGCCGGTGACGCCGGTCGACGTCGCGTACTGCGCAGCGGGCAGGGCCGTGGTGTACGCGGTGTTGTCACCGAAATACGCCTCTTCCGCCGTGATCAGGTTGCGCAGATCCGACTTCATCGTCGCCAGGTACGCCTTTTCCTTCGTGTTGGCGAACTTCGGAATGGCGATAGCGGCGAGAATGCCGATGATCACGACCACGATCAGCAGCTCGATTAGCGTAAAACCCTTACGGCTCATGCTGGACTCCCCATTGAGGTTCTGGCAGGGTACCTGGACGCAGAACCCAATTTACCGTTCCCGGCCCGGACCGCCAGAAGGATTGGCTTCCCGTCCGGCGGGGGACCCGCACCGTGTGACGCCGGGCACATCGGAACTGCGCCCACCCACCCCGGGTACGTCCTGAAGGCAGCCAAAATGTCTGTGGAAGGCCACTTAACCGGGAGCAGGACATGAAGCCCAGCACGAAGAACGAGGTCAAAGGCAAGCTTCGCGAAGTGAAAGGCAAGATCAAGGAAGGAATCGGCCGGCGGACCAATGACCCCGACCTGATGGATGAAGGAACTGCCGAGAAGATTGACGGAAAGATCCAGAAGAAAGTCGGACAGATCGGAAAAGTCTTCGGGCAGTAACGCACAGCGTTGACAGGAGCAGGCTCCTCCGCCACCGTTCATTCAGCGCGCTCTCGGGGCGCCTCCGGTCCGCGGCAAGGGAGCCTGCTCCCACCCGATTTGCTGTCAAAACTGAGAGACCAGCCTTCTTCCGGCCTGCGTCAGCGGACAACAGGCGATACGGGAGGAGGACCCATGTCCGGCAGGCAGCTCACGCCTCGCAGTTCCCTCGAGAGTCTCAAGAAAGAAGCGAAGCGCTGGCTCCAGTCTCTGCGCGACAATGTCGCTGAGGCACGGGATCGCCTGGCGCGCGCGGTCGCGAGCGTCCCGGCGTCACCCACGCTGCGCGACGTGCAGCATGCGCTGGCGCGCGAATTCGGGTTCCAGGGGTGGGCAGCGCTCAAGGACCACCTCGGGAAGACCGCACCCCCGCAGGGAGTGGCTCGCTACGAACGGATGGCAACGAACCTGCTCGACGCGTATCGCACCGGCACGCCCGAGGCGATGCAGCGCCACTGGGCCGACACGTGGCACCGCCGAGCGTGGGAGCCCATGCGGCGATACGTCCAGCTGGACCTGGGGCTCCGCGCGGAATCAGCCGAGGGCGAGGGACCGGAGGGCGGTGCACAGATCGACATCACGCTGGATCACGCCCGAAAGTGGATTGCGCGCAGCAATGGATTCGAAAGCTGGGAGGCGCTGGCGACGCACGTCGCCGCTTTGCCCGCGGACCAGTCTTCGCTCGCGAAGAACCCCGTCTTCGCGTTCAACGGGTCTACCGTCGGGGAGAATCGCACGGAGGTGGTGCGGAGCCGCGACTGGAACGTCGTCTTCGATGCGCTGGAGAACCGGCAGGCGACCGGATTCGCGGCGACCGGCCAGCTCACCGACGAGATGGCGGCACGACTCGCCCGCTATGACCACATCACCGCACTCCATCTCGGCGGCACCAAGGCGCTGACCGAGCAGGGGTTTCGACACCTGGCCCGCCTCACACAGCTTCGTGAGCTGGACCTGGGCGGCTCCGGGATCGGCGATCGCCACCTGGAATTCCTCGCGGAGCTGCCACACCTGGAAGTGCTGAATCTCTCCGGGACCGGTGTCACCGACGCGGGGATCACGCACGTTGCCCGGTGCGAACGGCTGCGGAGGGTGGATCTCGGGGGCACGGCGACCGGTGACGGAGCGATCCGGGTTCTCGCGGGCAAGCCGGTGACTCATTTCTTCACTGGTCACGGGGTGACGGACGCCGGCCTGTCCGCGTTGCACGACCTGCCGGTCTTCAAGAAGTGGCAAGGGGGCGAATCGGAACTGGCGCTGGCGTCCGCGGAGTCATCGCCGAATCACCTGATGCTTCGCGGTGCCATCAATGACCGAAGCATGGCTCGGCTGGCGGGTCTCGACGGGCTTTTCGGCCTCAACATCGAGGACAGCAAGCTTGGCCTTTCGGCGGCCGCCCTGCCGCCACTCGTGTCCCTGCCCCACCTCGGCTTTTTTGGTTTCGATGCAACCGACGAGGCGATGCCTCACATCGCGCGCATGCCGGCGCTCCAGTTCCTGATGTGCCAGGACACTTCGGCCGGTGACGAGGGATTCGTGGCGCTCAGCAAATCCCGGACGGTCGAATACATCTGGGGACGCCGGTGCCACAACCTGCGGAGTCGCGGCTTTGCCGCCATGGCCGACATGCCGGCGTTGCGGTCGCTCTCGGTGAGCTGCCTCAACGTGAAGGACGACGGACTCTCAGCCCTTCCCCGGTTTCCCTCGCTCCGCGAGCTGATGCCGATGGACGTGCAGGATGAGGGGTACCGCTTCATCGGCCAGTGCGGGAAGCTCGAATCGCTGGTGCTCATGTACTGCCGGCAGACGGGCGATCGCGCCACCGAGCACATCGCGGGCCTTGATGGCCTGAAGAAATACTTCGCCAGCTACACGCGGATCACGGACCGCACGCCGCAGGTCCTGGCGTCGATGAAGGGACTGGAATCGGTGGACCTCGGCGGCTGCCCCGGCGTGACCAACGCCGGGGTTGCCGCTTTCCGCACCGCGCCCAGTCTCAAGGTGCTGGGGCTGTCGGGGATGCAGAACGTCACGAGGGAGGCGGTCGAGGGATTCCCGCCCCAGATTCGAGTCACGTTTTCGATTTAGCGGGGGGCGGCCCCCACATTCAGCAGTATCCCGGCGGTACCCGCGCCTTCAACCTGCGGTCGCTGGCCGTTCCACCGCGCCACCGCCTGCTCGGTGATCTGGAGCCGGCGCCATTCGAGCAGCGTCGGGGTCAGGCTGGCGGTCAGCACGCGGTTGGCTTCCGCTTCACCCTTCGCCTTGGCCACCGCTTTCTGCGCTTCGGCTGTCGCGGTCAGGACCTCGTTCTGGGTCTTCAGGGCGATCTGCTGCGCCTGGAGTTTCTGGTTGAGCGCTTCGGTCACCAATGGCGGCAGTCGCGGCGCGCCGACGAATCCGAGCTGTTGCAGCTCGACTCCCACGGATGCCATTTGCGCATTGATGTCCTTGCGGACGGTTTGGAGGAACTCGTCCTTCTTGGGTCCGTAGACGTCCTCAACCGCGTACTTCCCGCCCACCTCGTTGAAGACGTCGCGGGCCACGTTCCGCATGAATCCGTGGGTGAATCCGGACAGGTCATCGGAACGGAACTTCACGTAGAACGCCGGGACCCGGTCCGCCAGGAGCTGATAGCTGAGCGAGATATCGCCGGTGATCCCGAGGCCTTCCTTGGTGTTGAAGCTGACCTGCTCCCCGCCCTCCCAGACGGCGGTCTGCACGAACGTCGGGTACTCGAACACTCGCTGGGTCAGCGGATTGTAGAACACGTATCCCGTGACCAGCGGGATCTGGTCCACGCCGCGGTTGTCACCGGTCATGTTGATCTTCACGCCGACATGGCCGGCGCCAACCACGTTGCAGCCGTTGATGGCGATGATGACCGGGACCAGGATGACGAGGGCAAACACTGCGACCATGCGCTTCACATGCTCTCCTTGTGAGGTGTCGGATTACCGCGGTATGTCATACGAGAGAGTGACGCCGAACGTGTCAGGATGCAACCGGCAGGACGTCACGCTGGCCGAGCGTAGATTTGATACGAGGCGCATGGTTCCGGTACTGCTCGCCTTCTCCGGGGAGGTTACGATGACTGATCCAATGGGCACGTTCCGCGTAGCCGTTCAAATTGAGAACCCCGCCCGCCCGGGCGAACGGCGGACGCTGGAATCGGTGCTGGTGGACACCGGTGCCGAGCTGTCGTGGATTCCCTCCGCTATCCTGGATTCCCTTGGAATCAAGCGTCGCAGCCAATGGCGCTTCCGCCAGGCCGACGGCTCGATCCTGGAGCGTTGGACCGGCATGGTGGAGATCCATGTGGCGGGCAAGG
>CAMDCH010000191.1:0-5402 GCA_945889655.1 bacterium HR33
ACCTCGATGGTCGCATCCATGGCAGTGGTGCTGATGGCGTTGCCGCCGAAGGTGGAAATCGTCTTGCCCTTCCACGCAGCCGCGATGTCATCGCGGGCGATGGTGGCGCCGAGCGGGAGACCATTGGCGATGGTCTTGGCCATGATCATGATGTCCGGCTCCACACCCCAGTGCTCGATGCCGAACCACTTGCCGCCCGTTCGCGCGAAACCGGCCTGGACTTCATCCACGATGAAGATGCCACCCGCCTTGCGGATGATCTCAGCCACGCGGCTGAAGTATCCGGGCGGCGGGACGATGTAGCCGCCGGCACCCTGGATGGTCTCGGCGAAGAAGGCCGCCGGCTTCCCGTTGGTGCAGGTCGCGATGACCTCTTCCACGTCCCGCGCGTACTTCTCGGCCAGCTGCTCAGGCGTGCCCTCGAACGGCGTGCGGTAGGGATACGGAGAGAGCGCGTGCTTGACGTACGGCACCGACGATCCGAGCGGCGTCCACCCGCTCATAGCGGTCAGCGATGTGCCCAGTGCACTCCGACCCGAATACGCGTAGCGGAGCGTGATGATCTCGTCGCGGCCGGTGAACATCCGGGCCATCGCGATTGCGGTCTCGACTGCTTCCGTGCCGCTATTGGTGAAGAATGTCTTGCGCAGGCCACCGGGAGCGATGGACGCCAGCCGTCGCGCCGCGTTGACGATGGGTTCCGTGAGATAGAGCGTGGACGTGTGGCCGAGGCGCCCGACCTGCTCCCGCACCCGCTCAACCACCTCGGGATGGCAGTGGCCGATGCCGGTGGTCAGGATCCCGCAGAAGAAGTCGAGATACTCGTGTCCCTCCGCATCCGTGACCAGCGAGCCGTTGCCTTCGACCAGTACCAGCGGGTCCTTGTAGTACGGCGCGGCGGCGGGGACGATGAAGTCCTTCCAGCCTTGCTTCACCGCGGCAGCGTCAGTAGATGGGGTAATTCCGGTACTCATGGGCAGCTCCTTCAGAGTGAGAAGTGAGAAGTGAGAAGTGAGAAGGAGAATGTGACTGGGAGCCACTTCTCACTTCTTACTTCTCACTTCTTACCATCGTGATATCACAACTCGGGCGTCGGTGTAAAACTGAATCGCGTCTCTCCCCTGCGCCTTAAGATCGCCGAAGAAGGAGCCGCGCGAGCCGCCGAATGGGAAGAATGCCATTGGGGCCACGACCCCGACATTGATGCCGATCATGCTGATGCCGGCGCGCAAACGGAACTCGCGCGCCGCCGCGCCGGACGTGGTAAACAGGGAAATGGCGTTTCCGTACGGGTTGCGGTGCACCAGCTCGATTGCATCCTCGAGCGTCTCGGCGCGGGTCATGCCGACCACCGGTCCGAAGATCTCGTCCCGCCCGATCGACATGTCCGGGTGCACGTTCTCGAACACCGTCGCGCCAAACCAGTGTCCCGAGGGGTGCGCGGAGACCTTCGCCGAACGACCGTCCAGCACCAGGGTCGCGCCGTCGCGCTCGCCGGCGGTCACGTAATCAGCCACGCGATCCCGATGCGGCCGCGAGATCACCGGGCCCATGTCCACGCCGTCCTCCAGCCCGTAGCCCAGCCTGAGTGAGCCGGCCCCGTCCAGGATGCGCTCGCGGGCAGGTGCGTACGCTTCGCCGACACCTACCACCACGCTGCCGGCGAGGCAGCGCTGGCCGGCGGCACCGTAGACCGAGGACACGACCGCATCCGCCGCGGCATCCATGTCGGCATCGGGGAGCACGATCATGTGATTCTTGGCGCCACCCAACGCCTGCACCCGCTTGCCCTGGGCGCCGGCCGCGGCGTAGATGCTCCGGGCCACCGCGCTGGAACCCACGAAAGAGACGCCCTTCACCTCGGGATGCTCGATCAGGGCCTGGACCACCGACTGGTCTCCGTGCACCACGTTGAGCACGCCGGCCGGCAATCCGGCCTCGGCCGCGAGGTCCACCACGTGCTGGTGCGTGAGGGGATCCCGCTCACTTGGCTTCAGGACCACGGTGTTCCCGGTGGCGACGGCCACCGGCCAGAACCAGAGCGGGATCATGATCGGAAAGTTGTACGGGGTCACCGCCGCAAAGACGCCGAGTGGCTGCCGCACGGTCTCGCAGTCGATGCCGGGCGCGATGTTCTCCAGCGTCTCGCCCATCATCAGGGTGGGAATCGAGCAGGCGTGCGCGATACTCTCGAGCCCGCGCCGGATCTCACCCACGGATTCCGCCCGCGTCTTGCCGTGCTCCTTCGTCAGGACCTCGGCCAGCTCGTCCTGGTGCTGTTCCAGCCGCTGATGCAGACGGAACAGCACAGCGGCCCGCTCGAGGACCGGCACGGCGCTCCATTCAGCAAAGGCCCGCGATGCCGCAGAAACAGCCGCAGAGACATCGTCGCGGGTAGACAGGGGGACATGACCAAGGAGCTCGCCCGTGGCAGGATTCACCACCGGGAGCGACTGCTGAGAAGAGGCGGCAACCCAGCGGCCGCCGATGTAGTTCGGGATCATTGACGCAGGTGCGAGGTGCCTCGCACCTTCATGGGATGGGCCTCACGCTATTGACGAAATACTCCGTGTCGCCGAAGCACGTGGTAGGCAGTCCCTTGTGCTGCTGATAGCTCAGGCTCACACGCTGTCCCATGGTCTGGTTCACGTGCTGGGCCACTGCATCGTCGCGAACGGTGAAGAAGAATTTCTCCGGGTTCGAGCCGGGAACGGCGACCATCGCCAGCTCGCCTTCCCACGTCTTGCAGAGCCAGCCCTTCTTCGAAAACTTCTGGACGTAGCCCGCCCGCTCCCCCTCCGAGTAGCTCCAGGCAAACGAGCTGAATATCCAGAGGCCGACCACCACGACGGGGAGGAGGAGCACGCCGGCCACGGCCGCCTTGAACTTCCAGCCAAAGCGGCGCTTCGGGTGCGGCGATTCCGCGATTGGCGGCGGAGGAGTCGGGGCGTCGCTGCCGGGCTCGGTCATGGGATCGGCGGCGTCTGCCGCATCCGGTATTCACGCGGGGGCTTGGCACCCATCAGGAACTCCACGAAGTAGTCCCACCGCTTGCGGACCATGTAGTCCTCGCCTCCGAACCCGTGATTCCGGTTGGGGAGCATCAGCAGGTCGAAATCCTTGTTGTACTTGATCAGCGAATCCACCACGATCAGCGTGTTGTACGGGGGCACGTTGTTGTCCATCGTCCCGTGCGCCAGCAGCAGCTTGCCCTTGAGGTTCTTCGCCAGGTTCTGGTTCGACTGGTTGTCGTAGGACGTCGTCCCGTCGGCATTGGTCACCAGCAGCCCCTGGTACTTCTCACCCCAGTCGTCTTCGTATTCACGCTGGTCGTGATTTCCCGCCTCGGAAATGCCGACCTTGAAGAAGTCGGGATAGCGGAACATCGCGCCCGCAGTCGCATACCCGCCGCCCGAGTGGCCGAAGATCCCCGCCTTGTCGAGGTCGATCCACTTGTAGCGCCCCGCCAGCTCCTTCATTCCGGCGACCTGGTCGGGCAAACCATTGTCGCCCATGTTGCCGTAGTACGCCGTGTGGAACGAGTGCGACCGCCCAGGCGTCCCCATCGCATCGATCTGCACCACGATGAACCCCAGCTCCGCCAGCGCGCGGAGATCACCGCGGGCGGGATTGAAGCTCCGCCCAGCGATGCTGCCGCTCTGCGGCCCCGGGTAGATGTTGTTGACAACCGGGTAGCGCTTCGTGGAATCGAAGTTGGACGGCTTGAACAGGAGCCCGTAGAGATCCGTCTTCCCATCGCGCGCCTTGACCGTGAACGACATGGGTGCCGTCCAGCCCGTAGCCACGAGCTTCGAGATGTCAGCCTTCTCGAGCGGCAGGACCGTCTTTCCCATCGCGTCGCGCAGCAGCGCGACCGGCGGCGTGTCGGGCGTCGAGTAGACGTCCGTGAAGAACGCGCCCGAGGGCGCCAGGTTGATGTCGTGGTCGGCGTTCTCCGGTGCAAGCAGCGCCAGTCCAGTGCCGTCCATCCTGATCGAGTAGAAATGCCGGTAGTATGGATCGCCTGCCTCGCGCACGCTGCCGGTGAAATAGAGCGTGCGGGTCTTCTCGTCGATCCGGAGCAGCTGGAGAACATTCCAGGGACCCTTGGTGATCTGGGTCTTGAGCTTCCCCGTCGTGTAGTCGAACAGGTACAGGTGGCCCCAGTCGTCACGGGACGAGTACCAGATGAATTCCTTCGTGGTCGGGAGGATGTGCCAGTTCACCCGGCCGCGGCCCGACTCGAAGAAGTCCGCCACGGTCTCGGTCATCACGTCGCGCACCGCGCCGGTCACGGCGTCCACGTCCCGCAGCCTGGCTTCCTTGTGGTCGCGCGAGGTGGAGACCAGCGCCAGCCGCGAGCCGTCGGGATACCACTCCACGTCCGTCAGGACACCGCCGCAGGAGATGTGGTCGCAGGTGGTGGACCGGTGGAAATCGGCCGGCATCTGGAGGCGGATCACCTTCGGCACGTCCACGTTGATGATCACGCGGTGCACCATGGCGAGCGCCGTATCGCCGACCAGCGGGTATTTCCAGGCCTTCAGCGTGGGATGACCAAGCGTGTTATTCACGAGGTACATCTCACCCACATTGCGCTCGTCCTGCTGGAACGTGGCGATCTTCTTCGAGTCCGGTGACCAGAGGATGACCGGACGTTCGCTCTCCGCCCAGCCGGCGTTGTCGGTCGCGTAGCCGAAATCCTTCACGCCGTCGGTGGTGAGCTGGGTTTCCTTCCCGGTGGCAAGCTCCTTCGCATACAGGTTCCAGTTCTTGATGAAGGCGGCCTGCTTGCCGTCGGGCGACAACACCGAGTTGCGGGGTGCGGCAGGTTTGGGAGCCGCCGCGGCGCAGGTATAGGCCTGGAGGTCGCAGGTCCATGGCTTCGTGCGGGCGGTCACCGTGAGCATCCGGCCGTCGGCGGAGAGCTCGAGCGTGGTGAACGGCAGCTTGAAGGGATCGAAAGTAGAGTCGGCCGCGGCGGAGAGCGCCGTGGCCAGCCGAGCGTGGTCGAACAGCCGTGCTTTCGTCTTCGCCGCGGGATCGACCACCAGGAATTCCGCTCCCTGGGCGATCGTGTTCCGGTACCAGAACCGGTCGTTGGGGAGCCAGGTGGGCCGCACGCCTGTTCCGTAGACCAGCGGGGCCGCGTTGTAGCTCATGTACTTCTCGGCCCGCGAGTAGTCCGCGGGGGTCAGCTGGCGGGGCACCTGAACAGTGACCTGGGCGGCGAGGCTTGAAGCAGCGGCGGTCAGGCCCAACGCGACGGCGATGCAGCGCATTCGTCCTCCGGGAAGTCTTGCTACTGGCAGTCGATACGACGAGAAAGAGAGGGGGACGGCGCGGGCCGGGCAAGTCCGCCCATACCCCCAACAATCCCTGCATTGTGGCGAACGCGCCAC
>CAMDCH010000192.1:0-5401 GCA_945889655.1 bacterium HR33
TGTGCCGCCCTCATGCTGCTCGGCGTGGAATACGCGATTCTCTTCGGAGTCATGGCCGCGGTACTCAATCTCATCCCCTACATCGGGATCTTCATCGGCGGCGTCCTGCCCACCGTCATGGCCCTGATCACCAAGGATTCCCCCTGGTACGCCGTGGGTGTCATTGGAGCCTTCACGCTCATCCAGGTTCTCGACAATAACCTCATCGTCCCGAAGGTCGTCGCGTCGCGCGTCAGCATCAACGCGCTGGTGTCCGTCGTCGCAGTCGTCGGGGGAGGCTTTCTCTGGGGCCTGTCGGGGATGTTTCTCTCCATCCCCGCCGTGGCGATTGCCAAGGTGATCCTGGATCGGACCGAGTCGCTTCAGCCCTGGGGTATGCTCCTGGGGGGTGAGATCGCCGGCCCGCGAAGAGGCGATAGCAAGTAGAGAGGGCCGGTGCAGCTATCGTAGGGTCAGAATCTGGCCGGGGCCTTCCAGCCAGTAGTCCGGTTCGTGCTTCTCCAGCCATTCCTTCGGGAACGGTCCCCAGAGAGCCGCGCCGGTCCTGATACCCGCCGCTCGACCCGAAGCCAGGTCGTGGGGTGAATCGCCGATGAAGATCGTGGTGGCGGGGTCGGCGTTGAGCCTTTCGATGGCCACCAATACTGGAGTGGGGTCCGGCTTGTGCTTGTCGGTATCGTCCGCGCCGACCAGCATGTCGAAGAATTCGTCCAGGCCACAGCAGGTGAGTCCTCGCACCGTGCCCGCCCGCATCTTGCTCGTCACCACGCCCAGCGCCTTACCGCCCTCCTTCAACGTCCGGATGGTCTCCAGCACGCCCGGGTACGGCCGGACCATCGTGTCGTGGTTGGCGTGGTTGAACTCACGGTACGTGGCGACCATGGCGTTGACCTCCTCCTGGTCGCTGCTGAATTCCTTGAGCTGGCTCCAGAGGGGCGTGCCGAGGCCCCGGAGCCAGACCTCTTCGGGCGGCGCCTCGCCCCGGTGGGCGATCATGGTATGCCGGAAGGACTTCATGATGAGGTCGACCGAGTCGATGAGGGTGCCGTCGAGGTCGAAGAGATAGGTGGAGAGCGGTTGAGGCATGACGTCCGGGGATCGGGTCCATATATTGTAAGCCCGAAACCCCTTCCATAGTTGAAACCCGTTGTACGAGGCCTACATGCGGCTGTTCGTCGGGCTCGCGGCGGTCGTCCTGACCGTCCCGCGGGTGTTGTTTGCGCAGGCCCAGATGGCCCAGAACCCTGGGCCTTCGGCGCCGTTCGTCACGGCCGCAGATGAGGCGACGGCTGTGCGGGCAAATGGTGCCGTGCCCACCGTCGACGGGCGCGTTGATGACCCGGCGTGGGATGAGGCCCCGGCGCTCACCAACTTCCGCCAGACCAACCCGGTTGAAGGGGCCGTACCGTCGGAATCCACCGAGGTGCGGTTTCTGTATACCGACCGCGACTTGTATGTGGCGCTGCGAGGCTTCGATCGTGAGCCCGGCCGCGTGGTCGGGCGCCTTACGCGCCGCGACCAGGAAGTAGCCGCCGACGAGTTTACCCTCTACATCGATTCCTACCACGACCGGCGCTCGGCTTTCGCCTTCACGGTGAATCCATCCGGAGCGCGGGCCGACGTGTTCATCTATGAGGACGGCGCAGGGCGCGACAATTCGTGGGACCCGGTCTACGACTGGGCCACGCGAACCGACTCGCTGGGTTGGAGTGCCGAGCTGCGCATTCCCTTTTCGCAGCTCCGATTCCCCTCGCAGGAACAGCTCACGTTCGGTCTCCGGGTCAAGAGGCTCATCAACCGCCGGAACGAAGAAGTGAACTGGCCCTTCGTGCCGCGGGACCAGGCGGGTGAGGTGTCACGCTACGGCAGCCTGGTCGGCCTTTCCCGCGTTCCCGCGCCCCGCCGGCTCGAGCTGCTTCCATACACCGGTGGAAACACCCGCATTCGCACGGCGCGGTCGACCGAAGGTGCCGCACGTATCGGCATGGATGCCAAGGTGGGCATCACGAGCGGTCTCACGCTCGACGCGACCGTCAATCCGGACTTCGGCCAGGTCGAGGCGGATCCGTCGGTAGTCAACCTGACGGACTTCGAGACATTCTTTCCCGAGAAGCGGCCGTTCTTTGTCGAGGGCACGAATCTCTTCCGGGTGCTCCTGCCCGCGCGCCAGGGGGAAGAGCCGCTGGTCTACACCCGTCGCATCGGACGGCCCCCGCAGCTCACGCCGAGCGGCTCAGGAGGCCGGGTGGACTCGGTGTTCGAGTCCACGATCCTCGGCGCGGCCAAGCTCACCGGTCAGCTCGGCAACGGGTGGGCGCTCGGTCTCCTTCAGGGCGTGACCCAAAAGGAGAACGTGGCGACCGTCAGCGCGGCCGGTGTACCAGCCGCCGTGGCGGCCGAGCCTCTGACCAGCTACAGCGCGCTGCGAATCCAGCGGAACACCCTCCAAGGGCGCCTTGCCTACGGTGCGATCGGCACCGGCGTGTTCCGCAGCATGGACGAGCCGGCGTTCAACGTGCTCCACCAGCGGGCGTTCAGCGGTGGGGCGGACCTGCGCTGGAGGTTCGGTGGTGACGTCTATGAGCTCACCTCGGCGGTGAGTGGCTCACGGGTCGAGGGATCCGCGGCGGCCATCACCCGCACCCAGCAGGCGTCCGCCCGCTACATGCAGCGGCCGGGCAAGACGTACGCCGCGATCGATCCCACCCGTACCTCGCTCTCCGGATTCGCTGCCATCGGCCGCGTCCGCCGTGCGGTGGGGTTCATGACCTGGGATGCCGTCTATGCGACGCGCAGTCCCGGGTTCGAGGTCAACGACTTTGGATTCCAGCGCGTGGCCGATCAGCACACCGGGGAGTTGAACGTCAAGTTCCGCTGGCTCAAGCCCGGAAGGGTGTTTCGCCGGTTGGAAATCAAGGCCGGGCAGGATGCCTCTTCGACCTGGGGATGGGAGTTGGGCAGCTCCACCACCGACCTCAATTTTGATGGTCAGTTCCGCAACTACTGGACCTGGAATACCAGTCTCCAGTTCGAGCCGGTGCACGTGGATGTTCGCGGCCTGCGTGGTGGTCCGGCGATCGACGTCCCCGCCCACGGCCACATCAACGGGACCGTCACTTCGGATCCCCGGCGATCGTTTGTCTACGAGCTGAACTGGCGTTCGACCATCGAGGCCAAGAGCGACAAGCGCGAGCTGACGCTGACCAACGGTGTCCGCTGGCGGCCGTCTGGCCCCGTCTTCCTGTCGCTCGCGGGGCGGTTCGGCTGGACTGGCGGCGACCGGCAGTACGTGGCGAGCGGCACGGCCCTGGGCACGGCGCGCTACGTGCTCGCTCGGCTCAAGCGCACGGAGGCGGCGGCGACGATTCGCTCGGAGGTGACGCTGTCGCCCCGGCTCTCCCTGCAGCTCTACCTGGAGCCGCTCGCCTCGGCCCGGCATTACTCCGAGTTCAAGTTCGTGGGCGCGCCGCGCTCGGCGAGCGGCTACGTGGCGCAGTGGGACATGCTGCTTCCCGATCGGCTGACCCGGTCCGGACCCGGCACACAGGCCCGTGTCGATGCGAACCGGGACGGCATATCCGAATTCGGCTTTGCCGATCCCGAGGCCACGACGATCACGCTTCGCAGCAACCTGGTCTTGCGGTGGGAGTTCCGTCCGGGGTCCACGCTGTACCTGGTCTGGAACCAGAGCCGGGCGCGGGAAGAGCTGGACGGTCATCTGGACGCCGCACGCGATCTGGGGAATGCCTTCAACGTACCGGGGAGCCATGTGCTCGCCGTCAAAGTCGCCTACTGGATAGGACTCTGATGCGAATTCTTTCGAAGATTCTCCCGCTCCTCGTCCTGGGGCTCAGCCTCACGGGCACCTTGCTCGCCCAGGAGGCGCAGGGCGCGCGCTTCCAAGGCCCCCCTGCCGTCGGGGCCCAGGAGGCGCAAGCCGTGCGCCTCGAAGGGAACTCGCCGGTGATCGACGGACGGGTGGACGAAGCGATCTGGCAAACGGCCCCTGCCATCACCGAGTTCCGGCAGAAGGTCCCGAACGAAGGCGCGCCCGCGAGTGAGCCGACCGAGGTGCGCTTCCTTTACACCGACCATGAGCTGTTCGTCGCGATCAAGGCGTACGACTCCGAGCCGTCGAAGGTCTTCGGGCCGTTGGTGCGCCGAGACGAAGACGTAAGCTCCGACTACGTCCACGTCTACCTGGACACCTACCACGACCGGCGGACGGCCTACCAGTTCACGATCAATCCCGCCGGCTCGCGAGGGGATGTCTTCGTCTACGACGATGGTGCCCGCCGGGACGACACCTGGGATCCGGTCTACGACTGGGCCACCAGCATGACGCCGGACGGTTGGAGCGCAGAGCTGCGGATTCCGTTTTCGCAGCTCCGCTTCCCCCACAGCGAGCGCCAGTCGTTCGGCCTGCGGGTGGGACGGGTCATCAAGCGCAAGAACGAGGAATCCAACTGGCCGTTCGTCCCGCAGGACCAGGCGGGCGAGGTCTCGCACTATGGCGAGCTGGTCGGGCTCCGCAGTCTTCCGACGCCGCGCCGGATGGAGCTGCTCCCTTACACGGCCGGCAGCCGGCAGCTGGAACCGACCATAGCGAACGATCCGCTCTCGGGCCCCAGCTCGCAGTTGCGCACCGGCGCTGATGTGAAGCTGGGACTGACGAGCGGCCTGACGATGGACGTCACCATCAATCCCGACTTCGGCCAGGTCGAAGCGGACGCTGCCGTGGTCAATCTGTCGGGGTTCGAGAATTTCTTCGCGGAAAAGCGTCCCTTCTTCGTCGAGGGAACCGACCTGCTGCGGTTCGGCTTCGGGAGCGGCTCCGGTGGCGATGAAGGGCTGGTATACACACGGCGCATCGGTCGGAGCCCGCAGCTTTCGCCCAGCACCGGCGGCAACTTCGCTGCCGTGCCCCATGAGACGACTATTCTCGGGGCAGCCAAGATCACCGGTCAGCTGGGGAAAGGGTGGGCCCTCGGCGCGGCGCAGGCGATGACCGCCAAGGAAAACGCGGACATTCTAAACCCCGCCGGCGCCACCATGGGCGAATCGGTCGTCGAGCCGCTCACCAGCTACAGCGTGGTACGGGCGCAGAGGACCTCGTCTAACGGACGCCTGACGTATGGCGGCATAGCGACCGGCATGGTGCGGGATTTCGATGACCCGGCATTCGCCCCGGTGCTGCACCGCACCGCTTTTTCCGGCGGCATGGATGTGCGCGGGCGTTTCGCCAAGGACTCCTACGAGTACGATGCCAAGATCCTGGGTACCCAGGTGAACGGCACCGCCGCGGCAATCCTCCGGACGCAGCGGTCGGCGGCGCACTATTTCCAGCGCCCTGACCAGACCTACATGTCGATCGATTCGACCCGTACGTCGATGTCCGGGT
>CAMDCH010000193.1:0-5390 GCA_945889655.1 bacterium HR33
GGCGGCGGCGAGTGATTCTCTCCCCGCGTCTTGTCCGGCTGATCGCGGTTCTCTGCGTGGCCACGGCCTGCTCCGGCGGCGACGAGGAAGCGGCGGCCCCCGGTGCGGTGGTGCGCCAGCCGCGGCCCGCGGCCACGGCCGACGCCCAGCCCACCGACACCGCGCCCACGTCCTCGGGCGATTCGACCCAGCTCCAGCGGGAAATCTTTTCCTACCGGGGCGCGGGTCGTGATCCGTTTCTCTCACTGCTCAAGTCGGCCGACGTCCGGCCGCTCGTTACCGATCTTCGGGTCGCTGGCATCACGTTCGACGCGACCTATCCCGCCCGCAGCGTGGCTGTCCTCCGGGACACCGCGCAGGGCAAGCGGTATTCCATCCGTCGAGGCGACGAACTGGGCCGGATGAAGGTGATAGAGATCCGGGACAATGCGGTCGTCGTTACCCTCGATGAGTTCGGCGTCGAGCGGCAGGTCGTCCTGCCGCTGCGCCGTGGCAAGCTGGAGGAGACACCATGAAGCAGTCCTGGTTACTCGTGGCCGTTGGGCTCGCCGTTGCGGCGCCCCGCGTCCTTGGTGGCCCTGGTGAAGTCACCGGGGTCAGCGTCCTTCCCGGCGCCGGCAGCGTCAACGTCGTGATCGACGTGCGCGGCGGCGTCCAGGTGACGGACTTCACACTCAAGGACCCGGCCCGCCTGGTGGTGGACGTGAAGGGCGCGACGTTGCGCTCCCGCGGGATCCTCTACGACCGCGTGAACCGGGGCGGGATTCTCAATATCCGCTATTCCCAGTTCTCTCCGGACGTGGTCCGCGTCGTCCTCGAGATGGAGTCGCTGAAGGACTACCGCCTCGAGCACGCGGACGACGCCGTCCGCATCGCGATCGGCACCGACCGAGGCTTCGCGGCCTGGTCGTCGGTGGCGCCCGCGGCGCTGGCCACCTCGTTCCGCGAGGAAGCGCCGGTCCGCGCCCAGCCGGTGACCCCGGCTCCCGCGGTCGCCCCGCCGATGCCGGTTGGGACGACCATGGCGCCGCGCGCGGCCCAGCAGGGATCGCAGCAGCCGGTGGTCTCTGTCGCGTTCGACTCCGCTTCCATCGCAGAAGTGGCCGACCAGTTCGCGCGGTTCAGCGGCAAGTCGGTGGTTCTTGGCCAGGGCGTAGGCGGTGAACGTATCGTGGCATCGATCACCAACCAGCCCTGGGACGTAGCCCTCCAGGTGATTCTCGACCAGCATGGACTCGCCCCTCTTGAGGATCCGCCGGGCATTATCCGGATCCAGAGCAAGGCGGCCCTGGCCGCGCGGGACTCGCTGGAGCCTCTCCGGACCGTGCTCCGGCCCGTGAACTACGCCCGTGCGGCGTCGCTGGTCTCGTCGGTCGGTGGCATCATTTCGAAGCGCGGCAAGGTCACCGCGGATACGGCGACGAACAGCCTGATCATCCAGGATGTGGAGAGCCGGATCGCGACCGACACCGCCTTCGTTTCCCAGCTCGACAAGGAGACCGCGCAGGTGGCGATCCAGGCGAAGCTCATCTTCGTCAACCGGACCGACATCGAGAACCTGGGCGTGCGCTACGATCTTGGCACGCAGCGCCAGTTCTTCAACCAGCTGGTGCAGCGTCCCGACCCGGCGAGCGCCGAGCCGGTGGACACCGACGGCGACGGCGTGCCTGACGCATTGCGCGCCACTAACAGCTTCGACCCCGGGCAGAACATCATCGACCTGGGCGGCAACGCGCTGTCCGCGCTGGCCAACGCCGAGCAGGCCGTGGCCACGCCGGCCCTGCGGCTCATCTTCGCGACCGCGCTGGGCAACTTCAACCTGACATCGTTCGTCGAGGCGCTCCAGCAGGTGGACCTCGCGGACTTGCAGGCCGAGCCACTCATCTCGGCGCTGGACAACACGCAGGCGCAGATTCTCGTGGGTGAGAAGACGCCGATCCGCGTGATCGACGCGAGCTCCGGGCAGGGGGCCGGCACCGGCGCGCCGCGCGCGACCACCAGCATCCAGCCGACCGGCATCACGCTGACCGTGACGCCGCACGTGACGAACAACAATCGCGTGCTGATGACGCTGCACGCCGAGAACTCGTCGATCCAGGCTGCGCCCTCGGACGTGGGCTTCACGTTCCAGACGCAGGAAGCCACGAACCAGCTGCTGGTCAGTGACGGTGAGACGGCAGTGATCGGCGGGCTCACTGTGACTAGCGTCACGGTGTCGAAAAGCGGCATCCCATTTCTTGTGGACCTGCCCATCGTGGGACGCATCTTCGGATTCACGTCCCGGGATGAGCGCCGGCGCGATCTCCTGATCCTGGTCACGCCGCACATCATCAAGAACCCGGTTACCGCAACGGCGGGCGGTCAGTGAACGCTTCGAGTCGTTCCGGCTTTTCGCAGGGAGCGCGTTTCGCGCTGGCGCTCGTCGCCGGCGTGATGCTCACGGCATGCAGCGAACAGAGGCTCGTGTCGGTATTCGACGGTGACCAGACCGCCCCGATCGTGTCCATCGCCAAGACCAAGGGCGACACGATGGACGTGAAGTCTGGACTGGGGTTCACGGTCTCGGCCGCGGACAACCTCGGACTCAAGCAGATTTCGATCGTCTTCACGGGCGGCTTTACGGGCTCGGTGGACTCCATCTTCCGGACCGCGGTCACCACCACGACGCTGCCGGTCAACGTGACGTTCCCGAACAACACGACCGCCGGCGGCCGCGTGTACATCCGCGTCACCGCGACCGACGGCAACAACAATACCTCGGTCGCGCGGGACTCCGTTTACCTGACCAACGTCGACGCGCTCATCGTCCAGCTGTTCCGCCCGCTGCCGAACTCCGTGGCCTCGTCCGGCAAGGACGTCCTGATCGTTGTGCAGGCGAACCAGAAGGACGGCATCAAGAAGATCGGCTGGATTGCGGCCGGGGTCGTGACAGGCTCCGACTCGATACTGATCCCGCCCCCAGGCCTGCCCGATACCGTCGTCTTCACCGACACCATGACGGTGCCGGCGGCCGTGACCTCGGGAAACTTCACGCTGGCGGGATTCGCCGAGGACTCGAGCGGCCGCCGCGTCACGACGCCCACGACGCTCATTACCGTGCAGTCGGTCGCGTCGGACGCGACGCCACCGCTGGTCTCATTCACCGTCGGGCAGCGGGTCGAGGTCCGTGACTCCATCACGGTGCGCGCGACAGACCCGAGCGGCATCACCAAGCTCGGGTTCGAGGTCTTTAACCGCGCCACGGGCGTTCAGGTGGGCGGCGACTCGGTTAACGGCAGTGGCTCGCTGACCGACGTGGCGCAGCAGTTCAACCTGGACCTGCGTGGGCCGGCGTTCGCCACGTTCCCGCAGGAAGTCATCATTCGCGCGTTCGCGGTGGACGCAGCCGGCAACCGGAGCGAAGCCGTGGTTGGGCCGACGCCGGCGTCCGCGATCTTCCGTGACACGATCACGGTGGTCAACGGTATCACCAAGCCGCTGCCCAACGGTGGCCGGGTGGCCGACGGGATATTCAACCGGAATCTGAACGAGATCTACCTGACGAACGTGCTCCTGAATCGTCTCGAGATCTTCAGCGTCACCGATACATCCTTCAAGACGCCGATCTCCGTGGGCTCCCGCCCCTGGGGTATCGGCCTGTGGCCCCGCGACACGCTGGGCAACAACGCCGATACCGTCGTGGTGGCCAACTCGGGCGGCACGACACTCTCCGTGGTGGACCTCGTGGCCCGCCGCGAGCGCCGCCGGCACGCGTTGCCCAACTTCCTGATCCAGACGGTGCACACCGAGCTCTCGGCGACGAACCAGATCGTCATCAAGTTCACCGAGTTCGAGTTCTCGGACCGGCCCGAGTACCTGGCCATGACCTGCCGCCCAGCGGGCGGCACCGCGTGTCCAGCCAACGCCATCTACGCGGTCTATTCGACCACGCCGACGCCTAGCCCGGCGCAGACCGGTGACTTCGGCGGCCGTGGCACGATGCGCTGGGAGAACATGAACCCGGCGATGCAGCAGTCGCACTTCTTCTGGGAGCACGCCCAGGTATCGCCGACGCCTGAAGCAGACAGCTTGCAGATCCTGGTGGACCGCGGCCCGTCGTTCGCCGCGGACACGGTCCTGTCAGTGGCCTGCGGGGTGATGGTGACGTTGAAGGAGCTGGCGTTCCTCGATACCACATTCGTGCGGAACTCCGGCAACTTTACGCACGCGCTGATCGGCGAGGGCGGGGTAGGTACGCCGGTGCGTGGTTTTGCCCGGGCCATCGGGTACAGTAGCACGCCGGGCCTCACCATCGGCACGTGCACGGGCAACATCGTGGGCACCGGCGGCGTGACCGTGACATTCACCGGGCCGCTCGAGCGCGATAACGGCATTTCGCCGGCGATCCGGGTCCGGGACTTCATCAGTAACACGGCTACCGGTGTCAATTCGATCGCGACGAACTTCAACGGCCTCACCAACCTCATCCGGGCCGATTCGGTCTACGTCCTGAACGAGGGACTGCGGCTGATGGGCCTGCTGGGCGTGGCGGGTGATAACGCCGGCATGGACCTCAACTTCGACCACAAGTTCGACGCGACGGTCGCAGGCACGCCGTTGTTCGGCGGCACCCTGAGCCCCAACGACCGACTGGTGTTCGTGGCGCGGCCGGACGCGGTGATCGATGCCTTCGACACGTACTTCTACGAACCGGTGGCCTCGGTGGCCGTGCGCGACCCGATCACGGGCCCGCTGCGCGTGGCGAAGCTCCTCTCGGGTGAGCAGATCCTCGTGGGCGTGACGGCCAGGGGCGTGGTGACGGTCCGGCTGCCCGCGATTACCAACACCTACCCGATCAAGGGCTGGCAGGCCGCGGGCTGGGGCGTACCGATCAAGTCCAAGCGATAGGCCGACTTGCAGGTTCAGTCAGAGATGCGCGAGCCCGGCCGATGGTCGGGCTTGCCATTTACGGATCAGATTCGACGCCTCCGTGATTGACGGGGAAGCGGGAAACGGGAAACGAGAAGCGTGATACGGTTTACGACAGCTGGAGAGTCACACGGTAAGGCGCTGACGGCGATCCTGGAGGGGATTCCGGCGGGCCTGGCCATCACGGCGCAGGAGATCAACCACGATCTCAAGCGGCGCATGGGAGGCTACGGCCGCGGCGCGCGGATGAAGATCGAAACCGATGAGGTCGAGATCCTCTCCGGCGTGCGTGCGGGTGAAACGATTGGCTCGCCCATCACGCTGGTCGTCCGTAACCGGGACTGGGACAACTGGGTGGACGTGATGTCCGCCGAGCCGGATGCCCCCGGGGTGGAGCGGCGGCGGAAGCTTCAGCGCCCGCGGCCGGGCCATGCGGACCTGGTCGGGGTGCTCAAGTATGACCGGACCGACGCGCGTGACAT
>CAMDCH010000194.1:0-5368 GCA_945889655.1 bacterium HR33
CGTAGTACGACGACCACGCCCGCGGCCCGTTCCTGAGCAGGAAATCGCCGTTCGCCAGCTTGTGGATCCGCACGTGGTGAGGCTGGTCGATCACCTCGGGACTTCGCGCTATGAACCCGGTCCGTGCGAAGGCGAGCCGCGGGCCGCACAGGAGGCGTTCCGGGTCGAGCCGATAGGTCCAGAAATGCGCCGTCAGAGCGACGGGCGACCGGGTGTCGTCGCCAGGCTCGTACTGATAGCCAGCGGCCGAGTTATCCAGCAGCACCACGCTTTCAATGTTGCCGTTCGCGGTGGGCCTCACGAAGGCCGTCGCGCGGGGTGACGGCTCCAGGTAGTCACGGTCGCGGCCGGTGGTGACGATGAGCGAGTCGCGGAGGGCGTAGTCGCACGCGGTGACCGCGAACCGCCGCGGCGTGGGTAGCGGGTGCACGATCGAGGCTCTGCCAACACCGACACGCACACGATTCAGCACGAGGGACGGCATCAGCGGCAGGGCGTCCCACGGAATGACCGCCTCGAACGTGGACCCCCTGACGCGGGCGACGGGCTTGCCGTGGGGTTCCAGCGGTTCGAGCGCGACCCGGGAGCGGACGCTCAGCGCGTCGAAGACGGGCCGGGCCAGCGTCTCGCGCACTTCGTCCTGGGTGATGTGCCATCGCCGCGTGAAGAGAATCCGGACCGTATCACGCCAGGCCAATTGGCGCTGGTACCAGCGAGAGCAGGCTTCCCGTTCCCTGGCTGTGCGATTCCCCGAGAACTCCGAAGTGGCGCAGCCGGCCTCGCTGGCGAGCTCCTCGTAGCCGAACTGATGCCCCCACCCCACCGGCGGCAGCTCCAGGGGATCGGCGTGGGAGAGCGTGAGGTCGATACTGCCATCCGGCTCGAGCGGTCCGGCGAGCACCAGGCCCGAGTCCACCTGGCTTACCCAGCCACGCCACGCTCCCAGGCTCGCCTGGGGGAGGTCCTGCCACTCGGCGAGATCACCATCCAGTGCGAAACGGCCCGTCACCGGGCCCGCGGGAACGCTCGCCACCTCTGCTGGAGGCCGCGGTTCCGCCGAGCACGCCCACGAGAGTGTGAGGGCCGCGAGCGCGGCTATTCGGCGACGCGCCATCCGCGGCTCGAGAGATGGCGGTAGATCACGGCGGCCGCGACCGCCGCGATCGCGAGGAGGCCGAAACCCGGCATCCACTCCTTGAGGATCAGTTTCCCTACGCCAAAGAGCGAGGTGTAGATCAGCACGCAACCGGCGATCCAGTCCACGAGGTTGGCGCCCGCGTCCGCAGAGGCGTTCACCTCGGGGGCCTGTGCGGCCACGGGTCCCCACCCCGCACGTGACGGCCGGGTGCGGCGGTAGAAGGCGACCAGCGTCTCGCGGGATTCGGGCTGTGTGAGGAAAGTGACAGCCAGCCAGACGGCGGTGGTGATGGCCACCGTGATGATCATGATCCAGGCAAAGTCTTCGGGCTTGTCGCTGTCGTAGCCCCCGCCCAGCTGGAGCGACAAGGAAACGACGAAAGCACTGATCATCGCCGACACTTCGCTCCAGGCGTTGATCCGCCACCAGTACCAACGGAGTAGCAATACGCCGCCCGTCCCTGCCCCGGTGACCAGGAGGAGCTTCCACGCCCCGGCGATCGAGCTGAGGTAGAACGTCACGATGGCCGAGATCACCGTGAGCAGCACCGTCGCCGCGCGGGAAGCCGCGACGTAGTGCGACTCGGGGCCATCGGCCTTGATGAAGCGGCGGTAGAAGTCATTGACCAGGTAGCTCGCACCCCAGTTGAGCTGGGTAGCGATGGTGGACATGTAGGCCGCGGCGAACGCGGCAAGCATGAGCCCGCGCAACGAGGGCGGCAGATAGTCGATCATGACCTTGATGTAGCCGGTCTCGGGATCGGCCAGCCCGGGATACAGGATCAGTGACGCCAGGCCGACGAGGATCCACGGCCAGGGCCGCACCGCGTAGTGGGCGATGTTGAACCAGAGGGTGGCCAGGAGCGAGTGCTTCTCGTCCTTGGCGCTGAGCATCCGCTGGGCCACGTAGCCGCCGCCACCAGGCTCGGCCCCCGGATACCAGGTGGCCCACCAGTTGAGCGAGATGTAGACCACGAAGGTGATCACCGGCATCCAGGCGGAGCCGATATCCGGGAGAAAGCTGAGCACCGATCCCCGCCCCCCGGCCTCGGCACCGCGGGCCTGGTCGACCAGGGCGAGCTTTTCCTTCATGGAGTCGATGCCGCCGACCGCCTTGACCGCGACCACGGCGAGCACGATCACCATGCCCATCTTGATCACGAACTGCACGGCGTCGGTGACCAGGACCCCCCAGAGTCCCGAGATCGTGGAAATCATCGACGTGAGCGCGATCAGCCCGATCACGATGGCCAGGGCCTCGAACTTGGAGACGCCCAGGGTCAGCTCGAGGATTTTCACCATGGCCAGATTCACCCAGCCCAGGATGATGCAGTTGATCGGAATGCCCAGGTACAGGGCCCGGAAACCCCGGAGGAAGGCCGCGGGTTTACCAGCATACCGGATCTCGGCGAACTCCACGTCGGTCATGACGCCGGAGCGCCGCCAGAGGCGGGCGTAGAAGAAGACGGTGAGCATCCCGCTGGCGACGAAGTTCCACCAGAGCCAGTTGCCGCCGATGCCGCCCTTGGCAACCAGGCCGGTGACGGCCAGGGGGGTGTCGGCCGCGAAGGTTGTGGCGACCATGGAGGTCCCGGCCAGCCACCAGGGGACGTTGCGGCCGGACAGGAAGTATTCGCTGGTACTGGTGCCGGCGCGGGCCCGGTAGTAGAGCCCGATGGCGATGTTGAGCAGGAAGTAGAGGGCGATGATCGCCCAGTCCACTATGGTCAGCTGCATTTTGGCGGCCGCCTTCGATCGATGGGCAGAACGGCGACTAACTTAGCACCGGAAAGCGTTGACAGCCTGTCCGGTTGCTCCTAGCTTCAAGTCAGACGGAGGTTTACGCATGTCGACGACCGCACAACCCACTGTCGCGCTGACGATTACCGATCGGGCAGGCGACCAGGTAAGGCAGTTCATGTCCGCTGAGAAGGTACCGCTGGAATCGGCGGGCCTGCGCGTAGCTGTCCTGCCGGGCGGCTGTTCCGGCTTCAAGTACGGCCTGAATATCGAAGAGAAGCCGTTCGACGATGACATCATCATCGACGCAGCGGGCGTGAAGGTCTTCGTGGATGCCTTCAGCGCGCAGTACCTCAGCGGGACCACCATCGACTACGTGTCATCCATGCAGGGAGCCGGATTCACGTTCACGAATCCGAACTCGACCGGCGGCTGTGGATGCGGTAGTTCCTTTACAGCCTGACATTGACCCCCCTCTCCATCACATCGGGCCTGCGAGTTTCGCGGGCCTTTTTGACATGTGGCGGAACGCCACATGTCATCCTGAGCGCAGCGAAGGATCTCGTGTAGTGCATACGCTCGATCTCGTCGTTCTCGTCGTTTACTTCCTCGGCGTCCTCGGGATCGGCGCGGCCTTTGCCCGGAAACAGGGCGGCGCAGCCGACTACTTCCTGGGCCAACGCGACCTCCCCTGGTGGGCGGTCATGTTTTCCATCGTGGCCACGGAAACGTCCGCGATTACGGTCATCTCGATCCCCGGTCTTGGCGCCCGGACGAACATGGCGTTCCTCCAGCTGCCGCTGGGCTACGTCATCGGGCGGATCGCGGTCGCTGCATGGCTGCTCCCCGGCTATTTCACCGGGCACCAGGAAACGGCGTATGCGCGACTGGAAACGCGCTTCGGGAAGCACACGCGGCGGGTGGCTTCGGGCATCTTCCTCGTGGTCCGCTCACTAGCGGACAGTGTCCGCGTCTTTGCGACCGCGATCCCCCTGGCGGTGTTCGTGGGTTGGTCGCTGCCAACGAGCGTGATCGTCATCGGCATCATCACGGTCGTCTACGCGTGGGCCGGCGGTCTCAAGGCCGTCGTCTGGCTGGACGTTCTCCAGCTGTTCGTCTACCTGCTGGGTGGTATCGCCGTCTTCTCGATCGCCACCAGCATGGCGGGCGGGCTCGGACCGATGCTGGATACGGCGGGGAACGCGGGGCGGCTCAAGATCTTCGACTTCAGCACGTCGTTCCAGATCACGTACACGTTCTGGGGCGGACTGATCGGCGGCGCGATGCTCTCGGCCGCGTCACACGGCACCGACCACCTGATCGTGCAGCGTCTTCTCGCCACGAAGGGTCTCGCAGACGCACGCCGGGCGCTGGTCGTGTCGGGCATCTTCGTGTTCTTCCAGTTCGCGTTGTTCCTCATGATCGGGGTCTCGATCTGGGCTGCGCAGTCCGACATGACGCAGCTGCCGAGCGATCAGATTTTCCCGCGTTTCGTGGTCGATCACCTTCCCGCAGGGATGTCCGGGCTGGTGATCGCCGGTGTGCTCTCGGCGGCGATGGGAACGCACAGCTCGGCGCTCAACTCGCTCGCCTCCGCGGTCACCCACGACTTCTATGCCCCCATCACCGGGAAGAGAGATGAACAGCACCTGCTGAAGGTGGGACGGTGGGTCACCCTCATCTGGGCCGTGCTGCTGGCGTTCCTGTCGCTCACGTTCCGGCAGGGCCAGCCGGTGGTGGAGCTGGCGCTCTCGATCGCCTCTATTACGTACGGCGGGATGCTCGGCACCTACATTCTCTCTGGCCTGGACCGCATTCGCGGCCGCGACGCGATCGCGGCATTGCTCGTCACCACCACCATCATGATCGTCGTGGTGGTCAAGAAGCCCGGGCCGTTCTCGCATCTCGCGTTTCCCTGGTATGTCCCTATGGGCACCGCCATTGCGCTCGCGACCGGCTACCTGTCGTCGTTCTTCGGCGGTCCCACGCCTGCCCGCACCCACGGAGCCAGCACCTGATGAGTCCCCGGAAGGCCGTACCGAAGAAGGCCACGCCGAAGAAGGCTGCCAAGCCAGCCAAAGCCTTGAAGGCGAGGGCCGCGAAGCCAGCCAAGGCCCCGTCGTTCGCCTTTGCCGGCATCGATGCCGGCGGCTCGCACTCCGAGGTCGTCGTCGTCGACGCCAACCGCAAGGTGCTGGCGCGGGCGCGGGGGCCGGCGGCGGCGCTGCGGCCGGACAACACGAACGAGGTGGCAGACATTCTCGCGGCCGGCGTGACCCAGGCGCTCCTCCAGGCCGGCGTACCGAAGCTCCGGGCGCTGGTGGTCGGCGCGGCGGGCGCCGGGCGGCCCGCCGAGGCCAAGGCGCTGGAAACCGCGCTCAAGTCACGGAAGGTGGCCGATCGGTTGCGGGTCATCACGGATGGCGAGGCGGCACTCGAGTCGGCGTTCGGCCGCGCCTCGGGCGTGCTGATCGTCGCCGGCACCGGCTCG
>CAMDCH010000195.1:0-5322 GCA_945889655.1 bacterium HR33
AGCGCAGATCCGTCGGGGAGTGTGCCCGACCATGTACCGCCGGGCGCCTGGGCGCGAGCGGCCGCCGTGATCGACATCAGGATGAGGAAAAACGAGGTCGTCTTCATGCGATGAGATTGCAGGTGCGCCGGCGCGGTGTCAAACGGGCGCACCACCTGTCGCGCCGGGTCCACAGAACGAGCCGGCCGCGAGGCGATAGCGCAGCGGCGGTGCGCACCTTGCTTCTGGGACTGGACATGCCAGCCCGCCTTCTAAAGGGAGTTGTCCTCCTGTTCGCCATGGTCGCCGCCTGCCGCCTGGACCAGCTCGTCCGGCCACCGGGGCCGCCCAGGCTGATGGTGTCTCCAGGAGCGCTCACCGACTCGGGAACGGTCGGCGGCGCCCCGGTTACGCGGACCGTCGCCATCGACGCCGAGCGGGCCGACACGGCCAGGTGGACCGCCGTGAGCACCGGGCGCAGCGGCTGGCTCTCGCTCCAGCAGTCGGCGACCTCCGTTCCGGCCACGCTCACCCTGGCCCTCAGCACGTCGGCCCTCGCCCCGGGCGTGTACCGCGACACGGTGGTCATCGCGGCCCGAGGATGGGAAGGCTGGGAGGTCCGCCTTCCGGTTCTGTTCACGGTTCGCGAGTCGCCGGTGCAGCTCGTCTTCACGACCCAGCCAACTGATACGCGTTCCGGCTCGCCCATCACGGCGGCCGTCCAGGTCACCGCCCGTGACCAGACCGGGAAGACGATCACGTCGTTCTCCGGCGACGCGATCATGACCATCAACAACAACCCGGTCGCCGGAACGCTCTCCGGGACGACCACGGTCGCGTTCTCGAACGGCGTCGCCCGGTTCTCGAACCTGCGGATCGACCGCGCAGGCCAGGGCTACACGCTGCGGGTGACCGGCAACAACGTGACGTCCACCAGCGCCGCGTTCACCGTGACCCCTCGGCTGCTCTCGGCAACACGGTCGAGCGTGACGACATCGGCCGGCACGATCCCGGCGAGCGACGGATCGGTCCCGGCGGCGCTGACCGTCGTCGCACGTGACGAGGATGGCGAGCTGATGCCGGGCGTGAGCGTGGCGCTGTCCGCCTCGGGCAGCAACAACAGGCTCATCCCCGCCACGGGAGTCACGGATTCACTCGGAGTGTTCCGCACCACCTTCAGCTCCACGCGGGCCGAGCTGAAGGCGATCTACGCTGCTGCGGCGGGTACGACGATCCAGTCGCCGGCCAGCGTCCGCGTGGTGGCCGGGGCCGCGGCGGTCGCGGTGTTCACCACGCAGCCGTCACCGGCTCGCCCGAACCAGGTCATCTCCCCCGCCATCACGGTCACGACGCGGGATGCGTGGGGCAACACCGCCGAAGGCTTCGCCGAGAACGTGACCATCACGATCGCCAACGATGGAAGCCCCGCGCGCAACGCGAAACTCAACGGCGACCAGACGGTCAAGGCGTCCGCCGGCGTGGCCAACTTCAACGACCTGCGCATCGACCGGACAGGAACGGGATACACGTTGAACGCAAAACCGGCCGGATTGCCGCAGGTGACGAGTAGCCCGTTCAACGTGAGCATCCTGTGAGCGGGCATGCCGAGCTGGATCGCCTGGCCCGTGCCGGCATCGGGGATGGTGTCCGCATACTCGCGGCCCTGCCGGCGCGCGCCGACGACGCCGTGGCCTACCGGGCGCAGGCGAAAAACGGTGACGAGGTCCTTCTGGTCGCGCGCCGCGCGGAGAATGCCGATGGATTCGTATCGGCGGCGCGCGCCGCCATGTCGCTCGACCACCCACACCTGCACGGCGTGAGCGCGGCCGGCACCGCGGGTGGAATCGCGTGGTACACCACGCCCTGGATCGACGCCCGCTCACTGGACCAGGTGCTGGCCGAAGATGGACTGATGAACCTGCGTTCCTGCCGTTACCTGGTCGAGCAGATATCCAGCGCTTTGCAGTACTGCCACCGTCGAGGCGCGATCCACGGCGATCTCCAGCCGGCGAACGTGCTCATCCGGTCCGACGGATGGGTGCTGCTCGCGGGCGCCGGCCTTCCGGCGCCAGCAGGGCCGCGATCGCCTCGGCTCGGCGCGTTCGTCGCGCCGGAGGTGCGCGACGGCGCTCCGCCGCGCCCCGCGTCCGAACAGTTTGCCCTCGCCGTGCTGACCCACGAGTGTCTCTCCGGCGCGCCGCCAGCCGTAACGGGCGCGCCGGACGAGCCCGGGGCTGCGAACCCGCGCGTGGCGCTGCCGCGTTTCGGTGGCACGCTGCCACGCGCGGATCTGCCTGAAGCGATCATCCCGCCGTTGCGCCGAGCGCTCGCGCACACGCCGGCCGACCGCTTTCCGAGCGTTGCGGCGTTCGTCGCCGCGCTGGACGTGGGTGCCGCGCCGCCCACCGCGCCGGTATTCGCCCCTGCCCCCGGCCGGGCCTCGGAGCCGAGGGTGCTCACGATGGAGCCGGAGTCGCGCCGCGGCCGCGTGCTGGCGGTCCTCGCGGCGCTGCTCCTGGTCGCGGGCGCTGCTTATGGCTACCAGCGCTTTCGTGACACGGAGCGCGGCAAGACACTCGCCGACCGCTTCGACCGCTGGTACGAGCTGGACGCGCCTCCCGGCGGGATGGTGATGGAAGTCCCGCGTCCAGCGGCGGCGGCGCCCGAATCCGCGGTCTCCGCACCGCCGGTCACCCGCTCCGCGCCCGTTCAGCGACCCGTTCAGCGCCCAGTTCAGCGCCCAGTTCAGCGCCCAGTTCAGCGCCCCGTGGCGGCGACCCCGAAACCCACGCCGCCTCCCGCGCGGCAGCCCGACCCGGAGCCCGCTCCGCCCCCCGCCGATCCGGGGCGGCTCTTCATCAGCTCGGTTCCGTGGGGAACGCTGTCGATCGATGGCCGGGTGGTGGGCAACACGCCCCTGGCCAATCTCAGCATCGCCGCGGGGACGCATTTCCTTCGCATCACGCACGACGGCTACGAGTCGTACGAGCGCCAGGTCGACATAGCACCCGGTCAGCAGGTGCGGCTGATCGGCATCCAGCTCCAGGAGAAACGATGATTCGCCAGTTCACGGTCGCAGCCTTCCTGCTGTTCCTCGCGGTCGCCAGCGCGCGGGCCCAGGGTCCCAACGGGCCCCTGAGCCAGGCGGTCCGGTCGTACCAGAACCTCGACTACGAGACCGCCGCCGACCTGCTCCGCCGCACGGTGAGCCGGTCGTCCACCCTCACGGACGACCAGCGGGTCCAGGCCTGGACGTACCTCGGCGCGAGCGAGTTCTACCTTGGCCGGCGAGACGCGGCCGCCAACTCGTTCCGCCAGCTGCTTTCCGCCGACGTGCGCGCGCGGCCCGATCCGCTCGTCTTCCCACCGGAAATCCAGGCGGTCTTCGAGGAGACACGCCGCTCGCTCCGGCTGGTCCAGGCGGACGTGCCGCGTGACACCGAGCTCCGGGTCGGACAGTCGGCGTTCGAGTTCCGGGTCTATACGAGCGCGTACCAGGACATCGCGATCGGACTCGCTCCGGGGCCGGGTGCGGTGGTCCGGTGGATTTACAACGGACCCATCTCTGACAGCCTGGATCTTTCGTGGGACGGGCGGGACGCAGGCGGTCAGCCGTTCAACGACGGGTCGTACGTGCTGCGGGTCATGACCCGCGCTTCGGCCGGCCGGGCGCCCAGCACCGTCGAGATCCCGCTCCGGGTCTCTCGCATCGTGCAGGACATGATGGCCCTGCCCCGTGCGCCCGCCGCGTCCCAGTATCTCCCCGAACGCACGCGCATCGGCATGATGAAACGCGCAGCGACTGGGCTCCTGGTTGGACTCGCGGTCCTGGCGCTTCCCGCCGTCGCCGGCGCCGACTCGGCCCTCGCGGGCGCGCCGGTGCTGGTCGGCGGTGCCATCGGCATCGTGGGCATCGCGGACCTGGCCCTTCACCCCGGCGGGAAGTTGATCCCCGCCAACGTTGCCTACAATCGAAAGGTGAACGATGCGTGGAAGAACCGGGTGGACAGCGTCACCGCCGAAAACAACCGCCGGGCCGGTGATGTGCGCCTGGTGATTCGCTCAGGCGAGCCGGTGCGGGATGGGGGGGACAAGTGAACCGGACCTTCTTATTGGGCCTCATGCTGATGCCAGGGGGGGCGCTGGCGGCCCAGGCCCCGCGCCTCGCGTTCTTCGGCGGGGGCGGCGCGGTCCGCGTGCACGAGACCATCGGCCGGCGCACACAGGTCTTCAACACCGCCCTCCCGACCGGCGAGGCGGTGCTGTCACTCGGCCCGGTGGTGATCGAAGGCCACTACGGCCAGGGACATCTCGACCCGCAGTCGGGTTCGGTGGTGGGACGCGACCTGGTGGAAGGCTCCGTCTATGCGGGCCTTCGGTTCGCGCAGCGTTTCATGCTGTCGGGCGGAACGCGCGCGCGCAGCTACGTACAGCCAGCGGGCACCCGCCGGCACCTGGCCGTGATCGCGCGCGGAACCTTCGAGACGCCCGTGGCTAGCTCGATTGCTTCGGCGCGGATCGATGTGTGGACCGCGCTCCTGGGACGCACGAACATCGACGAGCGATTCGACAACGCGCGGGGAGGCGAGGCGGCGCTCACGCTCCATTTCCCGAATTCACCGCTCTGGGCTCGTCTTGGTTACCGGGTGGAGCACACGCTGTTCGATGGCGGAGGCCGGGAGGAAACGGTAGAGGGGTTGAGGTTTATGGTGGGGTTGGGAACTTCGTGACCCCCCAAAGACAAGACCGCGCCGCAGGGCCGAACACCCTTGCGACGCGGTCCAAGACCTGCGCGAACCCGGCACGATCACCTGCCGGTGCGACTAGAAGGCGCAGTTACGCGATTCGGTCCCGGGAGTCAGCTCCCGATCAGGCGATCGCTTGCCCTTGCCAGGCCGCGCTGAGGCGTGTGACTAGACAATGGATCACCTCCTTCTTTGAAGGGAACGTTGAGGGCATGGACACTACTATTTTAGCAATACCCAGTCCGCTCGACAACGGTTCCCGGGCCCGACCGTGACGGCCATCACCTCGAGCGCACCCCCGGCCGTCGGCGCATCACGCCCGAAGGCCCGCCTCCTCGCCCGTCCGCGGGTTTACACAACCATCATCCTGACCGTCGTTCTCACGACCTTCGTCATCCTGGTCGCTCTCAACTTCACCACCGGTGAAAAGAAGATCGCGGAGGCGATCGAGCCGCTCTACAGTGTCGCGGACCCCCAGTTTGCCCGCACCATGGGCGTGCTCCTGGGACCGTCGCTGGTGGAAGGCAACCGGCTGACCGCGCTCCAGAACGGCGACGAGATCTTCCCCGCCATGCTCGGGGCAATCCGTGGAGCACGC
>CAMDCH010000196.1:0-5285 GCA_945889655.1 bacterium HR33
AAGTGAGAAGTAAGAAGTAACAAAGGACGCTATGGGCCGGTGCGGCTCGCTACCCACAGCGTCCTTCTCACTTCTCACTTCTCACTTCTCACTTTAAACGACGAGGTTCAGCAGCCTGTCCTGCACGTAAATCACTTTTCTCACCGGCTTCCCGTCCATGAATTTCTTCACTGACGCGTCGGCCAACGCCTGGTTCACGACTTCCGTCTCGGCCACACCGCGCGGCACCGTGAGGCGGCCGCGGACCTTGCCGTTCACCTGCACCACCAGCTCGACCTCGTTTTCCTGCGCCAGCGATGCATCGAACTCCGGCCACTTCGCGTCAAACACGCTCCCGTCGTGGCCGAGGCGTTCCCAGCACTCCTCCGCGAAATGCGGCGCGAGGGGTGCGAGCATCACGACCATCGGCTCGAGGAGATCCCCGGGCACCGCCGGCGTCTCGTTTTCCGATCCGCGGAGCACGTTGAGATACTCCATCAGGGCCGCGATCGCCGTGTTGTAGCGCAGCTCCACCATGTCGTCGGTGACGCGGCGGATGGTCTGGTGCAACTTCCGAACAGCGGGTGCGTGGTGCGAGGTGAGTGGTGCGTGGTCGGCCTTTGACGCGGCTCCGACCAGGGTCCACAGCCGGTCGAGAAACTTTCTCGGTCCCACGATGCCGGAGTCGCGGAAGTCGCCGCCCTCCTGGTACGGGCCCAGGAACATCATGTAGAGCCGGAAGGTGTCCGCGCCCCACTTGGCTACGAACTCGTCCGGGATCACCACATTGCCCCGCGACTTGGACATCTTCGAGCCGTCTTTCACGATCGTCCCGTGCGCCCGGAACCGGGTGAACGGCTCGTCGAAATCGATCAGCTTGAGGTCGTGCAGCACCATCGTGATGAATCGTGAATACATGAGGTGCAGCACGGCGTGCTCGTTTCCGCCGATGTACGATCGCACCGGGAGCCATTTCTTCGTGATGGCCGGGTCGAACGGGCGGTCATCGAACTTCGTGGACGGATACCGGAGGAAATACCACGCCGAGTCGAGGAACGTGTCGGAGACGTCGGTCTCGCGGCGCGCCTTCGCACCGCAGGTGGGGCACGCCACCCGGTACCACTCCTCGTGGCGCGCGAGCGGTGAGACGCCGCTGTCATCCGGCCGGAAATCCTCGATCGGCGGGAGAATGACCGGCAGGTCCTTTTCCGGCACCGGGACGGTCCCGCACTGGTCGCAGTAGATCATGGGGATCGGCGGTCCCCAGTAGCGCTGGCGCGAGACGCACCAGTCGTGGAGCCGGTACTGGAGGCGCGGCACGCCGAGTTTCTTCTCGGCCAGCCAGAGCGTGATCTTCTCGATCGCGTCCCGGCATTTCTGCCCGTTGAACGGGCCGGAGTTGACGAGGGCGCCGTCGTGGGAAACGAAAGGCAAGGGATCAGGGATTGGGGATTGGGGGTCGGCTGCACGAGCCCCTGATCCCTGATCCCCAACTCCTTCCGGCTTCACCACCTGCCGGATCTCCAACCCGAACGCCTTCGCAAACTCGAAGTCCCGCTCGTCGTGCGCCGGGACCGCCATGATCGCGCCTGTGCCGTAGTCCATCAGCACATAGTCCGCGATCCAGATCGGGATGTTCTCGCCGGTCGCAGGGTTCCGCGCGTAGCCGCCGGTGAAGACGCCCGTCTTGTCCTTCCCGCCCTTCCGCCGGGTGACGAGATCCATCTGTGCCGCCTCACGGCGATACGCATTCACGTCGGTCCGCCGCTCGGCACCCGTCACCTGCTCCACCATCGGGTGCTCGGGCGCAAGCACGAGAAACGTGGCGCCGAAGATGGTATCGGGCCGCGTCGTGAAGACCTTGATCGCGCCACCGGTGGGCACCACGAACTCGAGCTCCGCGCCCGACGACCGGCCAATCCAGTTCCGCTGGAGGAGCCTGGTGGATTCCGACCAGTCGAGCCGCTCGAGGTTGTCGAGCAGGCGCTCGGTGTACTTCGTGATCGTGAAGAACCACTGCTCCAGGAACTTCTGGATCACCTGGACGGTGGGATGGCGCTCGCAGTACCCGTCGATCACCTGCTCATTGGCGAGCACCGTCTTGCACTCGGGGCACCAGTTGACCGGCGCCTTCTTCTTGACCGCGAGGCCCGCGCGATAGAGCTGGAGAAAAATCCACTGGGTCCACTTGTAGTAGCTGGGATCCGTCGTGGAGAGCTCGTGGTCCCAGTCGAGCATCAGGCCAAGGCCCTTCATCTGCTCGCGGAACCGCGTGATGTTCGACGGGATGAGCTTCGCCGGGTGCGTGTTGATCTTGATGGCGAAGTTCTCGGAGTGGATGCCGAACGCGTCGAATCCCATCGGCTCGAATACCTGGAGCCCCTGGAGACGCTGCACCCTTCCATAAATGTCCGCGCCGATGAACGCGAACGCGTTCCCCACGTGCAACCCTTCAGCCGACGGGTAGGGGAACATCATGAGGTTATAAAAAGGCCGGGTGGCACCCGCGACGTCGGTCGCATTGGTGCGGCGCTCTTCCCAGCGCTTGCGCCACTTCGATTCTATGGCTGCGGGATCGTAGGAATCGGGACGAGAGTCGGACATGCGGAGGAATGTAAACGGTGCTCGGTTATCGGTGCTCGGTGCTCGGGCTCATACCGTCGAGCACCGAACACCGAGCACCGAGCACCACTGTTAGTCGAGAGTCTTCTCTATCAACCCGAGCAGCTCGTCCAGCGCCGGCACCGTGTGCTCGCCCATGTGCCCGATGCGGATCGTGGAATCCTTGAGCTTCCCGTAGCCGGTGCCGATGGTCCAGCCCTGCTGGGACAGCGGCGTGGTCACCGCCTTGGACGTGACGCCATCCGGCAGCTGGAGGCAGGAAACCGTGGGCGAGCGTCGGCCTTCGACCGGGAGGTACCTCAGTCCGAGCTTGCTGCCGCGCTCCGCCACCCACTTTTCGGTGGTCTCGAGCAGCTGCTGGTGACGGGCCCAGCGCTTCTCCATCCCTTCCGCCATGATGCGCTTGAGCTGCGCCTCCAGCTGGAAGAAGAGCGACACCGCGGGCGTGTTGGGGCCCGGCTGCCCCTGGGTGAACGCCTCGTGAAAGGTCGGCAAGTCGAGGTACGCGCCGCGCTCGGTGAGCGACTTGGCCCGCTCGATCATCCGCGGCGATGCCACGGCCAGTGCCAGGCCCGGCGGCACCGCGATCGCCTTCTGCGAGCCGGTGAGCACGAAGTCCGGGTTCCACTTGTCGGTCTCCACCGGCGCGCCGGCGAGCGAGCTCACCGTGTCCACCAGCAGCATGATGTCATTAAACTCGTGGACTACCTTGGCCAGCGCCGAAAAGTCCTGGAGCACCCCGGTGGACGTCTCCGAGTGCACCAGGGAGACCGCGTCCACGTCCGAGCGCTTGAGCGCGTCGCGCAACATGTCGGGTTCCACCGATTTGCCCCACGGCACCTCGAGCTTCACCACTTCGCGCCCGCACGAGGCCGCGATGTTGGCGAAACGTTCCGAGAAGGCACCGTTGATCACCGCCAGCACCTTGCTCCGGACGCCGTTGCGCACCGCCATTTCCATGAAGCCGGTAGCGGAACAGGTGCCGACGATCACGGTCCGCTCGGTGCGGAACAGGGTCTTCAGCGGCTGCGCGATGTTCGCGATAATCTCGTCCATCGCCTTGCCGCGGTGGGCCACCATGGGGCGGTTCGCCGCGCGGATCACGTCGGGATGAACGTCGCTCGGGCCGGGAAGAAAGAACTTCCCGAAGGCAATGTCGGTCATAGTCTGGTCGCTTCTCGAGTCGTGGCGAGGGTGACGCCGCGGCGGGCCCAGCCGGCGAGCAGGGCCTCGGCGCGCGAGGCGTCGATGGGTTTCATGGCGTCGGTGACGGCAACGATCTTCACCTGCGGGCGCCGGGCCAGCAGTCCTTCGACAACGTAGCGGTTGCACACGTCCAGCGCGACCCCGTACAGCACGACGTGGCCGGGATCGAGCTCGTCCAGCACCGGCTCGACGTTGGGATTCGAGAACACGTCGAACCACTCCTTGTTCACCAGGATGTCCCCCTGGTGGCTGCGCACCTCGGCACGCACCTCGGCCGCCGCGCGCGGCGCCGGGTCGATCACCAGGGGATCCTTCAGCGCCGTCTCCGGGATCTTCCGCTGGCCGGGCGTTCCGTGCATGCAGTGCGGCGGGAAGGTTTCCTGGAAATCAGGCTTGTCGGAGAGCTCGCGGTGAGCGGGTACGTGATCGTCCGCACTCGCAAGAATGCGTATGCCTGAACGATGGGCGTGGTCGGTGAGCTGTCTCAGCTTCGGGATGATCTGCTCGGCTTCCGGGACATACAGCTTTCCGTCGGCCCGCATGAAGTCGTATTGTGTATCTACGTCCCAGAACAGCGTGCCTGCCATTACTTCCCCGGAGAACAGCGTCTGAGCCAGCAGCTGAGAGAGGGTGCAAGGTAACTAGTGGCCCCGACCGTTCGCCATGCTGGCGGCGCTCTTCGGCTCCGGCGGCTGGCCGTGACGCTCTTCTCGTCGACGCCGGATCAGTCAGCCGATGCCTGGAACGAAGCCGCGAACATCGACGAGCGCGCGTGGGAGCTGGTCCTGCGAGTCGAGCGCTGCGCCGGTCCCCTCGTGGCCCGGCTCGGCCAGGCGGGCATCGTCGTGCCGCCCGGGTCGATTCTCACCTCCGCGGCCCTGGCGGATACCAAGCGCAGCCTGTCGGCCCGCGCTCTCATTGCGTCCTGCGCGCGCGTCGCGGACGCAGGCGGATATCGCCTGGTGCTCCTGAAGGGAGCGGTCGCCGCGGAGGGCGGCGCCGCCATCCACCTCATGGACCTCGACATCCTGGCGCGGCCATCAGAGACGCGCGCGGTAGCCGCCGCCATCGCGCACGAAACCGGCAGCGACCGGAGCGGAACGCCCAGCGTGCGCCATCTCTCCCCCGTGGGAGCCCCTGACGGGCTTCCGGTGGAAATCCATACGACCATCGGCAATCGCTGGCTGCCCATCGGTGAACATCTCTGGAACGACATCAGGCCAATCGAGGGACGCACGCTGGTGGGCCGCCTGGGCGCGCTGGATCACGCCCGTCATATCCTGGCGCACATGGTGGTGGATCATGTCGAGCGCCGAGGCCGGCTGCGGGACACGCTCCTTCTCGCCTGGGCGCTGGCCGATCTCGACCCGGACGCGCGGCAAAAACTCCGGGACTCGCTGCCGCCCTCGCCGTACCTCGGGGTGCTGGTGGACCAGCTCGATTTCGCCGATCGCCTCCGTGCGGGAACGCCGGGCCCC
>CAMDCH010000197.1:0-5276 GCA_945889655.1 bacterium HR33
CCCGCGGCATCTCCAGCAGCTACTACGGGTGCGGTCCCGGCGACCAGATGGGACAGCGCGGCTACCGGCGCTGCTCCTGGTCCACCGACTATCCCAAGGCCGACCAGCAATTCCTGTTCGGCGTCCGCCGGCTGGTGGACATCGACGCCTACGAGATGGACCACGCGGTCTCGATCGTAGACCCCAAGCTGAACCGGTTCCCTTTCCTCTATATGCTGGAAGTTGGCGCGATGTCGCTGACCCCCGCGGAACAGGTGGCCCTGCGCCGCTATTCCGACGCCGGCGGGTTCATCGTGATCGATGACTTCTGGGGGTCCTCCGGCTGGGCGAACTTCGAGCACGAAATCGAGCAAGTCTTCCCCGACTTCCAGATCGTGGACCTGCCGATGGACCACCCGCTGTTCAACATGGTCTATCCGATCAAGGAGATCATCCAGGTCCCCAACGTCGGTAACGCCAAGCGGGGCCAGACGTACGAGCAGGATGGCTACGTGGCCTACTGCCGCGGGATGATCGACAAAGAAGGCCGGCTGCGCGTAGTAATCAATTGGAACACCGACCTCGGCGACGCATGGGAATGGGCCGAGGATCCCTATTACCCGCTGAAATACTCGACCTTCGCGTGGGAGATGGGGATCAACTTCATCATCTACGCGATGAGTCACTAGCCCCGGGCGCCGTCGTGGAATCCATCTTCGCGTTCTTCTTCAAGTACCGGCCCTTCGTCTTCGAGAAGGGACACTTCATCCTGGGCGCGCCCTGGTCGCTCCTGGGCACGCTCGCCGTCGGCCTGGTGATCGTGGGCGCGCTGTCGTTCAGCTACACACGCGTGCGCGCCAAGAGCGGCTGGCGGGACCGCGCCATCCTCGCCGGCATCCGCGGCGCCGTGCTGGCCCTGCTCATCTTCTGCCTGCTCCGCCCCAAGCTGGTACTCTCGACCGTGGTGCCGCAACGCAACTTCCTCGGCATCCTGATCGACGACTCGCAGAGCATGCAGATCCCCGACGTGGACGGCGCGCCCCGCAGCGCCTTCGTGGGCCAGCACCTTGGCAATCCGGACGCAGCGCTGCTCAAGGCCCTCGGTGAGAAGTTCCAGCTCCGCTTCTTCCGCTTCTCCGCCAGCGCCCAGCGGACCGCCGACGCGACGCAGGTGAACTTCGCGGGCCGCGAGAGCCGGATCGGACAATCGCTCGACGCCGCGCGGACCGAGCTGGCCGGCCTTCCGCTCTCGGGCCTCGTCCTCGTCACCGATGGCGCCGACAACTCGGGCGGCAGCCTGACCGAGTCGCTGCTCGCCCTCAAGGGCGCCGGCATTCCCGTCTTCCCGGTGGGCCTGGGCCGCGAGCGGTTCGCCAAGGACATCGAGATCTCCCGGGTCGACGCACCCCGCACCGTGCTGCTGGGCACATCACTGGTGGTGGACCTCCTGGTCCGGCAGAACGGCTACACCGGGTCCAAGGTGACGGTCTTCATCGAGGACGCGGGACGTATCGTCAGCTCGCGGGAGATCGAGCTGCCGGCCAACGGACAGGCCGCGCCGGTCCGCGTGCATTTCACCGTCAACGAGCCGGGCCCGCGCGTCTTCCGGTTCCGCATTCCCGCACAGCAGGGCGAGCTGGTGACGCAGAACAACCAGCAGGACGCGCTGATCACGGTGAAAGACGGCAAGGAACGGATACTCTACTTCGAGGGCGAGCCGCGCTGGGAAGTGAAGTTCGTCCGCCGCGCGGTTGAAAACGACAAGAACCTCCAGGTCGTCGTGCTCCAGCGCACCGCCCAGGACAAGTTCCTGCGCCTCAACGTGGACAGCGCCAACGAGTTGGTAGCCGGCTTCCCCAAGACGCGCGAAGAACTGTTCAAGTACCGCGGGCTCATCCTGGGGAGCGTGGAAGCCGGGTTCTTCACCCCCGACCAGCTCCGCATGATCGCGGACTTCGTCAGCATCCGCGGCGGCGGCCTCCTGGCCCTCGGCGGCCGGCGGTCGTTCAGCGAAGGCGGTTTCACCGGCACCTCCGTCGCGGACGTGCTGCCGGTGACACTCGGCCAGCGTGCGGGCACCGACAGCTTCCCCTATTTCGCGCAGATGAAGGTCGAGCTGACCCCCGCCGGCGTGGGCCACCCGGTAACCCAGATCGCCGCCACCGAACCGGCCTCGGCTGAGAAGTGGAAGACGCTTCCCGAGCTCTCGACGTTCAATCCTTTGAGCCAGATCAAGCCGGGCGCCACCACCCTGCTCACCGGAACCAGCCGCGACCTCCGGAACCGCCAGGCGGTGCTCGCGTACCAACGCTACGGCCGCGGGAAGAGCGTCGCCTTCACGGTGCAGGACTCGTGGATCTGGCAGATGCACGCCGACATCCCGCTGGAAGACCAGACCCACGAAACGCTCTGGCGCCAGCTGCTGCGGTGGCTCGTAGCGGACGTTCCGGCGGAAGTGGCGATCACGGCATCGAAGGACCGGGTGAGCCCCGGCGAGCCGGTGACGCTCACGGCCGAGGTGGACGACAACCGCTATCTCAAGCTCAACAACGCGCAGGTGAGCGCCGAGATCACCGGACCGACCGGCGTCAGGCAGTCGATCCCGCTCGACTGGACCGTGAGCCGCGACGGGGAGTACCGCGGCACGTTCACGCCCGCAGCGGACGGCTTCTACGAGATCAAGGTGGCCGCCAAGGAGGGGAACAACGTCCTTCCCGGTGGTACTACCTACGTGCAGGCCGCCCCGCTCACCACCGAATACTTCGACGCGGAGATGCACGCGCCGCTGCTGAGGCGGATCGCCGACGAAACCGGCGGGCGCTTCTACACCCCGGACAACGTGAACACGCTGGCCGAGGATGTGAGCTACACGCAGAGCGGCGCCGCGGTCGTCGAGGAGAAGGATCTCTGGGATATGCCCATCATCTTCCTGCTGGTCGTCGGCCTCGTCGGCGCGGAGTGGGGCTACCGGCGGAAGCGCGGGCTCGCGTGAGGCGGGTAGCCGGGTTGGCGGGTGGGCGGGTCAGGGTCGGGGGCACCCGCCTGCCCGCCTACCCGCCTGCCCGCCTTCTTCTCGCAGCGACGTTCCTCGCCCTCGCTCCGTCCCTCGCTCGAGCGCAAACCAGCCACCTGGTCGTCATCCAGGGGATTCCCGGCGGCGAGGAGTACGCCACGCGGTTCAAGGGCTGGGCAGAGGAGATGATCGACGGGGCGCAGAAGGCCGGCGTACCCCAGGCCAACATCGCCTATCTCGCGGACGCGGTACCTACCGGCTTTCCCTTCACGGTCGGCGTGTCGAACAAGGAACAGGTCGAGAAGACGCTGACGGACCTGGCGGCCAAGGCGGCGCCCGACGATGTCGTGCTGATCCTGCTGATCGGCCACGGGAGCGCCACCGGTGGCGAATCCCGCTTCAGCATTCCCGGACCGGACATCACCGCGAAGGACTTCGCCAAGCTCCTCGACAAGTTCCCCTCGCAGCGAGTCGCATTGGTGAACGCGGCCAGCGCGTCCGGCGAGTTCGTGGGCCCGCTGTCGAAGAAGAACCGCACCATCGTGACCGCCACGCGGAACGGCGGCGAGAAGAACGAGACGCTCTTCGCCGGCTACTTCGCCAAGGCCTACGCCGAGGACGGCGCCGACACCGACAAGGACGGCGGGGTCTCGCTGCTCGAGGCGTTCGACTTCGCCCGGCGCGAGGTCGCCCGGTTCTACGAAGGGGAACGCCGCCTCGCCACCGAGCACGCGCTGATCGACGACAACGGTGACAAAACCGGGAGCCGCGAGCCGAACCTCACGACCGGCGACGGCGCTAACGCGCGCCGGTTCATGCTCGCATCGCGCGCCGACGGCCGTGCCGCCGGCCCCGCCGACTCCGCCCTGGCTCCGCTCTATGCCGAGGCCCGGAAACTGGAAGAAGCGGTCGCCACGCTGCGCAGCAAGAAAGACACGATGGCCGCGGAGGCGTACGAGACGCAGCTCGAAGACCTGCTCGTGAAGCTGGCGGAGAAGAACGCGGAGATCCGGTCGAAAGAGAAAAAGCCATGACACCCGCCTGCCCGCCTGCCCGCCTGCCCGCCCTGTTACTGCTTTTGCTGTCAGGGCCGCTGCAGGCCCAGCAGTACGCCGCGCCCGAGCAGATGCTGCGCACGGGCAAGTACGAGCTGGCCATCGCCGCGTACAAGAAGCTGGCGGAGGCCGAGCCGCCGCCCGCCGCCGCGCTCAAGGGCCTCGCCAAGTCCCTGATGGAGGTGGGCCGGTACGAGGAAGCGGAAACCGCCGCGCGTCGCTCGCCCCAGCTCGCCAACACGCTCGGCGAAATCCTCTACCTGCGCGGGCGCTGGCTCGAGGCCGAGCAGGCGTACAAGGAAGCGGTGGCCCGCAAGACGCCCGACCGGCTCAAGGCAGAGCTGAACCTCGCGATCATGGCGTGGGACCGCGGGCAGCGTGCGGAAGCGATGCGGGGATTCAACCGTTTCGTCGAGCTCTACAACGCGAGCGACCGCCTCACCGCCGACGAGCTGACGATCATCGGGATCGCGTGCCGCTACCTCGGCTCCGAAAACCCGCAGATGGCCAAGGACGCGCTCAAGGCGTTCGACGAGGCCATCGCTGCTGATCCCGGCGACCCGGAGCCGCGCATCCTCCTGGGGAATCTCTTCCTCGAGAAGTACAACAGCACCGACGCAGAAGAGACATTCCAGAGCATCCTGGCCGTGAACCAGGTCAACGCGCGCGCGATCCTTGGCATGGCGCGGAGCAAGGCGTTCGACGGCGATCCCGAGGCGTTCGCCATGGGCAAGATGGCCTTGGGCCTCAATGCGAACCTGGTCGAGGCCCGCGTCTTCGTGGCGGGCCAGCAGATCGGCCTCGAGAACCGCGTCGCCGCGGAAAACGAGGCGGAGGCGGCGCTGAACGTGAACCCCTCATCGCTGGAGGCGCTGTCGGTCCTGGGCGCCGCGTACTTCCTCCAGCACGACACGGCCGGATACGAGAGCGCCCGCGGACGCGTCTTTGCCCTGAACCCCGCGTACGCCGATTTCTACAATACCGTCGCGGAGCTGGCCTCCAACAATCGCCTCTATATGGAAGGGGTCGAGCTCGCGCGGGAAGCCGTGAAGGTGGACCCCAAGTCCTGGCGCGGCTACACGCTGCTCGGCATCGGCCTCATGCGCACCCGCCGCGTGCCCGAGGGACGGCAGAACCTGGAGACCGCGTTCAAGGGCGACCCGTACAACGTCTGGACCAAGAACACGCTCGACCTGCTGGACCGGATGGAGAAGTTCAAGGAGACGAAG
>CAMDCH010000198.1:0-5232 GCA_945889655.1 bacterium HR33
GGCAGCGCATGCCATACGACGCCCACTCGTCCCGTCTCGACAATCCATACCGCAACGGGGCCGAGGCAGACCAGGGCCATCACCATGACGAACACGCTTCCCTTGATGAGCCACTCCCGGCCCGTGAGCCCGATGTAGAGACTCTGGACCAGCTGCTTCCAGGTCGACGCGACAAATCCCGCCACCACCAGCAGCAGGAACACGACGGCACGCGGCGTTCCGACGACCTCGGCCAACCGCCGAATTCGGCCAACCGCCAGTGGCATCTCGCCGGACAGCTCGAGTGCGAGCGGGATGGCGACCAGCACGAGCAGCCATGCAAACGCCGTGCTTCGAAGCGCCAGCTTGAGTTTTGCGCCGATGAGCTGGGCATTGGTCAATGGTCGCGTCGCGATGAACGGTGACAGGCCGTATGACGGGCCGGCACTCGCGCCCGATCGGCTCACGGTCAGGGCCGCGAAACTGGCCATAATGACGGGCGTGAGGCACACGCCGAGCAGGATCTCGACGACGAGTGCCGTCGAGGGGCCGGCGACCCAGAGCAGCAGGAGCTCGAGCGGAAGGAGAATGGCGACCCAGGTGGGGAGCATGCGCCCATTGAGGCGCCACTCGAACCATGCCTGGGCGCTGGTCGGTGACCTGAAGGGAGATGGCCGCCGCGTAAGCGCCGCGAAACCGGCGATCCGCGTGAAGGCACCGCGCCAATCGGGAACATCACCCCGGCGCGCCCGACCGACCGCGGAGAGGGCCACGGGCCAGGCGAGTGGAATGAGCGGAAGGAGAATGGCTACCATGACCGGCTCGGATATCTCGAAATGAAGCGCCAGCAAAACGATGGCATCGATCACGGTCAGCCAGAGCATCAACACGACCACGCGCAGCCCAGGGAGACCGTAGGGCCGCCAGGTCAGCGCCTGTGTCCATGCGAGGTGAGCGACTCCAAGTACCCCGGGCCAGACCGCCGGGACCCGCACGGACGGAGGCCAGGGGGCAATCGGCCGGGCCACGGTCCAGAGGAGCGCGGCGGCCACCGCCCCGGCGAGCATTGGCCACGCCGTGAGCGACACGGTCGTCACCGGTCTCGTGAACATGCGCGCGGGATACATCGACTGGCGCCCCGCCAGGTCGCCCTCGAGCCCGTACGTGAAGACGGCGAGGAAATACACAAATGACACGGTGATAGGGAGGAGAATGACGAAGGCCAGCCCTTCGCCGCTGTCAATGTCTACCGGTAGCCGCTCCGCAAGAACCAGGAGCCTGGCCACAACGAGCGCCGCCATTAGCGCCGCCACGCCTACCATTCCCCAGCGATGCCGGCGCCGGAGCTCCCAAACGATGGCGCCACCTGCTGAAGCGGGCACGCCTATGCGTCCTGGGGCGTCGCCGGCGTTCCGACCCGCGTCACGAAGATCTCGTCGAGCGATGGGGTCCGTCCGTTCACCTTGTGCGATTCCCTGATCTCGCCCAACGGAGCACTCACGACGATCTTGCCCTGCTGGATCATTGTGACGTGATCGGCGACTTCCTCGACTTCGTGCAGCAGGTGCGACGAGAAAAGCACCGTGCGTCCTTCGTCGGCGATGGTGCGCATCACGGCGCCGAGGATGTCACGGCGCACGATGGGGTCGAGGCCGGATGACGGCTCGTCCAGCACGAGCAGCTCGGGACGATAGGCCAGCGCAACGAGCAGTCCCAGCCGCGCCTTCTGCCCCTTGGAGAGATTTCCAACTTTCGCCGTCGCGTCGAGCGCGAATGTACTCCGCAGATCCTCCGCGTACCCGTCATCCCAGGCGGGATAGAACGCACGCGAATAGCGGATGAGCTCTTCCACGGTCATCCAGCCGGGCAGGTCGTTTTCTTCGGAGAGATAGCCGATCCGCGAAAGAACGCCTACGGGATCCGCGACGGGATCGAGGCCGAAGACCCGCACTGACCCGCTCTCGGCCCGCAGCAAGCCCATGATGTGCCGGATGAGTGTCGTCTTGCCCGCGCCATTCGCGCCGACCAGACCGTAGACGGCACCGCGCGGCAGGGACAAGCTGACCGAGGACAGGGCCGTCATGGCCCCGAACCGGCGCGTCAGCTCGGTGATGTTGATGACCGGTTCAGTCACAGCTCACCCCACGGCCGCCGGCGCGGGTCCGGCATCCACCAGGCGTTTGCTGACCGGATCTATCAGCAGGTTCAATCCTTCGAGGGAACGCGACCCCAACAGAATCAGGTCCCCCGGTTCGCCAAACACCACCTCGTCCAGCGTCCAGATGCCTCCCAGGTAAACCGCTGCCCCACCGGTTGAACGCGCCAGCACCGTCCCGTCAGCCTGGCGGAAATGCCAGACCTTCCGTCGTTCGATTCCCAGGGATTCGAGCACCTCCCGGGGGAACCACGAAAGCTCCGCACCAGTGTCCACCAGGACGGATCGCAACAGCCGCCGTTCGCCTACGAGAACGGGGTTCTCGATCTCGACATCGACGCGGAAGGTTCCCATTTCGCCGGACATGATACCTCCCAGGATGCCGAGTACGTACCGTACGAACGCAGCTAGTGTCAATTATCTGCGGGAGTGCACCGTACCAGCCACGGCGCGCAGATTTAGGGTCTTGATGGACGGACGCGGTGGACGCTGTCACGTCAGCGCGAGGCGCCGAGCCAGACAGGGCTACTTCCCGACTATGTCGGCGATCCAGATATCGCTCTCTACCCGCCCCATGGTGAAGAAGAGGCGCTTTTCATCACCGTCGAACCGCTGGGTGCTTTCCACCGTGGGGTCGTCCTGGTACGCCAGCATGCGCTTCGCACCGGTCTCGAGTGACACCGACCAAAGCGACCAGTGCCCTTTGCTGTCACGCTCGCGGTAGTACAGTGTCCGGCTCTGATTGACCCACGGGCCGGCACCACCTCCGTCCAGGCCATGGATCAAGGTTTTCGATTCCGTCCCCGACGGCGAGATGAGTCTCAGGTCGGCGTCCACACCTGACGAGTAGGCAATCCACCGCCCGTCGCGGGACCAGCGCGGATTCCTGCCACCCTCGTGCGTCACCTGGATTGGGGGCGACCATGTTTCCCCGGTATCTCGTGCAGTGACGAACAACTCCGGGCGGCCCGTCCTGAAGGAACGGAAGACCAACGACTTGTCGTCGGGTCCCCAATCGACATTCGACGCCTGGGTGGTGTCGACAGTCACCCGCCGCAAGGCTCCTCCCTCGGCCGGGATGACAAAGATGTTGTAAATGCCTCCTCGTGCCGACGGAAAGGCAATACGCGAGCCGTCGCGTGACCACATTGGGTTCCCGGGGGTCGGATCGGCAACAATCTCCTGGAGCTCACCTCCGCTAGCGGATATGCGGTAGATCCCGCTGCTCTGTCCTCTCTCTTCGAAGTCAAAGGCCAGCCATTTGCCATCCGGCGAGAGCGTCACGCCTTCGATGGTCTGATTGCCGATGGTCAGGGGCCGGGCCCCCGAGACCGGCTTGGCCGCGCCCGTTGTGATGTCCAGCGAATAGATGTTCGCGTTGTCGCGCAGGGAGGCATATACGAGCTTGCCTGCGGCAAATGAGGCCGAGTGCACATCGAGCCCGGTGGTGAGCCGCTCGGGATCTCCACGCGGCTTCCCCCCTGCGGACAGAAACACCTCGTATAAATCCCGCCGGCCATCCCTGTTTGATGCGAACGCGAGCGCGCGGTTCCCGATCCAGATGGGAGCGACGTTGAGGTATTGCTCATTGGTCACTTCAACTGCTGTCGCGCCCGGCGCTGCGGCCACGAGCCTGATCGAGCTGGTGCCCCGGTTGGGCGTGAATCCATACAGCCATTGGGGGTTGCCCGAGACGAATGCAATCCACTTGCCGTCGGGGGACCAGGAAAGAGAATGCGGGTCGACAGCATCGGCGATCTTGAACGTCGCGCCTGTGCGAGTATCCAGATGGTAAATGCTGCCGTTCAGAACGTAGGCTATTGCCTCCCCCTTGGGAGACCACACGGCGCTCCGGAAGCCCGTCTCCCGTGAGGTGCTCACCGTTCGCAGCACACTCCGTGCAGCGCCGCCGAGTGAGGACGTCTCGTTCACGGCACTCGTGTCGCCTGCTCGAGTAACGAACAGGAGCCGCTGACCGTCGGGCGACCATTGGGGAACGCGGTGTGTTCCGGGCAAACCCTCGGAGACCCGGATCGGCCGCCCTCCACCGCTGACTTGCCGCACGAACACGTCTGTTTCGGTGTAGCGCGGCCCGGCGGCATATGCGACAAATTCTCCGTTCGGGGATAACACCGGATCGATCTCGATCAACGGTCCACTGACGAGGGCTTTGGTGCTTCCGACCAGGAGCGTGGACCGCAGCCTACCTCGTCCCAGCCACAACGCAACGATCACAACCGCTGTGAGCGCGGCCACCAAACTCCACTTCCGCGGCCCTCGCAACGAAACGGCTTGAATCGGACGCGTTTCGGTGGGCGTGACGCCCCCGCTCGGCGTCGTCAACGATTCCAAGACCGGCACTAGCTCATCCGCCCGCTGCCACCGATCTGCCGGGCGCTTCTCCAGGCATTTCATCACCATCTGCGCCATCGCCGGGGGGATGGTTCCCCGATGCTCCGACACCGGACGCGGGGCCTCCGGGACATGGGCCGCCAGGGTCGCCGCCGCGCTGCCCTTATCAAACGGGACATGACCCGTCAGCAGCTCGTTCGCCATGGCACCGAGCGCATACACGTCCACCCGATGATCCAGGTTGGGCTCGGCGGCTGCCTGTTCGGGAGCCATGTAGGCAGGTGTGCCGAGTGCCACTCCCGCCGTCGTCAGGTTGTGCCGGCCGCTCGCTTCGCTTACGGCCTTGGGCACGCCGAAATCCGTCACCATCGCGTGCCGCCCCGACATCAGCACATTGTCCGGCTTGATATCGCGGTGGACGACCCTGCGATCGTGCGCGTGGGCCAGCGCGTCGGCTACATCCCGGAGAATCCGCGCAGCCTCGGCCACCGGCAGCGCCCCTTCCCGGTTCAGCCGGGCCCGCAGCGACTGGCCTTCCACGAAAGGCATCACGTAGTAGAGGAAGCCCGCCGAATGCCCCGAGTCGTAGAGCGGCAGGATGTGGGGGTGCTGGAGACCTGCCGCGATTTCGATTTCGCGGAGGAAGCGGTCGGGGCCGAGCGTGGCGGCCAACTCAGGCCGCAAGACCTTAACGGCGACCTTGCGGCGATGTTTCAGATCCTCGGCGAGGTAGACGATGGCCATGC
>CAMDCH010000199.1:0-5207 GCA_945889655.1 bacterium HR33
TATGTTCAATAAAAAAATAATTGTTCTCTTTTTTGTTATCGTCAGTTTAACTTGTTATTCCCAAAACAAAAATGCAGAAAAATATCTTGAACAAGGAACTGCAAAATACAATTTACAAGATTATAGTGGAGCGATTCAAGATTACAATACCATGCGCCCCTTGCCATCGAAGCCGGGCGTGCCGAAGACACCGACCAGACCCGGGAAGCCACGTCCCGAGGGTGGCATCGCCATGACCCGCGCGACATCGCCCTTCGGCGTGAGGACCAGCATCGAGAGCACCTCGGGACTCAGGAATAGTGCCGAGTCACCACGATAGGCAACCAGCGTCCCCGGGCGGTTCCCGTACGGGTTTCCCGAGTCCCCACTCGAATCCGCAATCACCACCGCGTTCGCGAGGGTTGAATCGTACAGCAGGAGTCGGCGGGCGACGATGTCGTTGACATACACGCCCCCTCCCGCGACCGGGATCGCGCGCGCGACGCTCCGGAGCGAATCACGGGACACATGGGTTATGAGGCCCAGGGACCGGACGGCCGGCGGCTGCGCCGCCTGGGCGTTGGCGCTCGCGGCCAGCGTCACCGCGCATGCGGCAAGAAGAAACGGGATACGGTGCGGCCTCATGGAACCTCCCTAACGCGAGATGAAAACACCCTGTCCGATCCCGCCCGGCGAGCCCGAACCCGGCGTAAACACGCCACCCGGCGTGCCGGAAGTTCCTGAGCGAACCGCGGTGAGATAACGCCGGTCAAGATACGCGGCGATGAGAGCGGGAAGCTTGCGCCGCTGGTCCGGCGTGAGGAGCGACCGGACGTGGGGCACGATGGTGATGAGCAAGTCCACCGACGATTCCCGGGCCCCGCGATACCGCCGGTACACGTCGCCCTGGTCGTAGCTGTCGGGCAGCGTCGCCATCTGCCGGCTGACCGGCCGCCAGATCGAATCGAGACGAATGACGTACCGGCGGTTGAGCGTCGCGATGCTATCGGCCTGTATGCCGGTGAGGTGCAGACTGTCACCCTGCGACAGGATCGTCGCGAGAGGGTTGATGATCCCGGCGGAGCCATAGATCTGACGCAGGATTCCTTCCGGCATCTTGGTCCCGGGCTTGGTGCGCCCGCGGTCGAGCGTCTGGGTCAGATTCTGCCGCTCACGAGTCGGCCCGAGATCGATCCCGAGCGAGAGCGTAATGGCGACCGGATTGCGCACGGTACTCACCGCCTGGCTGGTCGAGCCGAATCGCTGGTTGACCTCGTACGTGTAACGCTGCGACGTGGGATTGAATCCCCTCACGATCAGCAATCGGGAATCGGGCGAAGGCGCCTGGCCCCAGCCGTGGAGACTCCCCGATCCATGAAGCAGGAGATCCGCGGCGCCCAATGGATTGTTCACCTGCAGCGACAGCGTGGTGCGCTGGGGCAACCGCAACTTGAGCGGGTTGAACGCCAGGCTCAGGAACCCGGTAGAGGTCCAGGGGCCTTCGCAGCTGCTCCGCCCCGCAATCATTCCGCTCTGCGAGCTGAGACATTCCCGCACGCCGGACGAGGAAACCGCAAGGAGCCGGCTCATGCCCGAAGCCAGGGCCGTGTCCACACTGCCGGATGAGCTGGCCACGAAGGCACGGTCGTTGACATACCCGTCGCCGTTGATGTCCGCGCTCACGATCGGCGTGTACGGCGTGCCGGAGGTAAACCGCTGGGTCCAGTTGACGCGCAACAGATCGAAGAGGTTCACGCCGATGTTGGCCATGACCTGGTGCCGCCAGTCCCCGGACGAGCGGGCCTCCGTCACATCGAGCGGACTACCCGCGGTACTGCTGAACCCGTTGGTGCGGTCGCGGACGCTGTTCAACGTGTAGCCCGCGCCCCAGGTGAACCGCGAGTTCACCGACACGGGCGCGAACTGGACCTGCACCTGTCGACTCACGGACCGCAAATCGGAGCGTCGTTCGGTTACGCGATTGAACTGCGCGGACACGCGACTGTCCGCGGTCGCAATGGCCCCGGTCGCCGGCACGATGCTCGAAGCCCGCACGTAGACTGGCCGGTTGCCCTCATCCGGCAACGTGAAACGAACTGTGGGGCTGAAGTTCAGGTCCACGGAGCCGGGCTGATCCAGATTGAGTGAGTAGATGCCGTTGACCGTCGCTATCAGCCGGTTGCCGAGAATGGGGTGTGACCACTGGACGTTGGACCGGAGACTGCGCTGGGCAGAAAAGTCCTGGGCAAACAGCACCACGTTTGGAGTGCGATTGTCGAATACCGTACCCGGGGTGCCGTTCGCACACTGGGTGGGGATGGAGCCGGAGTTGGCGGCGTACGCACTCCAGTTCGGCACCGGCGCCGCGATCCCGATGCAGCTGATCTGCTGGACCCCACTCGGCAGGCCCGTGGAGGCCATGGCCGGGGTGATCAGCTCGGCGCCTGGTGTGTTCTGAAAGACCCCGATGCCGCCCCGGATGCTGCCGCGGGGAATCCGTGCCGCTCCCTGGAACGCGCTGATCTGCGGGTTGGTGCCATAGGTCCAGGAGAAGCCGAGACGCGGGCTCACCGCCGCGGCGTTCGGCACCTGGTCGTTGGCAATCCCGAACTGTTGGCTGACGGCCGGATTCAGCGCCGGGCGCTCCAGGTAGCGATTCGCGTCCAGCCTCGCACCAAAGACGATCTGCACGTCAGGGCTCGGACGCCAGGCATCACCGAGCGACACCGCGCCGATGAGCTCACCTCCATCCGTCCCGGCGGGTGAGAGCTGACGGGTAAAGGAAGCCGGCACGCCTCCATCCAGGTCGGCCAGCGAATTGAACGTGAAGGTGCCGAGAAGGTCGGAGGACTGCTCGGTGGACCAGCCATCGTGCCGGATTTCGCTGGTGAGCTTCACGCGGTGGCGGTTGTTGCGGCTGAACCAGGAGAGCTGGTTCGTCGCCTCAAAGGAGGTCGTGTTGGAGGTGTTCCGCGGCCCCGAACCGCCGAACTGGACCGGATGAATAGCGCTGGTACCGTCGGGGAGGCTCGAGCGGACCAGTACGGACGCTGCCGGCAGCGTGAGGTACGGCGTGAACCAGCGGCGCGACTTGTTGACGGCCAGGCCGCTCTCGCTGAGCAGGAACCCGAGATACGCGGTGTGCTTGAGCCGCGCGGAACCGCTCCAGTTCGTCGAGCGGGTGGAGGACGCCGGGAGCTGCGTGGGCAGCAGCGTGGCGGGCGACGACTGGTTCCAGTTGCCGTTGGCGGTGACGTTCAGCGTGTGGCTGCCCGGTGAATTGGGGGGGGCGTAGTCGAACGAGCTGAACAACGAGCCCTGGTCGGAGAACCGGCTCTCCGGAACTCCGGGTGCGGTAGCGGGGACGCCGACCCGGCTCAGCGTGCCGAGCAGCGTGTCCACGGACGACCCCGCGACGCCTATCGTCTGAAGCCCGAGGGCATCGGCATTCAGCAGTGTCGTCAGGTCATTGGCCCGCCGGGCCAACTGATACGACACGTTATAGAATGCCTGGCCGAACGAGATCGGCCCGGAGAAGCGGCCGCCCAGGCTCCCGTTGGTGTACTCCTGGCCGAGCGAGCGGCCCGCGCGGTCGGTCCACATGAGCTGCGGGACATTTCCGACCAGGCTCATCGTCCGGACCAGGTAGTTGGATCCCGGCAACGATCGGAGGTTCAGGGCACCACCGCTGAAACCACCTTCGGCCACGTCGTATGGGGAGGTTGCCGCGGAAGCCGAGACCGCCGCATCGCGTGGCAGGTCGGTTGCGGTGCTGGTCAGGCCGTTGAGGGTGGTCGTATTCTGGTCGCTGCTGAGCCCGAGGACCGAGAAACCGGACGGGTCGCCGTTGGCGCCCGGGATGTAGGTAACACCGGGAGCCGTGGCCGCCATCGCCGCGAGATCGCCCGCCTGCTCGGGAGCCACGAGCGTGGGATTGACCTGGCGCTCGGAGCCGCTCACGTCGCGCGTGGTGTCATTGCGCGCGGGCCGCTGCCGCCGGTCTGCCGAGACCACGATCGTGTCCAATGCCATCGGACCCAGGCGGGCGTCCGCAATGAGGGCGCTCTCGTCCCCCACCCGCTTGATCTCGAAGCGCCGAGGAGTGAACCCGATGGCGCTGACCGTGATCCAGTAGTCGCCGTCGCCGCCAGGGAACGTGATCGTGAAGCGGCCGTCGGAGTTGGTCCTCGCACTCCGGCTCACGTTTCCGGAGAGCGACGTCGCCTGTACTATGGCGCCGAGGATCGGAGCGTTGTCTCGCACGGCCGTGATGCGGCCGCGGACAACCTCCACCTGCGCGGAGAGGGGGCGTCCGAGGAAGAGCGTCGCCAGCAGGAACAGCAAGACCGGACACGCCATCAGATGGACGGTCCCGATCCCCCGACTCCCCGCCAACCTCACATCCCCGCCTAAGATCGCAGACGATCGCACCTCAGGAAGATTCCCTGAGAACCGGCTGCCGTCCAGTTCCCCCGTTCCATTACTTGACAGCCACTTGACCGGGTCGCCTTATCAACTAGGGCATGAAAACACTCGTGAACCAACTCGGAAGGTGCGGTTTCGCGCTGGCCGCGATCATCGTCAGTGCGTGCGCCGACCAGGGACCGCTTACGCCCCTGGGGGGTGACCAGGCCGTCCAGACTCAGCCGGTGGGAATCGTACCGGCCGGCTCGACCGGGCTTCCGCGGGTCCTCATCGACGCATCACGTGATGGTGGTGTGTGGTGGTACCCGCAGGCCGGACCCTTCAGCGGAAGCGCGAACCATCAGGGCAAGGCATTCACCGATTCGGCGCGGGCCGCCGGGTACGAGGTGGATGAGTTGCCGCGGGCGGTTACCATCACGGCGGACCTCCTTCAGCCATACGGACTCGTCATCCGCGCCGGCAATTTCGGCAGGTACACGCCGAACGAAATCACGGCGTATGCGGACTACGTGCGCGGCGGCGGGACGCTGCTCCTGCTCGGCGATCACATGACGTACGCGCCGCCGGACAGCCTCGCGCTGGCGTTCGGTATCCAGTTCGCGGGCGTGACCCGCGGCAACAACCTGCTCAATACCTTCGCGACGCATCCGATCACCGCCGGAGTCTCCGCGTTCCTGTATCAGGTTGGTGCCGGCATCATCGCGTCGCCGGCGTCAGCCACCATCGTTGGACGCCTGTCGTCCGACAGCTACCTGGACCTGGATTTCGACGGCGTCCAGGGTCCCGCCGACCTCGCGGCGCCC
>CAMDCH010000200.1:0-5187 GCA_945889655.1 bacterium HR33
CGGTGCGGTGCTCGACCGCGCGGCGTACGAGGGCTGGCTGATTCAATGCTGCGACGACCATGTGCATCTCCATGTTATTGCGTTTCCTGTCTCTCTGTACGGATTAGACGCCGGAAGGGTTCAAATGGTTGCATCACGGATGGCGTAGGATAGAGGGGCCCGGTTAGATTCACGCCCCTTGCAGGAAACGAAAGCGTCACAACCCCGGGATCTTTGCATGTCTATCAACGCCACAGAGCTGCGCCGTGGGATGGCCATCATGTACAATGGCGAGCCCTGCCGCGTGGTCGAGTTCCACCACCACACGCCGGGCAACCTCCGCGCGATGGTGCAGGCCAAGCTGAAGCGCCTCCGGACCGGTGTGACGGTCGAGCATCGCTTCCGCGCCAGTGACACGATCGATGAAGCCGACCTCGTCACGCACGAGCTCGAGTTTCTCTACCGGGGTGGGGACAGCTACCACTTCATGAACATCGAGAACTACGATCAGATGGAAATCGACGGCGAGGCACTCGGTGACGATGCCAAGTGGATGTCCGAGGGCATGAAGATCGTGGCCGAGTTCTTCGAAGGACGCCCGATCGGTATCGAGCTGCCCAACTCGCTTACGTTCGAGGTCGTGGAGACCTCGCCCGTGATGAAGAGTGCCACCAAGAACGCGTCCAGCAAGCCCGCAAAGCTGAATAACGGGACCACCGTCAACGTCCCCGACTTCATCAAGACCGGCGAGAAGATCCGGGTGAACCCGCAGACGGGTGAGTACCTGGACCGCGCGAAGTAGACGGCTGGACGGCTGGACGGTTGGACGGTCAATGAGAAACGGGAGCTCGCTTGAGCTCCCGTTTGTTATTTTTCTGCCAATGAGAGTCTTCGTTGCGGTGAATTTCCCGCAGGATGTTCGGAACGCCATCTGGGACGCTTGCGCCCCGTTGCGCGATGCGGGCCTCCCGGTTCGATGGGTTGAGCCCGCGGGACTGCACGTCACGCTCAAGTTCCTGGGCCAGAGCGAGGCGGTGCCCGGAATCACCGCGGTAATGGACGCGGCCGCGGGCCCCGCGCGCCCGTTCAGCCTGCCGCTGGGCGGCGTAGGCGCGTTCCCGGGACTGGAACGCCCGAGCGTCATATGGGTAGGTTGCGATGGGGTTCCGCCCCTCGAACTGCTCCAAAACCGCCTCGAGCAAGGTCTGGAAACGCTGGGATTCGAGATCGAAGGACGGCCGTTTCGTCCCCACGTCACGATCGGCCGCGCGCGCAAGGATGCCCGTCCGTCGGCATTCAGGGGCCTGGCTGACCTGGCGGAGAAGATTGAATGGCAGGGCGAGTCCCTCGTGGACTCGGTAGACCTCATGGAGAGCCGCCTGGGTGGCGGCGGCTCGAAGTACCAGCTGGTCCACGCCTCACCGCTCACGCCTGGATGAACAGGGGGTCCATGTCGAGATCCACGCTGGTCCTGATCGGTATGATGCTCGCGCCCGTGCTCCCCCTGCGGGTGGCGCACGCGCAGTCGGTGGGCCGGGCATCCGCCGCCGCGCTCGCGTCCGCACGCTCGAAGGAAAACTCCATGCGCGAGCCGGGCGGGCCGCAGTCCGTCACGCTCTCGGCCGACGAGATGGCGTCACTGGTCGAGGCGAATCTCGACCGCGGGGCGCGCAAGGCGCTCGATTCGATCACCATCCGGCTGGACTACGGCCGCCTCACGCTGCAAGCGCGGCTGGTCACGGCGGAGCTGGGTTCGGAATACCTCGGGCCCATGATCTACATGCTCGAAGAGCGGGAGCCGCTCGCGGTGGCGGGTCCAGCCACGGCAGCCAGGGCCGGCCTGCTCACCTGGGCGCCCGACAGCCTGGTGATCAAATCGTTCCCGCTGCCGCTGGCCATGATTCCCAAGCTGGTCAACCGCCTCACCGGCACGACCGATGGAACCATCCCCATCGCCGTGCCGCCCACGGTCCGCTACATCCGCATCGCCCCCAGCGGCGTCACGTTCTCCCGCACCGCTGACTGATGGGCCGGCGCGTCCTCGTCGTCGACGACGAGAAGGGCGTGCGGGAAGCCCTGCGCCAGCTCCTGGAATACGAGGAGATCGAGGTCCGTCTCGCCACGTCGGGAGATGAAGGTCTCGAGGCGTACGCCGAGTTCCACCCGCACCTCGTCCTCCTGGACGTGAAGATGGCGGGCATGGACGGGCTCGGGACCCTCACGAAACTCCGGGCCCTCGATCCCGGCGCCCAGGTTGTCATGATCTCGGGTCACGGCACCATCCAGACCGCGCTCGAAGCCACCCAGCGCGGCGCCTACGACTTCCTCGAGAAGCCGCTCGATACCGAGCGGATCCTCCTCACGCTCAAGAACGCCTTCGAGCGCGTGGCGCTCTCGTCGGAGAACGAGCGGCTGCGTGCTACCGTCGGCGATCACCACGAGATCGTGGGCCAGAGCGCCGCCATCAAGGAGCTGCTGCGGGTTGCCGACAAGGTCGCCCCGACCGCGGCGCGGGTGCTCATCACCGGCGAAAACGGCGCCGGCAAGGAGCTGGTCGCGCGCGCGATTCACCGCGGGTCGCCGCGCGCGCGGCAGCCCTTCGTCGAGGTCAACTGCGCCGCCATTCCCGGCGAGCTCATCGAGAGCGAGCTCTTCGGGCACATGAAGGGATCGTTCACCGGCGCGTTCGCCGACCGGGCGGGGAAGTTCGAGCAGGCCGACGGCGGGACGCTCTTCCTGGACGAGGTGGGCGACATGAGCCTCTCCGCGCAGGCCAAGGTGCTCCGCGCGCTCCAGGAGGGGATCGTCACCCGCATCGGCGGCAGCAAGCCGATCAAGGTGGATGTCCGCGTCATCGCGGCGACGAACAAGAACGTGGAAGGGGAAATCGCCGCCGGCCGGTTCCGCGAGGATCTCTTTTACCGGCTGAACGTGGTCCCCATCGAAGTGCCGCCGCTCCGGCAGCGCCGCGAAGACATCGCGCTGCTGGTCGAGCGGTTCGTGAAGGATTTTTCCGGCGGCCCCGGCGTGTCCCGGCGCGGCTTTCACCCCGAGGCGGTGACCGCGCTCTCCGCCCGTGAGTGGCCCGGCAATGTGCGCGAGCTGCGCAACGCGGTCGAGCGCCTCATGATCCTCTCGTCCGGCGAGACCATCACGAGCGCGGACGTGGAGCGTCTCGGCGGCGCGGCCTCCAGCTCCGCCGTGGGCGACCTCGTCTACTGCGAAACCTTCGAAGCCTTCAAGCAGCAGGCCGAGAAAGCCTTCCTCAGCGGCAAGCTCGCCGAGAACGGCTGGAACGTCAGCGAGACGGCTCGCAAACTCGACATGCCCCGTAGTAACCTTTATAAGAAGATTGAACGGTACGGCTTGGAAAGGGGTTCGGGCTCCTAGCCGCAGAACTCCCAGTCTGGTTCTGGTTCCCCGCTCCCGGAAGGGAGCGGGGACAGGGGTGAGGGCCAAAGGTGTCAAAAGACATGAAGGACTGGGACAAGGAGATGGCCAAGGTCGACGCCCTCATGTCGAAGGAGGCCAAGGCTCCGCCCCCCGCTCGTACGGCAGCATCATCACCGGCGCCACCCGCCGCTGCGTCTCCCCCCACCGTCTCCCGGAAGGCCGGCCTCTACACCTGGCTCCGCCTCTCCCTCGCACTGATTCTCGGCGTCGGCATGACGCAGTGGCCGTACCTTCACGGGTGCGGCGTCCCGTTGTTTGCCTACCTCGGCGGCGTTGCCACTGTTCTCGTCGCCTCGTGCTGGAGCCTGATCTCCTCCTGGCGCAGCCGCTCATCCGTCGCGCATTTCCTGTCCGTCGGTCTCCTCTTCTGGGGATCGGCCCTCGGCGCGCGTGAGCTCCTCCCGCGCATCGGCTACGCGCGGCAGAGCGCCACCTGGATGTGCGCCCAGCCCGGCCAGGTGATCTCCAATCCGGTCTCGCAGCCACAGCCACAGCCCCCGCCGGTGACGCCGTCCCCCTGAACCCGCAGGTCCCACATGCCCAAGACATTCCGTAACTACATCGCCGGAGCGTGGAGCGCCCCGGCGGGCGGCGCGTATTTCGAGAACCGCAATCCCGCGCGGAGCGGCGACCTCATCGGGCGTTTCCCCGAGTCGGGCGCGCGCGACCTCGCGAAGGCGGTCGCGTCGGCGCGGCGCGGCTTCGCGGTGTGGGCCGCCACGCCGGCGCCCATCCGCGGCGAGGTCCTCAAGCGCGTGGGCGACCTGCTTGCCGAACGCAAGGAAACCATCGCGCGCGCCATGACCCGCGAGATGGGGAAGGTGCTGGCGGAAACACGGGGCGATGTCCAGGAAGGGATCGACACCGCCTACTACGCGGCGAGCGAGGGCCGGCGGCTTTTCGGTCGCACGGTCCCCTCCGAGCTGAGGCGCAAGTGGGCGATGAGCTTCCGGCGCCCCATCGGCGTTGCCGGCCTCATCACGCCATTCAATTTCCCGATGGCGATCCCGACCTGGAAAATGTTTCCTGCGCTCGTCTGCGGAAACGCGGTGATCCTCAAGCCGGCCGAGGACACGCCGCACACGGCGACGCTGCTGGTCGAGGCGTTGCTGGACGCCGGCTTGCCGGAAGAAGTCGTGCAGCTCGTGCACGGGCGCGGCGAGGTGGTGGGCAAGGCGATCGTCGAGCACCCGGACATTCCCGTCATCTCGTTCACCGGTTCGACCGAAACCGGCGCGTTCGTGGGCCAGCAGTGCGGTCGCATGCACAAGCGCCTGTCGCTCGAGATGGGCGGCAAGAACGCGCAGATCGTGCTGGCCGATGCCGACCTGGAGCTCGCGCTCGAGGGCGTCCTCTGGGGCGCGTTCGGCACGACCGGGCAGCGTTGCACCGCCACGTCGCGGCTCATCGTCCAGAAGAAGATTCACGACCGTTTCCTGCGGATGGTGTGCGACGCTGCGGAGAACCTGCGCCTGGGCGACGGCCTGAGGCCCGGGACACAGGTGGGACCACTGATCCACGAAGCGGCCCGCGAGAAAGTCGAGCGCTACGTCGACATCGGCCGGACGGAGGGCGCTTCTCTCGAGACCGGCGGGGCCGTACCGCGAGGGAAGGGCACCGGCACCGGCTGGTTCTTCCGGCCCACGGTCTTCGCCGGCGTGAAGCCTGGCTCCCGGCTCGAGCAGGAAGAAATCTTCGGCCCGGTGCTGTCGGTCATCCGCGTGAAGGATCTCGACGAAGCCATCCGCGTGAACA
>CAMDCH010000201.1:0-5170 GCA_945889655.1 bacterium HR33
ATCTGGATCTCATACAGCTGGCCGCGCGGCCCGAAGATCGTGGTGTGGAGCGACTGGTACGCGTTCGATTTCGGCGACGCGATGTAGTCCTTGATCCGCTCCTGCAGCGGCGTCCAGTGATGGTGCACGACGCCGAGGACGTGATAGCAGTCGGCCACCGACTGGACCAGCACGCGGATGGCCATCAGGTCATAGATCTCGTCCATCGGCTTGCCGCGCTGCTTCATTTTCCGGTAGATGGACCAGATGTGCTTGGGCCGCCCGGTGACGTCGAACTCCTGGAGGCCGGCGCGCCGGAGCGCATCCTCCAGCGGTGCGCGCAGCCGCCCGATCATCTCCTCCCGCTCGGACTGGTTCGCGAGAATCTTGCCCGAGAGCGCCTTGTAGTCGTCCGGCTCCAGGAACTTGAAAGCCAGGTCCTCCAGCTCCGCCTTGATTCCCGCCATGCCAAACCGGTGCGCCAGCGACGCGTAGATCTCCCGCGTCTCGAGGGCGATCCGGTGCTGGCTATCCTCGGGCAGGTGCTGGAGCGTGCGCATGTTGTGGAGCCGGTCGGCCAGCTTCACGATGATGACGCGGGCGTCCTTGGCGATGGAGAGCAGCAGCTTGCGGTAGTTCTCGACCTGCGCCTCGGCGCTGGACCGGAACGTGAGGCTGGAGATTTTCGTCAACCCGTCGACGATGTCGCCGATCTCGTTCCCGAAGACCTCGCGGATCTCGCCCAGCGTGATGTCGGCATCCTCCGCCACGTCGTGCAGCAACGCGGCGGCGACGGTCACGGAATCGAGATGCTGCTCGATGAGAATGCGGGCGACCGCGACCGAGTGGGAAACGAAGTCGTCGCCGGACAGGCGCTTCTGCCCGCGGTGCGCGGCGGCGCTGAACTGGTAGGCGCGCTCCAGCAGGCCTACGTCCAGGCGGCCCTTGTGATCTTCGAGGGCCTGGGCAAACGCCGCGTCCATCCCCGCCAGCACGCCCGTCACAGCAGTCCCGCCTCCGCGAAGCTGAAGTAGGTGTCCCCACCCACGATCACGTGGTCGTACACCGGGATGTCCAGGATCCTCCCGGCCTCGACCAGCTGGGCCGTCACGGCCCGGTCATCGGCCGAGGGGGCCGGCTGGCCGCTCGGGTGGTTGTGGACGACGATCACGCTGGCAGCCGCCTCCGAGATGGCGGCCCGGAACACCTCGCGCGGGTGCACCAGCGAGCTGTTCAGGATGCCGCGCGTGATGAGCAGGTCGCGCGTGATGCGGTTCTGGGCGTCCAGGGTCAGCAGATGGAACTCCTCCACGACGAGGTCCCGGAGCAGCGGCGCACACCAGCGCTGCACGTCCGCGGGCGCATTCACCTGGCGGCCCTGGTCCCGCGATTCCACCGCCAGCCGCCGGCCCAGCTCGAGCGCGGCGGTCACGCGCGCCGCCTTTGCCATCCCGATGCCCGCGACGCCCGCCAGCTGGCCTACCGGTCTCGCCGCCAGGTCCCGCAGCGAGCCGCCACCCAGCGCCAGCAGGCCGTGCGCCACGGCCAGCACGTCCTGCCCCTGCGTACCGGTACCTAGGAGAATGGCCACCAACTCGGCGACCGTCAACGCGGTGGGGCCCAGCGTGAAGAGTCGTTCCCGTGGGCGCTCCTCCGGCCGGCGCTCGGCGATGCGCAGCTGTGCCATGACTCCAAGATGGGCGGGGACGGGCCCGGGGCGGTAACCAAAAAAATCGCGCGCGTTATCACAACAACGCGCGCGCACTACCAGGTTCCGCGAGGCGTCCGGCCGCTAGGCGTTGGCTCCATGGCACTTCTTATACTTCTTGCCGGACCCGCACGGGCAGGGATCGTTCCGGCCCACCGGGGCTCCGCTCCCGGCGTCCGCCGCGCGCGGCTTGGGCAGGTTCACGCTGCCCGGCTGGCGGGGCGCCGGCGGCGCCCCATCCCCGTTGGGAGCAGGTGGCGGTGCCGACGACCCGCCGGCCAGCATGTCCGTATCCGACGCGGCCGAATGCTGCCGGGGACCCGTCGAGGACGACGTGGTCCGGCGCTGGCCGGCGGCTGGCGGTGCCGGGGGCCCGGCATTGATCTCGACCTGGAACTTGAACAGGCGCTCGGTGAACGTGGCCCGGATGTCGTGCATCAGGTCCACGAACATTTCGAACGCTTCCGACTTGTACTCGACCAGCGGGTCCTTCTGGCCCCACGCACGGAACCCGATGGCGTTGCGCAGCTGGTCCAGGTCGTAGAGATGATCCTTCCACTTCTCGTCCAGCACGCCCTGCATGACATGGGAGAGCAGTCGCTCGGAAAGGTTGGGGATCGCGTATCGCTTCCCCTGTTCGTCCCAGGTACGCAGCCGTTCGTGGAAGCTCCTCTTGCCCGCCTCCTTCAGCAGCGTCGTCAGCGCGTCCAGCGTGGACGCCCTCGCCGGGTTCTCCACGTCGGGCGCGGCGATCAGGTACTTGAAGAGGAGGTTCTTCTGCAGCTCCGTGCGGTTCCAGGCGGCCGGGTCCTCGCCCGCCTGCTCTTCCGCGAAGCGCGTGACCGCGGCGTCGATCATCCGCACCGACTCGGCCTTGAGCTCTTCCCCGCCCTCGAGCGCGAACAGCCGCAGCCCGTAGACCACCTCGCGCTGCTGGTTCATCACGTCGTCGTATTCGAGCAGCCGCTTGCGCTGCTGGAAGTTCTGGAGCTCCACCCGCTTCTGGGCGTTGCCGATGGCGCGGGTGACCAGCGGGTGCGTGATGACCTCGGACTCACCCGAGCTGTCGTCACCCATCCACTTGGCGATGCGGTCCGAGCCGAACAGCCGCATCAGGTCGTCTTCGAGCGAAAGGTAGAACGAGCTCTGGCCCGGATCGCCCTGGCGGCCGGAGCGACCACGGAGCTGCCGGTCGATACGGCGGGATTCGTGCCGCTCAGTGCCGATGATCACGAGGCCGCACGGCGGGTCGTCGTAGCAGCCCAGTTTCTTCACCTCGTCCTGCGGGAGGTCGGGCTTCTCCGCCACCTGGCCGAACGGCGCCATCTTCGACTGGATGCCGCAGACCTGGCACTTCTTCACGCCGGGTCCGAGCTTGATGTCGGTACCACGGCCGGCCATGTTGGTCGCGATCGTCACCGCGCCGGCGCGCCCGGCGGTGGCCACGATCTCCGCCTCGCGCTGGTGCAGCTTGGCGTTCAGCACCTCGTGCTTCAGGCCCCGCCGCTTGAGCAGTTTGGAAAGCGTCTCGGATACTTCCACGCTCACCGTACCCACCAGCACCGGCAGGCCGCGCTCGTTCTGACGCGCGACCTCCTCGACGATCGCGTTGTATTTCTCGCGGCGGGTCTTGTAGATGAGGTCGTGCCGGTCCACGCGCCGCACGGGCCGGTTGGTCGGAATGACCGAGACCTCGAGACCGTAGATCTGGAAGAACTCGGTCTCCTCGGTTTCCGCCGTGCCGGTCATGCCCGCCAGCTTGTCGTACATACGGAAATAGTTCTGGATGGTGATCGTGGCCATGGTCTGCGTCTCTTCGCGCACGACCACCGCCTCCTTCGCCTCGATCGCCTGGTGCAAGCCGTCCGACCACCGCCGGCCGGCCATGATACGGCCGGTGAATTCGTCCACGATGTAGACCTGGCCGTCCTGCACCACGTACTCCACGTCCTTCTCGTAGAGGGCGTGGGCCTGGAGCAGCTTGTGGATGATGTGGAGTTTTTCGCTCTTCGCCGCGTACTCCGCCTCGAGCGTCCGCCGCTTGTCCGCCCGTTCGTCCACCGTCAGCCCGCCCTCCCGCTCGAGGCGCCCGATCTCTTCTGAAATGTCGGGCACGACGAAGGTCGCCGGGTCGTCGGGGCTCATCGCCTCGACGCCGCGGTCGGTCAGGTGGACCGAGTGGCCCCGCTCGTCCATGACGAAATACAGGGCTTCTTCGACATCCCGCATCGTCTGCTTGGCCGCCGGCAGCTTCCGGTCCGAGATGAAGTCAAGCTCCACCCGCTGCACCATCTGCTGGACCCCGGACTCCTGCATGATCTTCATCAGCTTCTTGTTCTTGGGCCCGCCCTTCTGGGCCTGGAAGAGCTTGACCGCGCCTTCGTACTGGCTCGCCTCGCTGGTGATCAGCGGCTCGGCCTCGGCCAGGAGCTGGCTGACGACCGCCATCTGCTTCCGCGCCAGCGCCAGGACCTGCGTGTTGAATTCGGCGTACTTGGTGTCCGCCTCGTTGCCCACCGGGCCCGAGATGATCAGCGGTGTGCGCGCCTCGTCGATCAGGATGCTGTCGACCTCGTCGATGATGGCGTAGTTGTGGGGCCGCTGCACCCGGTGCTCGAGCGATGGGACCATGTTGTCGCGGAGGTAGTCGAACCCGAACTCGTTGTTGGTGCCGTACGCGATGTCGCACCCATACGCGGCGCGGCGCTCGGGACTGGAAGGCTGGGTGTCGTCCAGGCAACCGACCGTGAGACCGAGCCACTTGAGGAGGTGGCCCATCCACTGCGAGTCGCGGCGTGCCAGGTAGTTGTTGACGGTGACCAGGTGGACGCCGCGCTGGGGCAGCGCGTTGAGATACAGCGGCAGGGTGGCGACCAGCGTCTTGCCTTCGCCGGTGGCCATTTCCGCGATTTTCCCCTGGTGGAGCACGATGCCGCCGATGAGCTGCACGTCATACGGCACCATTTCCCACGTCATCTCGTGGCCGGTCACTAGGACCTTCGAGCCCACGAGCCGCCGGCAGGCCTCGCGCACCGTAGCGAAGGCCTCGGGCAGGAGGTCATCCAGCGCCGCGTCGGTTGCTTCCTTCAGCTCCCGCTCGAACTGGGACACCTTGCGGTCCAGCGCGTCACGCTCGTCCGGGTCCGCGCACGCATGCTTGGCCGCGCGTGTGTCGGCGAGGGACTGCTCGAGCGAGCCGAGGCGACTCGCCAGCTCCCCGCGGAACTTTGCCGTCTGCTCGCGGACCTGGTCATCCGTCAGGGATGCCAGCCGCTCCTCGTGATCATGGATGGCATCGACGATTGGCTGGATGCCCTTCATCTCGCGCGTGAAGCGCGTGCCAATCACCGCGGTAACCAGCCTCTTGAGCATCAGACTCCCGTCCGGTACAGACCCTTGGCCGCGATGTACTCGGCCACCGCCGGCGGCACCAGCCGTTCCAGCGGTTCTCCCCTGGCGGCCGTGGCCCGCGCGGCCGTGGCG
>CAMDCH010000202.1:0-5129 GCA_945889655.1 bacterium HR33
GATCGTGTTCGAAGCAAAGGCCGTCGGGAAGGACACCGCACTCGCGCAGATCGTCCGGATGGTGGAAGACGCGCAGGGGAGCCGCGCGCCGGTCCAGCGGCTGGTGGACCGGGTTGCCGGGGTGTTCGTGCCGGTGGTTCTCGCGATCGCCATAGCGTCCTTCGTTGCGTGGTGGGTCTGGGGACCGGAGCCGCGATTCATCTACGCCACCGTCGCGTTCGTGACCGTGCTCGTTATCGCGTGCCCCTGTGCACTCGGACTCGCCACGCCGACCGCCATCCTGGTCGGCACCGGCAAAGGCGCCCAGCACGGGATCCTGATCCGCGGCGGCGAAGCGCTCGAGAGTCTCCAGCGGGTGGATACGATCGTCTTCGACAAGACCGGCACCATCACGGGCGGTCGGCCGTCGGTGACCCACGTGCTCGGGGCCCGCCAGGCGAACGGTGCCCAGGTCAGTCCCGCGGACGTGCTCCGGCTGGCCGCGGGCGTCGAATCGCGGTCCGAGCATCCTCTCGGCCGGGCGATCGTGGAGCAGTCGCGCGCGCGCGGCATCGCCGTGCCCGCGGTCGAGCGCTTCGTCGCCATGGAAGGCCGCGGCGCGCGGGGGGTGGTGGAGAATCGACTGGTCGAAGTCATCAGTCTCCGCCACGCTCGTGAGCGGAGCCTCGATCTCGGCTCCCTCGCCGAGCCGGCCGAGCAGCATGCGCTGGCGGGCCGGACACCGGTGCTCGTGGTAGCGAATGACTCGCCGATCGGGCTCGTCATGGTGGCGGATCCCATCAAGCCGGAATCCCGGCAGGCGGTTGAACGCCTGCGCGCGATGGGCTACCAGCTCTTCCTGCTGAGCGGGGACACGAAGCAGGCAGCGGGACTCGTGGCGAAGGAGCTTGGCATCGAGCGCGTGCTGGCCGAGGTGGCTCCCGGTGAGAAGGTGGACCAGATCAAGCGGTTGCAGGAGGAAGGCCACGTCGTCGCCATGGTGGGCGACGGAATCAACGATGCGCCGGCGCTCGCGCAGGCGCAGATCGGCATCTCGATCGGCACGGGGACCGATGTGGCCATCGAGGCCTCGGACGTCACGCTGGTCCGCGGAGACCTGCGCGGCGTCGTGGACGCGATACTGCTGTCGCGACAGACCATGAAGACGATCCGCGTGAATCTCTTCTTTGCCTTCATCTATAACGTGCTGGGGATACCGCTCGCAGCAGGCGTCTTGTATCCATTCACCGGCTTGTTGCTGAGCCCGATCGTGGCGGGGGCGGCGATGGCCCTGTCGAGCCTGAGCGTGGTGGGCAACTCCCTGAGGCTGCGCCACTTCACTTCGACCTTCGGGTCCTGACCATGCGGTATTTCCACCGGACATCTGTTGCGCCCGAGACCGTCCTCACCGAGGCCGATCGTTTCTTCGGCTCGACGCTGGGGGCCCTGGAGAGCGGCACGCGTACGCGCACATTTTCCGGACCCCTCGGCAAGGTATCGGTCCGCGTCCAGATGGAAGGCGGACACTACGTCCGCGTGACCATCGAGACGGACCAGGTCGGCGAAAGTGAGCTCGATAAGCTTGCGAAGCGCTTTCTTGGGACCGTGCATACGAAGGCTGAACCAACTCACGAATTGCGCGGCGCCTACTAACGCACGATGACTCTTCGCTTGCAGGTAACCGGAATGCATTGTGGCGGCTGCCAGGCCAAGGTCGAGCGCGCGCTCAAGGCCGTGCCCGGCACCTTCGGCGTGTTCGTCGATCACCAGAGCGGCGACGCTGAAGTGGATTTCGACGGCAACACCCCGCCGGAGGTGTTCGTGAACGCGGTCAAGGCGCTGGGCTACGACGCGAGGGTTGCAGCCTGATGGCGACCACCGCCCGCACCGTCACCATTCCCGCGGGCCTCACGCGCGAGCAGGTGCTGGAGATGTACTACTACCTCCGGCTCACCCGCTCGCTCGAAGAGCGCCTCGTCAACCTCTATCGCCAGACCAAGGTCATCGGCGGCCTCTACCGCTCGCTCGGCCAGGAAGGCGAAAGCGTCGCCTCGGCGTACGCGCTGAAAGACGGTGACGTCCTCTCGCCGCTGATCCGCAACCTCGGTTCGATGCTCGTGCGCGGGGCCAAGCCGGTCGACGTCCTCCGGCAGTACATGGCCAAGGCCACCAGCCCTACGGCTGGCCGCGAGATGAACGTACACTTCAACGATCTCAAGCTCGGCTACCTCGGCCAGATTTCTCACCTCGGCGACATGGTCCCCGTCATGGCGGGGATCGCCCTCTCGTTCAAGATGCGGAAGGAAAAACGCGTCGGGCTGGTCTACCTGGGTGACGGGGCCAGCAGTACCGGCGCCTTTCACGAGGGGATCAACTTTGCGGCGGTCCAGCAACTTCCGCTGGTCATCATCGTCGAGCACAACGGCTTCGCGTACTCCACGCCGACCTCGAAGCAGACTGCCGTCACCCGCCTGGCCGACAAGGCCAAGGCGTACGGCATTCCCGGCATCACGGTGGATGGAAACGACGTGATCGCCACGTACGAGGTTGCTCGCGACGCCATCGAGAAAGCCCGCAGTGGCGGCGGCGTGACCCTGATTGAAGCCGTCACGTACCGGCGGAAAGGGCACGCGGAACATGACGACCAGCGCTACCAGTCGAAGGAAGAGATCGCGGAGTGGGAGCGGCGCGATCCGATCACGCGCTACGTCGATCGGCTCATGGCGGACGGTTGGGCCCAGCAACGCGAACTGACCGAGATTGATCAGGGGGTCGTCGCCGAGCTGGACCAGGCCGTCGCGGATTCGGAGAACGACCCGTTGCCAGACACCAGCACCGCGTTGACCGATGTGTACGCCAATCCCAGTGCCGAGGAGCCGCTGTGGTATCGTCGAATAGGCTGATGGGAGGCGTGGTTCAGCCCGCAGAAGCTGGCGTTCGCGTTGTCGTTCCCCGCTCCCGTAAGGGAGAGGGGACAGGGGAGAGGGCAGATGCCTGAAGTGACGTACCTCGAAGCCATCCGCCAGGGCATGTGGGAAGAGATGGAGCGCGACGAGCGCGTCTTCATCCTCGGCGAGGACGTCGGTCTCTACGGTGGTGCCTTCAAGGTGACGGAAGGTTTTCTCGACAAGTTCGGCGCGGGCCGGGTCATCGACACGCCGATCGCCGAGGCGGCCATCGTCGGCGCCGCTGCGGGTGCTGCCCACATGGGTTTCCGGCCGATTGCCGAGATGCAGTTCATCGACTTCATCTCGTGCGCGTACGACATGCTGACCAACTACGTCGCCACCGCGCGGTACCGGGCGGGCCTGTCTACCCCTATCGTCGTCCGCGGTCCGTCTGGTGGCTTTGTCCGCGGCGGGCCCTTCCACTCGCAGAACCCGGAAGCGGCGTTCTTCCATACGCCCGGCCTCAAGCTGGTTGCGCCGGCCACGGTCCGAGACGCCAAGGGCCTCATCAAGTCCGCGATCCGCGACGAGGACCCTGTGCTCTACTTCGAGCACAAGTTTCTCTACCGGCGCATCAAGGAAAACCTTCCGGAAGGCGAAGAGATTCTCACGCCGATCGGCAAGGCGCGGATCGCGAGGGAAGGGAAGGACCTCACCATCGTCACCTGGTCGGCGATGGTCTGGAAGGCGCTGGAAGCAGCAGAGGAAATCGCGAAGGCCGATGGAGCATCCATCGAGGTGATTGACCTCCGCACGCTGCTGCCGATGGATGACGAGGCGATCATCACCTCGGTGAAGAAGACCAGCAAGGTCCTGATCGTCCACGAAGACACCCGGACGGGCGGCATCGCGGGCGAAATCACGGCCCGCATCAACGAGCAGGCGTTCGAATGGCTGGATGCGCCCATCATGCGCGTCACCGCGCACGACGTGCCGCTGCCGTACGCGCCGACGCTGGAGGATTTCGTTCTCCCCCAGGCCGCCGACGTGGTCAAGGCGGCACGCTGGCTGCTGGCATATTGATCGAGCGGATCCGGCGCCGGACCGCGTCCACCGCCGGCCCGTTCGTGATCACCGAGCACCAGCAGCTGTCCTCCCAGACCTGCCGCGGCATCGCGTTCCCGGCGAGGCCCTGGACCACCTCTGTCGATACCCGCCTCAGGTTCCGGATCAGCTCCTCGCGCGATACGTGTCCCGGCACCTCCACCAGCACGTGGATCCGGTCGGGCAGGAGCGCGACCTCGCCGGGCCAGCCGAGGCGCCGGCATTCCTCGCTCACAGCACGCTCGCAGAATCGGGCGAGCGCGGCTATGTTAAAGACCTTACAGTGTTTGGCGGTGGACCAGGTGAGGTGACACCACCGGGTCGCGGGCGGCGTGGTTCGCACGCGCACAGTCTGGCGCCGACGGCCCGCAGGCACATACCCAAAAACACGCCAACTTTATCCGATTTCTTCCGCACCGGCCAGCAGTAGCCGGTGGGCTTGCGAGGGAAAACGAGCAATGTCTCGCGTCGACGTGATCATGCCCCAGATGGGCGAGTCGATAGCCGAAGGTACCGTCTCCAAGTGGCTCAAGAAGGTCGGCGACGAGGTCAAGCGGGACGAGGCGATCCTCGAGATTTCCACCGACAAGGTGGACGCCGAGATCCCCTCGCCTTCCGCCGGTGTTCTCGTCGAGATCAAGGTTGAGCAGGGCAAGACGGTTCCGATCCAGACGGTCATAGCCGTCATCGAGACCGACAAGTCGGCCGCTGGCACTGCGGCGACTCCGGCGCCAGCAACTTCCAGTCCTGCCGCCCCTGTGCCCGGTGCTACAACCGACCCCGGGCGCAAGCCCGGGGTTCCCCCACAGCGTTCCGTGCCTGCTACTCCGACCACTCCGACCGTTCCGACTACTCCGGCGAAACCGGACGGCGCAGTCGAGACCGCCGAAGAACGCCTTCGCCGGAAGTCCACGCCGCTCGTCCGGAAGATCGCCGCCGAGCATCAGGTCGACATCTCGCGGCTGGCGGGCTCCGGACATGCCGGCCGCGTGACCAAGAAGGACATCCTCGACTTTATCGAGGCAGGACCGCCCGCCGCTGCTGCTCCGGCAACCGACCCCGGGCCCAAGCCCGGGGTCTCGGTGGCCCCGGGCTCGCGCCCGGGGTCGGAGGGTGGTGGCATCACCCATCCCCCCGTCCAAGCCTGGCCCGGCGACC
>CAMDCH010000203.1:0-5121 GCA_945889655.1 bacterium HR33
CTCCCTCCGGGAGAGGGGGGATTTCCCGGTTAACCATGGCTTCGCACCCAGGCACTGAACTTCGGGCTGGGTGCGAACGTCCGCTCTCGCTCGACAGGGGTGAGGCTTCATGATCCCCGGCGCACGGTTCCTCGATCCGAAGGTCCTCGGCCGGATCGACAACCTCGAGCTGCTGGCGCGGACGGTGGTCGAAGGCTTCCTCAACGGCCTCCACCACTCGCCCTACCTCGGCCTGTCCGTGGACTTCGCGGAGCACCGGCCGTACATGCCCGGCGACGACATCCGGCGCATCGACTGGAAGCTCTGGGCCCGGACCGACCGCCACTACATCAAGGAATTCGAAGCGGACACCAACGCGAATTTCAGCGTGCTGCTCGACATCTCGAAGTCCATGAACTTCGGGAGCCAGGGAATCACCAAGCTCGACTACGGGAAATACCTGGCCGCCTGTCTCGTGTGGTTCGCCCGGAAACAACGCGACCGCGTGGGCCTGGTGACGTTCGATAACGACATCGTGGAGCGCGTCCCGCCGTCGGCGAAAAACCTGAACACGATCCTGCACGTGCTGGACCGGCTCCAGCCGGGCGGCAAAGGTGAGCTGCGCCCGCCGCTGCTCAAGATCACCGAGACGTTCCAGCGCCGGTGCATCATCGCCGTCATCTCGGATTTCTACGAGGAGCCGCGCGCCGCGGTGGATGCCATCAACCTCCTGCGCGCCAACGGCAACGACGTGATGGCGTTCCATCTCCTCGACTCCGCCGAGATCGAATTCCCGTATCCCGACCCGTCCAACTTCCAGGATCTCGAGACCGGTGAGCGCATCCCGGTGGTGCCGGGCAACTTCCGCGCGCGCTACCGCGAGATGATGTCGGCACACATGACGGAAGTGTCGCAGCTCTTCACCCAGAACCAGATCGACTACGCGCTCTTCGACACCTCGAAGCCGCTGGATTACGCGCTGTTTCACTTCCTGTCGCGGCGTGAGCGACTCTCGCGGGTGAGATAGTGGGCTGGCTCGCACCGCTCTTCCTCGGCGTCGGCGCCGTGGCGCTGGCCATCCCGATCCTCGTGCATCTCATCAACCGGGAACGGGCCGAGACCGTCGAGTTCCCGTCCCTCATGTTCCTTCAGAAGATTCCCTACCGCTCCATGCGGCGGCAGAAGATCCGCCACTGGGTGCTCTTCCTCCTGCGGAGCCTGGGACTCATCCTGCTGGCCTCGGCGTTCGCCCGGCCGTTTTTCGAGAACGACAACCAGATCACGGGCGTCGGCGTCGGTGGCCGCGAAATGGTCATCCTCGTCGACCAGTCGTACAGCATGGGGTACCAGGACCGCTGGACCCGCGCGCAAACCGCCGCCCGCCGCGTCATTGATGGCCTCACGGATGCGGACCGCGGCAGCGTCATCCTCTTCTCCGATGAGGCGCGCGCGATGGGCCGGCCCACGGCCGACCACGCCGCGCTCAAGACCGCCATCGACACCGCGAAGGTGGGCGCGCGTGGAACCAGCTACGGGCCCGCGCTCAAGGCCGCCGCCGCCATCGTCGAGGAATCCCGGCTCCCCCGCCGCGAGGTCATCCTCATCTCCGACTTCCAGAAGCTCGGCTGGAAACCGGACGACGGCGCGCGCCTCCCGGCCGGCACCGTGCTCACGCCGGTGGACCTGTCGACCACGCCCACGTCCAACGTGGCGATCACGTCGCTCTCGTTCCAGCGCGAGTTTCCGCAGGGGCGCGAACAGGTGCTGATGGCCGCGCGACTCATCAACCAGGGTGCGGACGCGGTGCGCCGGCTGGCGGTCGCCCTCGACCTGAACGGCCGCGAGCTCCAATCGCGCACCGTGGACCTCGCACCCAACTCGGCCACGTCCGTCACGTTCGTGCCGTTCATGCTGCCCGCCGGTTCGTCGCGCGGCAGCGTGCGGGCCGCGGCCGATGCCCTGCCCGCCGACAACACCTTCAACTTTGAGCTGACACAGGGGCAGGCACTCGCCGTGCTCATGGTGGAGCCCGCGGGCGGCACCGACCGCTCCCTCTACCTGCGGCGCGCCTTCGCGGTCGGTGACCGGCCCGCCATCCGTATCGACGTGCGGCGGTCGAACCAGGTCACCCGGCAGGATCTCGCCTCCCACGCACTCGTCGTGCTCGACGATGCCGGGATCGCCAGCCCCGAGCTGGCGCGGATGCTCCAGGAGTTCGTCACCAACGGCGGCGGCCTGCTCGTGTCCCTGGGTGATCGCAGCGGACCCAACGGATTCTCCGCAGAAGGGCGTGCCTTGCTCCCCGCACAGCCCGGGACCATCGTGGACCGGTCGAGCAAGCTTTCCCGTATCGACTTCACGCACCCGGTGTTCGAACTCTTCGGGACACCGCGAAGCGGGGACTTTGGCTCGGTGCGTTTCTTCAGGTATCGGAAGCTGGAGCTCCCAGGCGGGCAGGCGGGTGGGCGGGTAGACGGGCAATCCGCTTCCGATACGAACCGCCAAACCGTCCAACCGTCTAACCGTCCGGTCGTCCTTGCCTCGTTCGACGATGGAAGCCCCGCCCTCGTAGAACGCACCATCGGCAAGGGGAAGGTTCTCGTCTGGGCCTCCACGCTCGACAGCTACTGGAGCGACCTGCCTGTGCATGCGGTCTACCTCCCGTTCGTCCACCAGCTGGCGAAGCACACTTCTGGGTATGCAGAAGCGGCGCCCTGGTTCACGGTCGGCCAGTCGGTGGACGTGATGGGTGGCTTCGGGCGCCAGGGCGAGGCGGTCCCCACCGCGGAGCTGGTGGCGGTGTCGCCGTCGGGCGGGCGGGTCGTGTTACCCGCTGGAACGGGCGCTCGCGTACTGAACCTGGCGGAGCACGGTTTCTACGAGTTGCGCCGCCCGGGCCAGACCGTGCCGCTGCGCGTGGTGGCATCGAACCTCGATCCCGCCGAGTCTGACCTGGCGCGGATAGATCCCGCCGAGCTGGCGGCGGCGGTGCAGACAACGGGAACGGCCGGCGTCAACGCCGCCGGGGCCCCAATCAGGCTGGCGCCCGAGGAACGGGAGCGGCCGCAGTCCCTGTGGTGGTATCTTCTGGTGGCGGCCTTCGTGCTCCTGGCCGCCGAAACCGTTGTGGGCAATCAGCTTTCGCGAGGTGCGGCCACGTGAGAACCTTCCGCTCGCAACAACCGGACGACTCCCATCAGCCGAATGACGCGCTCCTGGCGGTCATCCGGCAGGTCCGCAACCGCTGGCGCCTCAAGATCGCCCTGCGTGGCGGCGCGATCTTCCTGGGCACCACCATGCTCCTCCTGCTGCTGAGCGGCTGGGGCATGGACTACTTCCGGTTCGGCACCACGGCCGTGGCGGCGTTCCGGGTCCTGACGTGGGGCGCAGTCGTGGCGGTCGCCTGGTTCTTCCTCTGGCGCCCGCTCGCCCGCAAGGTCTCGGACGAGAAGGTGGCCCTCTACATCGAAGAGCACGAGCCGACCCTCGAAGGCTCGCTCGTGGGCGCGGTGGACGCGCGCGCCAATGACAACCCCGCCCTCTCCCCCGCCCTGGTCGAGCGGCTGGTGCAGTCGGCCATCGCGCGGTGCGAAACGATCGAAGGCGGGCTCCGGGTGGAGCGGCAGAACCTCTATCGCTCCTCGGGCGTGGTCGCCGGCGTTTCACTCGCCGCGCTCACGCTGGCCATCTTTTCCCCGGCGTTCCTGCGGAACGCGTTCCCGCTCCTCTCGATGCCCTGGTTGAGCGCCAAGTCGGCCAACGTCTACGCCGTGGACGTCACGCCCGGCAACGCGAAGCTCCCGCGCGGGGCCGACCAGAAAATTGGTGCCTCGCTCCGCGGGTTTGAGACGGAAGAGGTGGACATCTCGGTGAAGTCGGGCGAGTCGGGCAAATGGGAACGCCTCTCGATGGTGCGCGACGAGGAGAGCGGCGGGTACGGATTCCTGATGCTCGACGTCGACTCGATCACCGACTACTTCGTCGAGGCCAGCGGCGTGCGGTCGCCCCTGTACCGGATCACGGTGGCCGACATTCCGTACGTGAAGCAGATCGATCTCGAGTACCACTACCCCGCGTACACCAACCTGCCGGTCGAGAAGGTGCAGGATGGCGGTGACATCGCGGCAGTGGGCGGTACCGAGGTGATCATCCGCGCCAGCTCGACCATCAAGGCCTCCGCGGGAACGATCAAGCTCGAGGGCGGGCCGGTGGTTCCGCTGACGGTCGGCCCTGACGGCCAGCTGAGCGCGAAGATCACGGTGGACAAGCCGGGCTTCTACCAGATCTCGCTCCAGGGCGGCGACGGCGAGATGTCCATCGCGTCGCCCAACTACGCAATCGACGTCCTGAACGACCGCGCGCCGACGATTTCGATCTCCAAGCCCGGCCGCGACACCAAGGTGACGCCGATCGAGGAGATTTTCGCCGAGGCGACCGCGCAGGACGACTACGGGATCAGGACGCTGGAGCTGGTCTACTCGGTGAACGGCAACCCCGAGCAGACGGTGTCGCTCTACAACGGCGGCCGGCGGTCCATGAAGGACATCTCGGCCGGACACACGTTCTTCCTGGAAGAGCTGAAGCTGGAGCCCGGTGACTTCGTTTCGTATTACGCTCGCGCCGCCGATGCGCGTCCCGGCAAGACGCAGACGGCCACGACCGACATCTACTTCCTCAATGTCACGCCCTTCGGCCGCGAGTACCGCTCGGCCGAGTCACAGGGTGGCGGTGGCGGCGGGGGCGGTGGGGGCGCCGACGGCGAGCTGTCGCAGCGCCAGCGCGAGATCATCGCGGCCACCTTCAAGGTCATGCGCGACCGCGCCCAGTACATCGAGCGCGAGTTCCAGGAGAACATCACCACCATCAAGCTGTCGCAGACCGCGCTCCGCGAGCAGGTGGAGACGCTCATCTCGCGGATGAACAACCGCGGCGTCATGGAGCGGGATTCCGGATTCAAGAAGGTCGGCAACGAGCTGCCGCAGGCCGCGGAAGAAATGAAGGGCGCAGAAAAAGAACTGGGAGCAGCAAAGGCGAAGGAAGCGCTGCCACCCGAGCAGCGAGCGCTCAAGTTCCTCCAGCGGGCCGAGGCGGCGTTCCGCGACGTGCAGGTGCAGCAGGGCCAGCAGGGGGGCGGCGGACAGA
>CAMDCH010000204.1:0-5080 GCA_945889655.1 bacterium HR33
AGTACGCGGTCGGCAACGTGGCGGTCGCCATCTCGTGGGGCGACTACTTCAAGTCGCTGTTGTCCGGCTGGGTCGACCTGCCCGCGTGGCTCACCACCGGCTACCGCACGGCACTCCTCTCCAGCAATCCGGACGTTCATGGGCTGATCGAAACCGCGCCCCACATCGCGGGCATCCCGATCCTGATCAACGTGCCGGCCTTCGCCATCGTCATGTTCATCACATGGCTGCTGCTGAGGGGTGTCCGGGAGAGCACCACCGCCAACAACATCATGGTCGTGGTGAAGCTGGTGGTCCTCGGCCTGTTCATCGTCATGGGCATGACGCATATCGACACCGCCAACTACACGCCCTTCGCCCCCAACGGCTTCACCGGCATTCACCAGGGCGCGGCCATCGTCTTCTTTGCCTACATCGGGTTCGATGCCATCTCGGTCGCGGCCGAGGAGACGAAGAACCCGCAACGAAACCTTCCCATCGGCATCCTGGGAGGGCTCGCCATCTGCACCGTCATCTATGTCATCATCGGCTTCGTACTCACCGGGATGGTGCCGTCGTCCACGCTGGGCACCCAGGCTGATCCGCTCGCCTATGCACTGAACGCCACCGGCATGACCAGCATCGCCAAGATCGTGGCACTCGGCGCGGTCTTCTCGATGGCCGCGGTCCTGCTGGTGTTCCAGTACGGCCAGCCGAGAATCTTCTTCGCCATGGCGCGGGACGGCCTGCTCCCCCAGTGGGCGGCGCGTGTTCATCCCAAGACCCGCGTACCCTTCGTGACGACACTCCTGACCGGCTTCGTGGTAGCGGGGTGGTCGCTGATCGGAGATGCCGCCGAGACGTACGATCTCACCAACATCGGCACGCTGTTCGCCTTTGCGCTGGTCTGCATCGGCGTCCTCGTCCTGCGGCGGACCGACCCCGACCGCCCTCGGCCATTCCGCGTGCCGTTCGTCTGGGTGGTGGCGCCGGTGGGTGCGCTGCTGTGCGTGTTCGTCATGAAGGGGCTGCCCGCGATCGCGTGGGAGCGGTTCGGCTACTGGCTCGCGATCGGGATGGTGCTCTACTTCGCCTACGGGTTCCGGCACAGCAAGCTGAGGAAGCCATCGGCCTGAGTTGCGCGCCGCGCATGCTTTGACACCAGTTCGGACGCAGTTGCAGCAGAGAGGTGACTCATGAACCTGACGGTTCGCTCGTCCCTCGTCGCCGCGGTTCTCGGTGCGGCTCCCCTCACCGCCCAGGTTGCAGGGCCGGCGGCAGTCACCATCACGGGTACGGTGGTGGATTCCCTCACGGGCAAGCCCCTTCGTGGCGCCGAGTTCTACTTCAATCGTGAAACAGAACGCCACCGTGCGGGCCGCGACGGCCGGATCGTCGTCGTCCGCCCGGTGAGTGAGTCCGACGTTCTCGTGGTACGGGTGATCGGATACGTCCCACGTCTTTTCTCGCTGGGCACGGGGTCCGTCGATCTCGGCACCATCGCGCTGCGGCCCGTCGCGACCCAGCTGGACCGCATCGCGGTCGAAGCGGAGGAGGTCAGGCTCTTTCCCTACATGGAGGGTTTCTTCCGGAGGAAGACCGAAGGCGTGCAGGGCCAGTTCATCACCCGGGCCGACATCGACCGCAGCGGTGCCCGCCAGACGAGCGAGATGCTCCGTCGCAGCAACAAGGTCCAGATAGAGTGTGACGTGAACGTCATTCGCTCAGGAGATGAATGCGTCGCCAAGAGCCGGCGTTATCGGGATATCCGGCCGTCGACGAGCCAACAGCCATGTCAGGGCGAGATGTGCCTGGACAAGTGCCCTCTGGAGATCTTTGTCGACGGGCGTCGCTCCACCCTCAAGGTGGACGAGGTGCCGCTCAGCCTCGTTCGCGGGATCGAGATCTACTCGGGTCCTTCAACCACGCCCGCGATGTACGGGCGGGGAATCTGTGGCGTCGTGGGAATCTGGACCAATGCTTCGACCGGTAACTGACCATCTCGTCCGCCCCATCACGCGAGATGTCGTGCTCGCGTGGGGCCGGCTGCGCGCGTCCCCACGTGTAGCCTGGGGTAGCATCGCGGCCTTTGCCATCGGTATTGCGGGGTACACCACCCTCTTCGGGATCGTAGACAGCATGGCCTCCCGCGCGTCGCTGGCGGTCTCGCGGTCCGATCAGGTGGTGAAGGTCTACATCCGCAACAACGGCAACCTCCAGGCGATGTCGATGGCCCTCTTCGACGAGTTCCGCTCACGCGCTGATGCCTTTGAAGAGGTCTCCGCATTTGGCACCGGCATCGCACAGGTCACGGTCACGCCGAAGCGCAAACGCCGGGCGAACGTGATGGCAGTCAGTGGGGGCTACTTCGATATTCTCCGGGCCCATCCAATGGTCGGCCGGTATTTCTCACTCGAGGATGACAAGCAGGTCAACGGGTCAGACGTAGCGGTGGTTAGCACCGATCTCTGGGCGACGCTGTTCGATAGCAGCCCGGCCACGGTGGGAAGCAAGATTTTCATCGGCGGAACCACGTATCTGGTCGTCGGAATCGCGCCGCCGGGATTCCCCGGTGCCGGGCTGGGGTCGGCAGACATCTGGGTCCCCGTTAAACGCGCCTACGAGTTCGATGCCGGCACCCTTGGGCCTGCGCCCGTACTCTGGCTGCTCGGCCGGCTTCGGCCTGACGTGACGATCGCGGAAGGAGAGGCCAGCGCCACCAAGGCGTACCGGGCTGTCGTCGTCAGGCTGCCGCTCGCCTGGCCCCCCCGGGGAGAGGCTTCATCGGATGCAGTCCTGCGAGCCGTGCGCGCCGATTTCGACTCCAGGTTCCGGGGATGGGCCACGGCCTTCGCCCTCTCGCTCGCGATGGTGGTGGCGGCGGCGGTCGGATGCCTGCTGTTGCTGCGACTCTCGCAGCCGCGCAAAGAGGCCGTGCTACGTGCCGCCCTTGGTGCCGGTAGCCGTCCGATCGTGGTCGTGTTGATCTGGGATGTCGGAATCCTGCTGGGCGCTGCGGCGGTCCTTGCCGCACTGGTGGTGGCGGCGGGCCGGTCAATGTCCGAGGATTACTCGCTGATCAACCCGCTCGGCGCTGGGGTGTCCGTCCGCGTTCTCGCGATCGTCTCTACGGTGGCGACGCTGGTGGGCGCGTTCCTGTCGATCATTCCGGCCCTCCGCGCGGCCGACGAGCACCCTGAAGGACCCTGGTTCACACGTCTCTTTCCCCATGAGCCCGACGACGTGCCGATCGTTGACTGGACAGCCGGATTGTCGATGGAGAGAGATGATCGCGATGGTAAGAGCAAGTCGTCCGTGCGGGAACTGGCGGGCGCCGCGATAGACCACGCGGTTGGGAGTCGGTAACCCGCTACGTTTTTCGATAGTGACGTAGCGCCGGCTCCGCGGCCGCGATCGCCAGCGTCGCCACCAGGCAGCCGATCCCACCCGTCACGACCGACACGGTGGCCCCGAACAGCTGGGCCATGACTCCCGCCTCCAGCTCGCCGAGCTGGGGTCCGCCCATGAAGAATATCATGTTCACGCCTGTCATCCGCCCCCGCAGCTCATCAGGCGTCTCGAGCTGCCGCACGAGATTCCGGATCACCATGCTGACCGTGTCACCGGCGCCCGTCAGCGCCAGGCACGCCACGCTCAGCCATAGGTTCCGCGAGATCCCGAATACAACGGTCGCAAGGCCGAACACGAGGACCGACCAGATCAGCACCGCCCCGCGCCGCTGGATGCGGTCCACGACGCCGACCATGAAGACGCTGGCGATCACCGCGCCGATGGACGGCGCTGCGTAGAGCAGGCCATACCCCCGCGCCCCGACTCTCAGGATGTCCTGGGCGAAGATGGGTAGCAGGGCCTGTGCGGAAGCAAAGAACGTGGCGAAGAAGTCAACGATCATGGTCGACCGTATAATCGGCGCACGGAAGACGAATCGCAGGCCCTCCCTCGCCGATGCAAAGCTGATCTTGCTCGCCACTCCTCCATCCGCTCGCCCCCGGCTCTTCATCATGATCAGGGCACCAAGCACGAACAGGAACGACACCGCGTTGAGCAGATAGACCCACGCGGTGCCGGCCATGGCAATGGCGATGCCGGCGAGTGACGGGCCGGCGATCGCCGCCGTCTGGAACATGATGGTGTTGAGGCTGATGGCGTTGGCGAGATGCTCGCGAGGCACGAGGTTGGGAATCAGCGACTGCCGCGCCGGCCCGTCGAAGGCGAAGGCCGCGGACGAGAGCGAGGCGAGGAGGTAGACCGGCCAGAGGACCGACAGGCCCTTGAACGTGAGTATCGCCAGGATCGCGGCGATGACGGCCATCGCGCTCTGGGTGATGATCATGACCTTCCGGCGGTCCCGCGCGTCCGCCACGACGCCCGCGATCACCGAGCAGACCATGATGGGGACGACCTTCGAGAGCCCGACCATCCCGAGGGCGAGGCCCTTGTGGCGCGGATCGGCAAGGAGGGAAACGTGCCAGAGGATCGCGGCCGACTGCATCTGCGAGCCGCAGGTGGACACGAGCTGCCCCAGCCACAGCAGACGGAAGTCGCGGTGGCCGAGGGCGGGGAACTTCGTCGTCACAACGTGAGCGCTATTGTCGCTGCGCCGAGGGGTGGGTCGACCGATGCCGAGAGCGGCCGGAGCTGTGGCGCCAGCCGCTTGAGTGCGGCAATCGCGCTGGCGCGAAGCGGGGTGTTGCTGGCCAGCAACCCGCCAGCCAGGACCACGGTTTCCGGCGAATGCGGTGCCGTGCGCCGGACCAGGGCGGCGCCGTGCGCCCCCAGCTCGTGCGCGGCGGCTTCCACCAGCTCGCGGGCGATGAGGTCGCCTTCCCTGGCGACGTCCAGCGCAGTGGCCGCGAGCGCGGCCACCTGCTCCCGGGTGGCGCCCTGGGCCCAGCGGATCAGGGCATCGAGATCGGCGGTGCGGGTTGCAGCATAGACCCGCTCCAGCAGCTTGGTGACGACGCCGCGCCCGTCGAAGGACTTGCCCGCCGCGCCGAGGGCCGCGCGTCCCAGGGCATAGCCGCCGCCTTCATCCCCGAGCTGCCAGCCGAGCCCGCCGGCGCGCCGCAGCCCGCCGATC
>CAMDCH010000205.1:0-5064 GCA_945889655.1 bacterium HR33
GCGGCCCCTCGCCACTGGCGGCCCCTTCGCCAACCGACGTTTTCACCAGCATCACGGCGACCTGCGGGTTGGTTGCGTCAGGAGGGGTTTGCTGCTGGGGCTCCAACAGGAACCGCGAGCTCGGCGATGGCACGAACATCGACTCCAGGCAGCCCGTTCACGTCCTTGGCACCGCGCGCTAGTCCCTAGGATCAGCAGCGGGTGGTGCCGGGGGAGTTCAAGTCAGCCGAACAGGTGGTGGTTCCCTGGGATGTCTCGATCTGCATGGCCGCGCTCGTCGTCCCGTTGAACGTCATCGTTATTCGCGACAAACCCCCGGGCGTTTTTGACACGTCGGTGATCACCTGGCCTGATTCGGGCCACCGTTTTCCCGAAGCCGCCGCGGGGATGGCCAGCCCGCTCATCGTCTCAGAGGCGGCGAACGACGCGAAGGGAATCGACTGCGTGGTGTTCGAAACACCATCGAGCACCAGGTTGCCCTGGCGAAGACCACTCAACGTACGCTCGGCATGAAACGTCAGAGGAACCGTATAGTTCAGAAGTCCGGAGACGTTAGTCACCACCCGGAGCGCGGAGGTCGTAGCCGGATCGAAGGAAGACTGGGGTAGAGCGGCCGCGTCGAGTAGCTGATAGTAGGTGGTGATCGTGATCCCCTGCAGCCCGCTGCTCAGGCAACCGAATCGGACGCTGGCGACTTCGAGTTTGCATTCGGACGATTTCGGAGAACCGGAGGGCACGACATAGCCGCCTCCGGCGACGTTGGCGGCGGAGCCGGCGGTCTGGACGAGGCTGACGATCGCAAACAGTGAATCCAGCGTCGCCATGTTCCTGGCTTCCAGGCTTTCACCACATCCAGCCGCCAGGAAACCGTTCACGCCGGCCACGAGGACGCGAACCAGCGACGCAGTGCCCATTACTTGCGTGGTGGGGTTTCGGCCTTCACGGCCGGAATGGCCTTCCAGCCAGCCCACGCCGGTGGAGCATCAACGAGCCTCACGGCGGGACGTGACCCAACCTTCAGCGCCTCGATCGTGAACTTCCGCCCAGCCTTGGCCCCCTTGGGCCATTCGCGGGTGAAGAGATTCAGGAAGCGCTTCGCCGCCGCCTCGGTGTCCCACACCGTCCACCAGACCAGTGCCCGGCTCCCGCCGCCGGCAGCGAACACCCCATACCGATCTCCCGCCCAGCCCGCAGCTCCGGCCGCTCCAACCGCTTCACTCCCGGAAAGCGTCTGGAGCAACAGGCGCGTCTCGAGCTCGCCAAGGTTGTCCTGATAGGAGGGCTTCAATGCCGAGCTGAACTGCAGCTCCACCGGCCGGTCGCCGGCACGGTAACGGTCCGGATGCAGGATCTGTTCGGTGGATTCGGGCAGGCGCGGACCGAACGGCACGGTGTCGCGGTTGTTGAGCGCGAATACGCGCATGAATTCCATGCCGTCCAGGTAGGGAAAGACGAGTCCTTCGCGGATGTACAGCGGCGCGGACTTGAAGACGGGCATGCGGTCCTGCGCGTCACGCGCCTGCTGCCGCGCGACCTCCATCAGCTCCGGACGGTTGAGCACATCCTGTTCGGGCATCATCGCGACCAGCGACGCGAGCATTGCCTGTCCTTCCATGACCGCCTGCGCCGCGTTCCGGCGATCGAGGTTGCCGCGACTGGACAGGATGGAGTCGAGGGGGACGTGCTGGTCCTGGAGGGCGTGCACGAGCTCGTGCAGGAGTATCAGCCGGACCTGCGTGGGATCCGACTGCTCGACGACGTAGAGCGTGGACGAATCCTGGTCGAAGAAACCCACGACCTGCTCGGCGTACAGGTCGAGAAACAGCGCCCGCATGTCGAGGGAGTCGGGGATCATCCGGAACAGCCGGTAGGCGGCGGTAACCTGGGCCAGCTCTGCCGGTGGGTAATCCGAATCCAGCTTGGCCCCGATGTACTTCCGGACCTGCTCCTTGCTCCGCAGCGCGACCCTGGGTGGCCGCTTGAACTTGAGGCCCACCGCCCGCTCCACGCGGGGAGCGATTTCCTTCGCGGATGTCTCGAGCTGCGCGAGTTCCTTGGACTGCTGCTGGTCGGCGGCGGGAGCACAGCCGGCGATCGTCACGAGGAGCGCGGCGGAGCAGAGGGGGAGCATGGGGGAAGTTTACTACGAGGTGCGGGGAGCGAGGTGCGAGGTGCGGGGGGGGTTGCAGCGGACCATCCCGCACCACGAACCCCACACCCCGCACCCTTCTACGTCGTCTTCCTCAGCTTGATATCCCCGTTCACCGTTTCCAGTGACAACCGCGAGCCACCGCCACCGATCTGGCCCGAGAGGCGGCGCGGGTTGAAGCGACCGTTGATGGTCAGGGGGAAGTCCGTCTGGAGCGAGCCGTTGACCGTTTCCGCGTCGACATCCGCCGCCGCGTTGGCGGGAAGATCGAGCGTGATGCCGCCGTTGACGGTGCTGAAGTCGAGACGCTCGGGCCAGGACGTGCTGCGCATGGACGCCCGGATCGATCCGTTGACCGTCTGTGCCTCGGCGTAACCGGTGGTGCTCAGCTCGATGCTGCCGTTCACGGTTTCCGCGTGCGCATCGCTCTTGAGCGCCTCGACGATCACATCGCCATTGACGGTGTTGCCGTCGAACGCCACACCCGCCGGCACGCGAACGGTGAAATGCACGTGCACGTCGTTGTTGTCGGTGTTGTTGTGGCTTTCGCCGGGACCGCACGAGTTCTCGCGGTTGCGGCGCGACGAGCGCCGCGACGGCGGATAGATCGTGCAGATAGTGACGCCGCCCGCGTGCTCGATGACCTTGACCTCCACCTCGTCGGGATCCGAGCGCCGGGCCCGTTTTTGTGCGGTGACCTCAACGTCGGGACCGGTGCCGATCACCGCGTTCACGTCACCGTTGACTCCCCGGATCTCGATGGTCTTTCCCTGGGCCAGGCGGCCCTTCCAGCTGAATTCCTGCGCGTTGGCGAGACCGGTAACCAGGGCGCTCGCGAGCGCCGCGCTCATGACGACCCGCATCATCAGTTCTGTCCTCCGACGGTAACCCCGGGCGGACGAGGCGGGCGTGGCCCGCGCGGTCCCCGTGGGGGAGTGTTGGACCCGCTGCCTGCGCCAGTGCCGCTACCACGGCCATTGCCCACGCTAGTGCCGCCGCCTTCGGACGAGCCGAGGCGGCGCAGCTGGATGCTGCCGTTCACCGTTTCCATGCTCAGGTCGTTGCCACCCCCACCGATTGCGCCACTCGCTTCGCGGGGCTGACCGGGTCGCGGCGACGTGATGGAGAGCGGGAAATCGCTGGAGATGCCGCCGCCGAGTGTCTCGGCGGTGACGTCCACGGCGGCATCGGAGGGCAGGCGGACGGTGATGCTGCCGTTCACCGTCTCGAAGCTCAGGTTGTCAGTGATGGACGGGACGCTGGCGCGGATGCCCCCGTTGACCGTTTCCGCGCTGATGGCGCCGGACGCGGTGATGTCGAGCGCGCCGTTGACGGTCTCGACCGAGACGTCGCCGGTGACGCCATCCACCGTGATGCCGCCGTTGACTGTTTCGGCATTGAAGTTCACGCCGCGCGGCAGCCGGATCGTGTATTCGATTTCGACGCCGTTCTGCGGCCCAAGGCCGCCGTCACCGGCACAGACATTCGCGTTGTCGGGGGCAGCGGCGCAGACGGTGAGGTCACCGGCGTCTTCGATGATCGCGATCGGGACGTCCGCAGGATTGCGGCCGCGGGACGACCGCACGGCCGTGACTTCTACCTGGTCGCCGTCGCCGGCCACGGCCCGTACCGCGCCGTTGAATCCCTTCACCTCGACCTGGTGGCCGGCGGCGATGGTGCCGTTCCAATGGAAAGTGGATGACCCTATGCGGCCGGGAGGACCACCACGCCCGGGGGCGCGGCTGCGCTGGTTCACCGGACCGAACTGCACGATCGAGAACAAGGTGCCGATCGTGATGCCGACGATGCTGACCCAGTTCCGCCGGAAGAACGACTGGGGCGGCGTAGCCGGGGCAACCGGCCTGCCGGACCGCCGCGACGCGACCGCACGGGGCTCGAACTGGTCCTGGGCGTACTGGCCCTCGAGCTCCCGCTCGCGCTCACGCGGCGGGCGATTCACCGCTGCTCCTCGTACCGGTCCTTGTCTTTGTCCTTGCTTTGCTGGGTCTCGCGATTGCGGTTCCTGCTGGAACCGGAGCCGGACCCTGCGCTTGAGCCTGAACCTGAACCACCACTGGAGCCTCGCCGGATGTCGCCGGGTCGATGCAGCCGGATCGTGCCCTGGAAGGATTCCAGGTTGAGCCGGCCTTTCCCGGTGCCCAGGACAAAGGTGAACCGGTTCCGGCTCATTCGGGAGAGCGTGACCGGGGGACCTTCGAACTCGCCGTTGAACGTGGCGACGTCCACCGTGGCGTTGGCCGTCTCGGGAATGGTGATATCCACGTCTCCATTGTGCGTGCTCAGGGAGTACTGGCCGCCGTCGGCGACGTTGCCGTCGTACCAGACGTCGCCATTCACCGACGACGCGGTGACGTTCGCCGACGTGATGCCGCGCAGCGTGACGTCACCGTTGATCCCATCCGCCGTGATGTCACCGCTCGAGTTGGACACCTCGACGTCATCGTTGGTGGAGCTCACCGTGATTCGCCCCTTGGCGCCGGAGAGAGAGACCCCTCCCTCGATGGACTTGAGCGCGATGAAGCCGTTGCCGCCGTTCACCTCCACGTCGCCGTTCACGGTTTCGACCGTGATGGCGCCCTGGACGCCGTCCACCGACACGTCATTGTAGACACCGCTGATCGAGAGATCGCTGCGCACCGGGACCGTGATCTGGTAGTCCACCGACCGGGGCGAGCCGTAGCGTGACTGGGTCTTTACGCTCAGCACGTTGCCCGAGTTTCGGATATCGAGGCGGTTCCGCTCGTCCCCTTCCGCGACGATGCGGACCTGGAGTCGGTCCCACGTGCGGACCGTGGTGGAGCCGTTGAAGTTCTCGATCTGCACGCGCGTGCCTTCCCTGACCGTGATCAGGGTATCGGCCTGCTGCGGCATCGGCATCGCCGCGGCGACGAGCG
>CAMDCH010000206.1:0-5054 GCA_945889655.1 bacterium HR33
GAATTCGACCCTGATCGTGGTCGGCGATGTTTCGGTGGCCACCATCAAGCCCAAGCTCGAGGCGGCGTTGGGTTCGTGGACTGGCGCGGCTTCCGCCAAGCCTGCCCTTCCGGCCGCGAAGCAGGTCGCTGCGCGGCAGGTCTACCTGGTCGACAAGCCGGGTGCTGCACAGTCCGAGATCCGCATTGGCCGCATCGGCGTGCCGCGGCTCACCGAGGACTACTTCCCGCTGATCGTGATGAACACCATCCTCGGCGGCTCGTTCACGTCCCGCCTGAACCAGAATCTCCGCGAGGAGCATGGCTACACGTACGGAGCGGGGTCGGCGTTCGACTTCCGTCCCACGCCCGGCCCGTTCGTCGCCTCCGCGGCGGTGCAGACGGACGTCACCGACAAGGCGCTGGCCGAGTTCATGAAGGAGCTGAGGGCGATCAACGACTCGGTGTCTGACGCGGAGGTGACGCGCGGCAAGAATTATCTCGCACTCGGTTTCCCCGCGGAGTTTCAGTCGGCGTCTGCGATCGCGCTCCAGCTCGGCGATCTCGTCACCTACGGCCTGCCCGACGAGTACCTCAATAACTACATCGGCCGCGTCATGCAGGTGACGAAGGCGGACGTCCTGCGGGTGGCGCGCAAGTACATCGATCCGGCAAAAATCGCGATCATCATCGTCGGCGATCGGAGCAAGATCGAGACCGGCGTGCGCGCGCTCAAGCTTGGTGAGGTGAAGCTGCTCACGATCGACGATGTCCTGGGGGCGCCTCCCGCGACCTCGTCCTCCCGCTGACCCAGCCGTCCGCCGGCCCTCACCCGGGGCCGGCGGCCCGGTTGCGCGACCGTAATCCGCTTGCCGTCGGCCTACCCGCCCAGTAGACTTTCGCGCCCACGAAGTCAACACCACTCCCCGGACCGAGGTCGAATGAACTCGGACGTCAAAGTCGTTCCGCTCGAGCGTGTCACCGCGCCCGTCCTGGCTGTCGCCTTCGGTTCCCAGATCGTCGATGGGAAGGTGCCTTCTGCGCTCCTTGCCCTCGACTCCGTGTTGCAGGGCGCCATCGGGCGCATCCTCGAAACGGGCGATTTCAAGGGCGAACGCGACGATTTTGCGGCGATCTATCCCGCCAAGGGACCGAAGCGCGTTCTCCTGATCGGGCTGGGGAAGCCCGGCGAGATCCATCGAGCCACTGTGCGCCGGGCGGCGGGGATCGCGGCACGCAAGACAATTGGCCTGGGACTGGAACATCTCGCATTCCATATCACGGCTGATGCCCGTGGTGGCTTGCCGCCAGTGGTCATCGGGCAGGTAGCCACCGAAGGCGCGGCCCAGGGGGCCTGGCACTACAAGGACCTCAAGGCGACGGACGACAAGCGCACCAAGCTCAAGACGTTCGACCTGATTTCGTCGCGGGAAGAACGCGCCGACATGGACCGGGGGCTGGTGGTGGGCGCCGCGGTGGGCATGGGCCAGAAACTGGCCCGCAACCTCCAGATGCTGCCTGGCAACATCTGCACGCCCACCTACCTGGCGGAAATCGCGAAGCTGCTGGGCAAGGCGTATGGGTTCCGCGTGAACACCATGGGGCAGGACGCGCTCGAGAAGGCCGGCATGAACGCGCTCCTGAGCGTGTCCCAGGGTTCGCAACAGGAGCCGCAGCTCATCACCCTCGAGTACCACGGGGCGAAACGCACAGCCCCCGTCTGCATCGTGGGAAAGGGCGTGACGTTCGATTCCGGCGGCATCTCGATCAAGCCGGCGCTCAACATGGAAGACATGAAGTACGACATGTCCGGCGCGGCAGCGGTGCTGGGAGCCTTCGAGGTCCTCGGACAGTTGAAGCCGGAGATCAACGTTGTGGGTATCGTGCCCTCCGTCGAGAACCTTCCCTCGGGCACGGCGATCAAGCCGGGCGATGTCGTCCGCAGCCACTACGGCAAGACCATCGAGATCGTGAACACCGACGCCGAGGGCCGCCTGATCCTCGCGGACGCCCTCTCGTACGCACGAAAGTTCAAGCCCGCTTGTGTAATCGACGCCGCCACGCTCACGGGCGCGATCGTGATCGGCCTCGGTCATCATGCCACAGGCATGATGGGCACCGACGAGCAGTTGATCAGCGAAGTGCGCAAGGCAGGCGAGCTGGCGGGCGAGCGTTGCTGGCCGCTGCCACTGTGGGATGACTACCGGGAATTGAACAAGTCGGACGTCGCGGATGTGAAGAACTCGGGCGGGCGCGCGGCAGGTTCCATCACCGCCGGCTGGTTCCTCCGCGAGTTCGTCGACGGTTTCCCGTGGGTCCACCTGGACATCGCGGGCACCGCGTATACCGACCGCGACACGCCGGGCAGCCTCAAGGGACCCACCGGTCTCGGCGTCCGTCTCTTCTCGGAATTCATCCTGGGGCGCGCAGGCGGGTGATCGCGGTCCGGCGGGCACTGCTGTCCGCCTTGAGTTGCGCCGTTCTGTCCGCTGCTGTCACCTCCGCCGGTGCCGCCCAGGACTCGACCCGCGTCCGGCCCGATACCGGCACAGCCCGCCAGGACACCAGCAGCCTTCCGCCACTCCCGCGCGTGATTCCCACACCGGCGCCGGAAGTACCCGCCGGCCCGCTGGTCCCCGGATCCCGCTACGTCTTCACACGCGATTCACTCGCCTGGGCCACCGCGATCACGCTGTCCGATCTTCTCGGCTCGATCCCGGGCGTCTACGTGGCCCGCGGCGGTTTCCTGGGCCAATCGGAATACGTGGTCTACGGAGGCCGAGGTGCCGCCGCCCTGGAGATCTTCTGGGACGGCATGCCGCTCGCCCCGATGGGCGGCGACTCGGTGTACGCCGATGCTGCCCGCGTCTATGTCGCCACGCTGTCCCGCGTGGACGTGGAAGTGCTCCCCGCGCTGCTCCGCGTGTACCTCGTCTCCGAACGGCACGCGTCGCTGGATGACCGGTCGCTGGTGCAGGTGGGAAGCGGCGACTATGGCGCCGCCCAGTACAACGGGTTGTTCCAGAAGCGCTGGGTCTCCGGTGTCGGCCTCGGGCTCATGGCAAACTTCGTGGGCAGCAAGGGATTCAGCGGTTCGAACCGCCAGGATCACGCGTTCGAACTGGACGCGCGCCTGGACTGGATGCCCACCGATCGCGCCGGCGTCGTCTACCAGCTTCGCCGCCAGAAACAGGAACGCAGCCCCATCGCCATCGCGTCGAGCGGCGTGACTGTCCCCGGCCGCGATGGCACCCGCACCGACGCGATGCTTCGGTTTTTCGCCAGCACCCTTCCGGCGGGCCGCGGATTCGGTGGGGAATTGCTGTTCGGTTCGAGTGGCTGGGGGCAGGACACGAGCATCGGCGACCAGGGCGTCCACCATGTGGGGCTCACCGGTCGGTACGCGGGGCCGCGGGCCGCGGCTGAAGTCACCGCCCGCCTCGGCGATGTTCGGGTCACCCGGTCCCTGGCGGGACGCGCATCAATCTTTCTCCCGCCGGGACTCGTTGTTTCCGGTGATGCAGCGGCGGAAGCGCTCTCCGGTGGCCGTTCCTCGCGGCGCGCGCACGGCGCCATCGCCCTCTACCGCGGACCGTTCTCGGTGGCAGGAGAGCTGTCCTGGGGCGATGCGCCCCAGGCGCCTGCCGTGAGGCAGGATACCAGCGTCCGGACGGTGGACCGGGCGATCAGGGTCGGATTCGAAACGGCCTTTCTGGCCGGTCACGCCGGCTTCGTTCGTCGTGACGCCTACCGGCCGCTCCCGTTTCCCAACCTGCCGAGCGTCGGTAGCCTCCGGGCCACGGACCCCACCGACAACTTTGTGGCGGATGCGAGGCTCCGGCTGCTACCGCCGCTCATGATCGACGGCTGGTACTCCAACCCGGTGAAGGGGGCGGCGGCCTTCCAGCCACCCACGCACGGCCGCGCACAGATCACGTTCCGCTCGAAATTCTGGAAGAAGTTCCGGAGCGGCGCGTTTGACCTGAAGCTCCAGGTGGCGATGGAATCGTGGAGCCGGGGGACAGCCGGGGTGTCGGGTCCGCAGATTCTTCTCAATGGCGCGTCGTTCTACGAGACGTTCATCTCGTTCCAGATCGTGGGCTTCATTGCCTACTGGGACCTGCGCAACGCCTACAACTCATTCGAGACCTACGTGCCCAACGTCCCGTACCCCAGGAACGTCCAGACCTTCGGGGTTCGGTGGGAGTTCGCCAACTGAGCGCCACGACCCTGCGGCCCCGGGCCTGCATGGATACCTTTTCCCGCCTGATGACCATCGCCCGGGAGGATCTCTGCCACGCTCGATGACCGGCTTTGGCGCCGCCGACGGACCCGTCCTGGGTGGTCGCCTGCAGGCGGAAGTGCGGACGGTCAATCACCGTCACTTCAACGTCCAGCTGAAGGTGCCGGGCAACCTCCAGCACCTCGAGGCGGAGCTTCGCGAGCTGCTGCGCCAGCGACTGGAGCGCGGGCACATCGTCCTCTCGGCGCGCTGGCTCGACGACATGCCGCGGCCGCCGCAGATCCGCGTAAACCTGGAACGAGCCCGCGAAATCATCGGCGCGTTGCGCGAGCTGAAGACGGCGCTCACCCTGCCGGGTGACATCGACCTCGCGTTCGTCTCGCGGCTGCCTGAAGTGATCGGCTTTTCTGAAGAACCGTCTGCGGAGGCGCCCGGTCTCCCAGAGGTGACCCCGGTGATCAGCGCCGCGATCGACGCGGTCCTCACCATGCGCGAGCGCGAAGGCGGCATCCTGGCGATCGAGCTCGGCAACCGCATCGGCAACATCGCGAGCCGCGCGGCCGAAATCAGTATCCGGGCGCCGGAGCGGCTGATCCACGAGCGGGACCGCCTGCGGAAGAACGTGGCGGAGCTGCTGGATGGCCGTCCGCTGGACGACCTGCGTCTCGCGCAGGAGATCGCGCTCATCGCCGAGCGGCTGGATATCACGGAAGAGCTCACCCGGCTGGCCACGCACGTGGACGCCTGCCGTTCCGCGCTCGGTTCTCGGGGCGCGGTCGGGAAGCAGCTCAGCTTCCTGGGACAGGAGCTGCTCCGCGAGATCAACACCATCG
>CAMDCH010000207.1:0-5044 GCA_945889655.1 bacterium HR33
GGTGGCATCCTCACGATCGTGTCGGTCTACCTGCTGATGTCGGGACGGCTCCCGGTCCACTGGCATCGCGGGATGAACTGGAAACCCGACTGGGCCATCATCCGCGAGCTGTTCCGGTTCGGCCTGCCGACCGGTTTCCATGGCGTCGTGATGAACGTGGCCGGCGTGCTCCTGTTGCGGTTCATCGGATCGCTGCCGGAGAGTGGGCAGGCCCAGGCGGCCTATGCCGTGGGCTACACGGAGCTCTTCTCCTTCATCACGTGGACGTCGGTGGGAATCATGGGCGCCACCGCGGCGGTGGCGGGGCAGAATCTCGGCGCCGGGAAGCCCGACCGCACGGCGAAGGCGGTCCCCATCGCTGCCGGTATCGGATTGTGCATTGCGGTTTCGGTCGGAGTTCTTTTCCTGGCGATTCCGCGCTACCTGCTCGCGATCTTCGGCATGAATGACCCTGAGGCGGTGCGACTTGGGACGCAGCTGCTCGCGTACCTGAGTGTCTCGGGAATCTTCATCACGGTGGCGCTGGCGTATACCGGCGGGCTCCAGGGGACGGGCGATACGAAGAGCCCGTTCTACATCTCGATCGTCTCGCAGGTAGCGATCCCCATCGGGATATGCACCGCGCTCCAGATGACCCGGGGGCTGACGCCCGCGGGTATCTGGCTCGCGATCGTGCTCGGTCACGCCACGCGCTCCGTCCTGACGGTGCTGCGGTTCCGCCAGGAGAAGTGGCGCAACATCCAGGTCAAGCTCGCCTAGCTGGCGTCGGCTCCCGTCTTCATCACGCGCGATTGCGGGAGTTGCTGCGCCACCTGAAGGTCCACGGTCTCACCCGCATTCACCACCAGCTGCTCGGTGACGTAATCTCCGCCGCCCCCGATGGGGTGGACGAAGATCCGCACGTCACTCCGGCCGCTGACGTTGACTGCCGGGACGGAGAAGGTCTGGGATTGCCCGGTGGTGACCATGCCGAGGCGCAGGCGCTCGCCGCCCCGCTCGAGGAAAACGTCCACGTCCTGCTGGTTGTTGTTGGTGATCTTGACCGTGGCGGGTGCGTTGGGATCCACCGTGGCCAATTCCTGGTTCGTTGCACGGCCGCAGGCACTGAGCGCGAAGAGCGCGATCGCGGCAGCCGGAAAAGCTCCGATTTTCATAGTCCCTCCCTTTCACAGGGTTTATCCCCGTGAGAGGGAGAGGGTTCCACCCAACCCCCAGTCCCCTCTCCGGACGTGGACACCGCAAGCCACGACTCGTAGGTTCGGTGAACCGCGCTCAACACCGGACCCACCCCAGGAACCAAGAGGACTGATCGTGACGCGCGTTGCCCGGGTCGATGTCTTCAACTTCACGCTGACATACGTCCACGGCCGTTATGTGATGTCCGGCGGCCGAGTCATTGATTCGCTGGACTCCACGATCGTGCGGGTCACGACCGACACCGGGATTGCGGGCTGGGGAGAAGTCTGCCCGCTGGGGACCACGTACCTGGCCTCGCACGCGGGCGGTGCCCGGGCGGCGTTGGCGCTGCTGGCGCCCGCGGTGGTGGGACTCGATCCCACCAACCTGGCTGCCGTGAACCAGGCCATGGACGCCGCGCTCGCGGGACACGAGTACGCCAAGAGCCCCATCGACGTCGCCTGCTGGGACATCCTTGGCCGCACCATCGGTACCAGCGTCACCACCCTGCTGGGCGGCTTGCGGCAGGCCCGCTTCCCGCTCTACATGGCCGTCCCGCTTGGCTCGCCCCAGGCAATGACCGACTACGTGCTGGCCCGGCGGGACGAGGGCATTCACCGGTTCCAGCTCAAGATCGGCGGCGATCCCGCGGTGGATGCCCTCCGCGCCCGCCAGGTCGTGGCCGCCACCGGGGACGACGACCTGGTGGTGGCGGATGCCAACTGTGGCTGGCGCCTGAACGACGCCATCACCGCCGCGCGCCTCATGGAGGACCTGCCACGTCTCTACTTCGAGCAGCCGTGCCCCACCATGGAGGAATGCATCGAGGTCCGGAAACACACCACGCTGCCCATGGTGTACGACGAAGTGGTCCACGATGTCCCCACCCTGCTCCGCGCCGTGCGCGAAGGCGGCGCCGGGGCCTTCAATCTCAAGGTGTCCAAGGTGGGCGGACTCACCAAGGCCAAGCTGCTGCGTGACCTGGCCCAGGAGCTGGGTGTCCAGGTGACCATCGAGGACACCTGGGGAGGGGACATCGTCTCGGCTACCTCGGCGCATCTCGCGGCCAGCACACGACCGGAGGCGCTGCTGACCGTGTCGTTCATGAATGACTGGACCAATGAACACGTGGCGGGCTATCAGCCACGCAGCGTCAGGGGATTCGGGTCGGCGCCCACCGGCCCCGGGCTGGGGATCGAGGTGGATACGAAAGTGCTGGGGAAACCGATGGTGACGGCGGGGAACTAACGCGCTTATAGACAGCAGCCTTAGAGAAGCTTGCGAAACTCGTCTGTGGTCAGCCCAGCATCGCGGACAATACCGCCCATCGTGAACGCATTCACGGGATCATGACGAGGAATGGTAAGGATCCGGGCGCCATCGGTCATAACGATGTGCTTAGCTTGGCGAGCGATTCGGAATCCAGCTTTTTCGAGGGCCCGAACGGCGTCCAGGTGGTTAACACCGGGAACCTTGGGCACCGGTTACGCGACGTCGACTTCGCGAATCACCGCACCCTTCAGGAGATCTTCGCGGACTGAGAGATACTCACTGATAGCGTGCCGAATGTTCTCGGTGGCCTCAGCCTCGGTTTCGCCTTGGGACCAACAGCCGGGCAAGCCCGGCACCCAGGCGCTGAAACCGTCATCGGTCTTCTGGAGTGCAATCTTGTACTTCATCGGAGCCCTCCCAATCTCATTATACCCCCGTCCTACTCCTGCTGTCTAACGGAGTTGAGCAGAACGAGCAAGAGAAACGAGACGAACGTCATACGCTGGATGCTGCTGTCCAACCAGTAGTTGGGTAGTTTTGCATGAATCCCTCCGAGAACCTGCGTGTTGCAGTCTAGTGCGCGGCAAGGAGAGACCGCAACGCGCAGCCAAGGGTCTGCTGGAGCGTACTGAAGAGTAAGCCACTAAGATGGTGCCGTGAACAAGCGCTCGACTCCGCTCGGCATGCCGGTGTGGCTGGTCGTCTCGCCGGCGTGGTTCGGTCCCGCCGTTCTCGCTGGAATAAGGGCGGTCAGGACCCGTCGGCTTTCCTTAGGAGGTCCCCACGATGACACGCCCCGAGATTTCTGCGATCTCACCGTGCTTTATCGTCAGGCACGTGCCGACAGCGCTGGCGTTTTACCGGGACCGGCTTGGTTTCGAGGTCACATTCGAGGGGCCTGAGCCCAACGACATCTTCTTCGGCATCGTTTCCAGGGGCGGTGCGCAGATACTGCTCAAGGCCGTCGGTGTGGATCCCGTCCCGAACTACACGCGAGACATCAAGCAGGGCATCATGCGCTGGGACGCGTTTGTCTACGTTCCCGATCCGGACGCGCTGGCCGCGGAATTTGCTTCGCGCAACGTCGAGTTGTTCGCGGCGCTGAAGGACACCCACGACGGTCTGCGCGGTTTCGACTTGAAGGACGCGGACGGGTACCTGCTGTTTTTTGGTCGTCCAATCAGTGAGGGCAAGACATGACCACCACGCCTGCTGCTGGTTCCCGGATCAACTCCATCGACATCATCCGCGGCGCGGTCATGGTCCTCATGGCCATCGACCACGTGCGGGTGTACGCGGGCGTTCCCGCGGGAGGTCCCCCGGCCGGGGTCTTCTTCACGCGGTGGGTAACGCACTTCTGTGCGCCCGCGTTCGTGTTCCTGGCGGGCACGAGCGCATTTCTGTCCGGGCAACGCCGCACGTCAACCGAGCTGTCGAAATACCTGCTGACCCGCGGGGCATGGCTCGTCCTGCTCGAGCTGACGGTCATCAGGTTTTTCTGGACGTTCAATGTCGACTGGGCGAACCACATGCTGGCGGGGGTCATCTGGATGCTCGGCTGGTGCATGATCCTGATGGCGGGGCTCGTGCGGATGCCCGTGCGGACCGTCGGGATCGTCGGCCTCGTCATCATCTTCGCGCAGCAGCTCGTACGTCTCGCGTGGGGTGCCGTGCCCGAGTCAGCGCAATCGTCGCTCGGCTGGCTGTTCCAGATTCTCTACCAGACGGGCAACGCGGACCTGAGCCCACTGGCCGTCCTGTACTGTCTCGTTCCGTGGATCGGCGTGATGGCGGCAGGATATGGCTTCGGCGCGATCCTGCTGATGGAAAAAGGGCGCCGCAATCGCCTTTGCCTGCGCATCGGGCTATCGGCGACCGCGCTGTATCTCGTGGTCGCGACCGCCATTGCCCTCGGTCAACCCGCGCAGGAAGGCGCGCCGCCATTGCTGTTCCGGATCCTCGGCCAGCAGAAATACCCGGCATCGCAACTCTACCTGATGATGACCCTCGGCCCCACGATCGCGCTCATTCCGGTGCTGGAGCGCGCGCGCGGCTGGCTCGCTGACGCCCTGGCGGTAGTCGGGCGCGTGCCGTTTTTCTACTACCTGCTGCACATCCCGCTGATTCACCTGCTGGCGATTGCGGTGTCTGTCATACGGACGGGGGCGGTGTCGCCGTGGCTGTTCGGCAACCACCCACTCGCGCCGGGGCCCGCGCCGGATGGGTATCGCTGGAGCCTGGGGCTGCTGTACCTGGTGTGGTTGATAGCGGTGGTGATGCTGTACGGTGCTTCGAGCTGGTATGCGAAACGGCGGGCAAGCCTCGGATGGGTTGGACGGTACCTCTAGACGGTTAGACGGTTAGACGGTTAGACGGTTGCTCTTGAACCGTCTACCCGCCTACCCGCCTACCCGCCTACTTCGAAACCTTCTCTCGTATCCATGTCGAACGCATGTCGCGCGTGACTTCGCCGATCAGGAAGTCTACGATGTGGCCGTACGCCTCCTTGGGGTCCTTGGCGCTGAAGGTCGGCAATCCGCCGCTCATGCCCAGCTGTCCCACCTTCTCGCTCGCCATGGCACTCGAGCGCCAGATG
>CAMDCH010000208.1:0-5009 GCA_945889655.1 bacterium HR33
GCGCTTCAACGGCGGGGCTCGGTCCGCGCTCGACGCCGCGCGGATGGGGGAGATAGCCCCGCCCGAACGGGTGGTTGTTCATCGAGGGCCGGCGCTTTTGCCGGCCCTCTTTGATTTCGTAACTCTTTTCAGGGCCTGCACCTGGGGAAGTTTGTGAGAGAACGCACAAGCGATCCGGCGACTGCCTCACGACGCTTTTCTTGGGCAATCCCTATTACTTTGGCGAACTCACATGCCGGACAGGCCGGCGGAGGATGAGCCAATGCAACTCAGGCTGACTGCGGTCGCGCTTCTCTCGCTGCTCGGTGCGTGCCTCACGGACCCGGTTACACCCGGCACCAACATCGCTACCGAAGAGGGCGTCACGCTCTCTCCGATGTCGCTGGCGCAGGTGCAAACGGAAATGACGCAGGCCGCAAGCCCGTTGTCTCCGGGGGCGCCGGCGGGCCTCCGGATCGGCGTGCGGATCAAGCCGGGTAGCTCGCCGATGGTGGCCAGCGAGTTGTTCCTGGACCCGCCGTCACTCGCCAGCCAGCCCGAGGAGATCCAGGCGAACATCGTTTCGCTCGACCTCACGACGGGTGGCGGCACGATCACGACCAACATTGGCGGACTCAAGGTCACGTTCGACGGCACGACTGCGCTGTCCAAGGACGAGACGGACGCCGCGCTCTCACTCGAGCAGTTCAGCGCATCGATCGCGACCGCCCTGGCGGCCGGCCAGAAGCCGCACCTCGTGGCGCGCCGTGCACCGCCCGCCGTGCCCCAGTCGCCGACCGATGGCGACTTCCTGGCGGATCACATCCGCCTGGCCGGCAGCGACGCGATGAAGATTGACATGAACGCGGCAAAGGAAAACCTGGAGCTCAACACCGCCCCGCCGCCGGACGCGTTCCTCAAGCTCCTCAACGTGACCATTCACGTGCGCGTGAGCGACGGCACGACGAAGATCGGTCACCGGTCGGAGCAGCCCGGCGTGAAGAAGGTGGATTTCGACGGCGAGGTGAAGAGCGTCAGCCTGGGCGAGGGTTCGTTCAAGCTCGCCAACGGGACCGTGATCAAGGTGAACAACCAGACCGTGATCGCGCCGGTGGAACACCTGGGCACGCTCGCCGAGGTGGCCGCAGCGCTGAACAATGGCGCGACCGTGAAGACGATGGGCAGTGGCATCCTGACGTCGGAAGCGCCGCGCGTCGTGACGGCACTGGCACTGAAGTTCGAAAGCCGGCCGCAGGTGCTGGAGTTCCAGGAAGGGGTCAAGGCGGTGGCGATGGACGGCAAGAAGCTCGTCCTGACCAACGGCGCGGTCCTCTGCTACAACGACCAGACAGAGGTGAGCGCCGAGGGCGACTTCACGTCCTTCACCGCCGTCGCTGCCGGCCTGGCCGCCGGCAAGATCATCGGCGCGGCCGGCTACGGCACGCCGGCCCCGGAGAGCGCGGGATGCCGGGCCGTGATCCTGAAGGTCCGCTTCACGCTGCGCGCGCCCCCGCCCCCGGCCGTCACCGAGTTCACCGACCTGGTGAAGTCGGTGGACGTGGCGGGCCGCAAGATGCTCCTCGGCATCGGGGTCGTCATCTGCTTCAATGACGGGTCCCAGATCAACCAGGAAGGCCTCAAGACCCTGGCGGAAGTGGCGTCTGCGCTCGCAGCCGGCAAGATCGTCACCGCTGCCGGATCCGCTGCCGCCACACCCGCCGGTTCCGAATGCCGCGCGATGGTGGTCAAGGTGAAGTTCACCGCCGCCACCCCACCGCCGGTGACTACGGAGTTCCACGAGGGGATCAAGTCGGTCAACACGGGCGCCAAGACGATTGTCCTGTCCAACGACGTCGTCCTGTGCGTGAACGGGGAGACCGTGTTCAACCCGGAAGGCGCGCTCAAAAGCCTGGCCGAAGTCGCCTCGGCGCTGGAAGCGGGCAAGAAGGTGAAAGCCGATGGCACGGCTTCCCCGGCGGCCGCCAGCGCGGTGTGCCGCGGGTTGGTGCTGCGGGTGAAGCTCTCGATTGTGACGTAGACGCAAAAGACGCCTGGTCGCCAAAGACGCCAGAGTCGGCACTGCTACCGTCTCTGGCGTCTTGGCGTCTCTGGCGTCCTTGGCGTCTCTCTACAGCGCCAGCTGGTGCTCCGCATAGCGTCGGTACAGTCCGTCGGGCCGCTCTACCAGCTCCTCATGGGAGCCTTGCTCGATGATGCGACCGCGGTCCAGCACCACGACTTCATCCGCGTGCTCGATCGTCGAGAGACGGTGCGCAATGATGAGCGCGGTGCGGCCTTCCACCAGCTGCTCCAGCGCCTGCTTGATCAGCATTTCCGATTCCGCGTCCAGCGCCGAGGTGGGCTCGTCGAGCACCAGGATCGGCGCGTCCTTGAGGAACGCCCGCGCGATCGCGATGCGCTGCTTCTGACCGCCGGAGAGCTTCACGCCACGCTCGCCGATCTCGGTCTCGTAGCCCTGCGGCAAGCGCCCGATGAATTCGTCCGCGTACGCCAGGCGCGCGGCTTCGCGGATCTGCGCGTCGGTCGCGTCGGCGCCGCCGTAGCGCAGGTTGTCGGCGATCGTCCCCGACAGGAGCACCGGGTCCTGCGCCACGATCGCGATGTTGTCCCGCAGAGAGGCCAGCGTGACGTCCCGGATGTCCAGACCGTCGATCGTGATCCGGCCCGCCGTGACGTCATAGAACCGTGGCAGGAGCTTGGCGATGGTGGACTTCCCCGCCCCGCTCGGCCCCACCAGCGCCACCGTGCGCCCCGCGGGGACGTGCAGTCGCACGCGCCCGAGCACCGGGCGGTCCGCCTCGTACGCGAACGACGCGTCTTCGAACGCGATCTCGCCCCGCACGCGGGGGAGCGTCCGCGCGCCGGCACGTTCCCGCACATCGGGCTGCGCATCGAACACCTCGAAGATGCGGTCCATCGCGGCGAGGCTGTTGGCCAGGATCAGGTTTAGCTCGGTCAGGCGCTGCACCGGGGTGTAGAGCAGGCCGAGGTAGGCGTAGAACGCCATCAGGGTGCCGACCGTCAGGCGGCCCGCCATCACTTCTTCGGCGCCGAACCAGATCAGCAGGATCGGGCCGACCGAGGTGAGGGCGCCAACCCCAAGGGCGATGGCCTGGAGACGGACGTTGATGAGCACGCTGCCCAGGAATCGGCTGCTGCGGCGCTCGAACGCGCCCGCCGCAGTGGCCTCCTGGGTGAAGGACTGGATGGTGGCCATGGCGCCGAACTGCTCGTGCAGCTCCCCGGAAATCTCCTGGGCCTGGTCGTGCACCAGCCGGCTCTGGACCCGGATCCGCTTGCTGAGACGGTTGTTCAGGGCCACGTAGAGCGGGAGGACGGCGAGGGAAATCAGGGCCAGTTTCCAGTGCCAGATCATGAGGACCACGATGGTCCCCGCGATCGCGGCCACGTCCATCGCGGTATTCACGAAGGCCGCGCCCACGAAGTTCTGGGCGGAAGCGATGTCCCCGGTCAGGCGGCTGACGATGGCGCCGATACGCTGCCGCTCGAAAAACGACAGGCTCATCCGCTGGATGTGGCGGTAGAGATCGCGCCGGAGATCAAAGATCATGTGGTGACCCGCCACCCCGGCGAGGCTGGACCGCCAGTAGCTGACGAACCCGAAGACCACGTAGAGAGCGATCAGTCCCAGCATGAGCTGGTTCAGACGCGCGCCGGTGCCCACCGCGCCCGGCGCGAGCAGGTCATCCACGACGACCTTCATGGCCCAGGGAAGAACCAGCGGGATCAGGTAGCGGGCGACACCGGCGATGACCGCGAGCGCAACCAGCCCGCGATAGGGTTCGAGATAGCGAAGGAAACGGCGGAGGGTTGGTGAGAACACGGTGAGAAATTAAGCAACAGGGGACCGGGTGTCGCTGTCGGGAGCGCACGGACCCGATTGTCACGAACTCGCCGACGTCGCAACGCCGCTACGACGTGCCTATTGCACTTTTGCGGCGCATGGTACTAACTTTGTTGAAGCACAAGGGCGGTCAGTAACGGACGCGAGAACCAGAAAAGCTCGTTCGACGGGACCTGGCTCAGAATGCTCGGGTCCCTTTTGTTTAAATAACATCGATTGCGCCGGCGTCTCTCGCCGGCAACCCACGCGGGGGTTTTTAGCCGCGAAATGCGTGGCGCGGGTGCCATCGGTACGAGTGATCGCCTCCGAAGACATCACCACCACAGGAAAAAACAGGAGCAGGTCATGCGTACCAATGGAACCGTGAAGTGGTTCAACGATCAAAAGGGCTTCGGCTTCATCACCCGCGCGGACGGTGAGAAGGACGTATTCGTCCATCACACCGGTATCAACGCCTCCGGGTTCAAGTCGCTGAAAGAAGGCGACCAGGTGGAGTTCGACGTGGTGCAGGGTCCGAAGGGCCCGGCCGCACAGAACGTCACGGTCGCCAGTTGATCTGACCGGTCGATGAACGAAGGGGCTGTCCGCTTGGCGGACAGCCCCTTTTTCGTTTCAGTCCTTCCGTCGGCTACTTGCCGCGGTCCCGTCGCGCGGCGCGCCGTGCATCGGTCCGCTTCCGGCGCTTGGCCTCGGCTTCCTTCAGGCGGCGCGCCCGGCTCGGCTTGGTATAGTGCCGGTGCTTGCGAAGGTCCCGCAGCACGCCGGAACGCTCCACCATCTTGCGGAACCGCTTGAGCGCCCCTTCGAGCCGCTCGCCCTCGTGCAGGAGTATCTCGGTCATCCGCCCGTCCGGCTGCGACGCGACCGCGTCATCGGGCGGCGCTGGTGTAACTCAGTGGATTCCGCTGACCGCAGGATGACCCGCAGGACCCCGGTATCGAGATCCACGTCCCACGAGCTGATCTTCGGCTTGAGGAACTCCGCCAGGTCTGCCCGCGTGACCGTTGAGGGCGAGGCCTCGATGAAGTCGAGCACGCGAAGACGGGTCTCAGGGTAGTCGGATCCGTTCCGGGTCGCCGCGATCCGGAGCGGGATCTGGTCGGTCAGCGCGCGGCGCGCGTATCCCTGCGCCACGTCGAGCAAC
>CAMDCH010000209.1:0-4998 GCA_945889655.1 bacterium HR33
GCCTGGTTGATTTGCAGGTTATTGAAGGTCGCGACGCCAGTCGCCGCAGCGACGGACAAGGTACCAGTCAGCACCCCGGTGCCCGGATTCGTTCCGATGGCCACCGTCACCGTACCCGTGAAGGACGTGGCGTCGTTGCCGAAGCTGTCTCGCGCCGTCACTGTCACGCCGGGCGTGATGGCGGCGTTGGCCGCGGTGGCCGTGGGTTGCGCCGTGAACACGAGGGCCGTGGCCGCCGCCGCTGTTACGGTGACGCCCGCAGTCTGGGTGACCACGATTCCGCCGGCCGTGGCGGAGATCGTTTTCGGGCCTGCGATCGTGGAGCTGAATGCGGAAGTAAACACTCCGCTCGCGTTGGTGGTCCCGGTGCCAGGCGTAAACGTGTTGCCGGTGCCCGTGGCTGCGAGCGTGACGCTGACACCCGCGAGCGGAGTCCCCGAGCCGTCGCGCACAGTGACGGTCACGGTGGAGATCGCGGAACCAGTGCTGGCGACAATGGAGGCCGGCGCTGCCGCGACGGTCGACTGGGCACCAGACACCCCGCCCGCCGTGACGTTGAATGTCGTGCTCGTCGCGGCGGCAAGTCCAGCGGAGCTAGCGGCGAGGGTGTAGCCGGTGCCGGCGCTATTGATCGAGAGGTTGGAGAAGGTCGCGACGCCGATCGCCGCGGTCACCGTGGCGGTTCCCGCGAGCGTTCCCGCACCGGGATTCGTTCCGATGGCCATGGTGATCGAGCCCGTAAAGGTCGTCACCACGTTGCCGAAAGCGTCCTGCGCGGCAACTTGAATGGCCGGGGCAATGCTCGCGCCGGCTCCCACGCTCGAGGGCTGGACCGCAAACGCGAGCTGGCTGGCCGCCGCCGGGGTCACGGTTACAGTGGCGGTCTGCGTTATCGCCACACCGTTCACCGTGGCGGAGATGGTTTTGGTTCCCGCAACCGTGGAGCTGATAGTCGCAGTGAACGTCCCGCTCGCGCTGGTCGCACCGGAGGCCGGCGTGACCACGTTGCCGGTCCCGGTCGCCACAAGCGCCACGGTGGCGCCGGAGACCCGGTTCCCGCCCGCGTCAGACGCGGTTACGGTGATGGTGGCCGTGGACGCTCCCGAGCTGGCAGGGATCGTGACCGGCACCACGCCGACTGAGGATTGCGAGGGGGACACACCGCCCGCAGTGATGGAAAACGGACTACTGGTGGCGGCCGAGAGGCTTGAGCTGGTGGCTACGAGCGTGTAGCCGGTGCCCGCACGATCGATCCGTATGTCCGCAAAGACCGCAACGCCGCCACTGGCGGTTACCGTGGTCGTCCCCGCGATGGTCCCGCCGCCGGGGTTGGCGCCCAGCGCGAGCGTGACGGTCCCGGCGAACCCCGTCGCAGGATTGCCCTGGGCATCCAGCGCAGCGACGCGAATGGATGGGGTGATGGAAGCGCCCGCCGCGGTCGTCGAGGGCTGTGTGGTGAATGCCAGCGACGATGCCGAACCCGCAATGATGTTGAACGCGCTGCTTGTGACGCCCGGGAGTCCTGACGATGAAGCAGCCAGCGCGTAACCCGATCCCATTTTGTCGACCCGCAGGTCCGTAAAGGTCGCGATCCCGTTCACCGCGTTGACGGTCGCCGTTCCGGTGAGGATTCCACCGGACGGATTCGAGCTGAGGGCGACGGTGATGCTGCCGTTGAAGTAGGAGAGCGTGCTGCCCCCGGCGTCCTGCACGGCGACCCGTACGGCCGGCGTGATGGGTGCGGCCGAAGCCGTGTGTGACGGCTCGGTCAGGAACGCGAGACGCGTAGGCGGAAGGACAACGCGCAGGTCGGCTTCGGACTCGGTGTTGCCGCCAAACGAAACCCACGCGCTGCGCAGGCCTGTCCGGTCAACGGTGCGCGCCTGCCAGTGGTAGCTGGTGTAGTCGGAAAGTCCGGTAGCGGCGGCGTTGCCGGACGCTCCGGCGAGGACCTGCGCGCTCACCGCGTTCGGCACATTGCTGAACGGGATGCCGAGGGACTGGATCTCGGCCTCCATGCGGAGCGAATCGCCGGCATCGGGGTCTCTCAGCACGCCCCGGAGAATGACCGTCCGTTCGGTGGTGAGTCCACCTAGCGTAATCGCCGTCGTACCATCGATCCCGTACTGACCCAGGACATCGGGGAGCTCGGGCGCCCGCTGCGGTCCCGCGCGGAAATCGGCCTGTTCCTCGGGGTTGTCCCCGAACGAAACCCACGCGCTGGCGCGGCCGCCTTCATCGATGGCCCGCGCACGCCAATGGTTGAACGTGCCCTGCGGAACGTCGGAAACCGTGACCGACGCCAGCGATCCGTTCGTGACCAGTCCGCCCTGGGCTGCCCCCTGGCCAGTGAAGGCCGCGCCCACCTGCTTCACCTCGACTTCAACGCGGATGCGGTCGCTCCCGTCGGGATCGGTTACCATCGCGCGAAATACGACGTCTGCCTGGGCGGCCGCGCCGCCCACTGGAATCGCGGTCGTGCCATCTCCGTTGAGCTGGGCCAGCTGCGTCGGCGATGACGGGTTTTGCCCGGCTGCGGCTGCCCGGATGCTGAACGCGACCGGGACCCGCAGCGGCTCCCCGTCACCGGCGGTGATTTCGATGGTGTCCCGGTACATGCCGACCGCGAGCGCATTCGGGCGCAGCGCGACGGAGACCGACACGGGCACTGTGTCCTGCCCCTTCGCCAGCGCGATCCACGCGCTTCCATGCGCCAGGCTGGCGTTCCATGTCAGCCGCCCACCACCGTCGCTCGTTAGAGAGAGTGTCTGCATCCGGGCTGTTGACGTACCGGCCATGGCCGAATCGAGCAGGGACGCGGGAGAGACAACCAGCTTGCCCGGCGAACCGGGCTTCACCAGGTCCCCGAGCTGGCAGCTGAGACTGGCCAGCGCGAGTGCGGCGACGAAAAACGGGCGCGGTGTGGTCACGTGGCACCACCCATGCAAGGGCCGCACCGTGGGTCATTACGGGCCATGCCCGCCGGCGAGTGTCGCGCCCGCGCCACAACAGGTGAGGAACTACCATCACCGTCGGATGGTTGAACGAGTGGAGGAGGTACTGATGCGTCTTACACTTCTGACTGGTCTTTTCGTGGTGATGCCCGCCGTTGCGGGTGCGCAGTCATTCGCTCCCCGAACGGCGGGACCCGCGGTGGAGGCGACGACGGCGACGGTTCAGGTCGACAACCAGAAGGCTCTGGACGTTGACGTCTTCCTCGTGGTTGGAGAATCGCGCCAACGGGTGGGGACTGTCGTAGCGTCGAGTACCAGGGAACTCGCGTTGCCGCCGGGAGCGGCCGCGCAGGGCGCAGTGCGCATAGTCGTGGGCGCGGTGGGGAGCCGCGAAGAGTTCCGGTCGGAGCCACTCACCGTGGCTCCCGGTGACCGCGTGCGCCTGACCGTGAACAACCCGTTGCCGCAGTCCACTGTGACGGTGCTGAGAGGCGGCGGTCCATGACGCAGTAGCGTTCTGAAACGGGGCGGTGCAACCCTCTCGCCGCCCCGGCGTATCTTACCGAAGGCAGCACCTTCGTTCTTCAAAGACTTCCACCCTCAGCACCCGAGGTCGCGCATGCGGCGTTCGTGGCTCGTCGTGCCCCTGCTGGCACTGGGCGTCGTCCCGCCCCTGGTGGCGCAGGAAACCCGGATCACTGTTCCGTACACGCAGTTCACGCTGCCCAACGGACTCAACGTGATCCTCCACGAAGACCATACCACCCCCACGGTCTCGGTGAACGTTTGGTATCACGTCGGGTCGGCTCGCGAGAAGCAGGGCCGAACCGGTTTCGCCCATCTCTTCGAGCACATCATGTTCGAAGGCTCGGGACACGTGGCCGAGGGCGCTTTCGACCAGTGGCTGGAGGCGGCGGGGGGCAACAACAACGGGTCTACCGCGAACGACCGGACCGACTACTGGGAAGACGTTCCGTCCAACGCCCTGGAGCTCGCACTCTTCCTCGAGTCGGATCGCATGGGCTTCCTGCTCAATGCGATGTCGCCCGGGAAAGTTGATGGCCAGCGGGACGTGGTGAAGAACGAGCGGCGCCAGTCGTACGAGAACCAGCCCTACGGCATGTCGTCGATCGTCCTCGGCGAGAACCTGTACCCCGCGGACCATCCGTATCACTGGCCCACGATCGGCTACATGGACGACCTCACCGCCGCCAGCTACGACGACGTAGTGGACTTCTTCAAGACGTATTACGGGCCCAACAACGCGAGCCTCGCGATCGCCGGCGACCTCGACCCGGTGAAGACGAGAGCGCTGGTCGAGAAATGGTTCAGCGACGTGACTGCCGGGAAACCGGTGACGCCGGTGATTCCGCCCACGGCGGTCCTCACGCAGGAGAAGCGCGTGGTGCTCGAGGACCGGGTGCAGCTGCCCAGGATCTACATGGCATGGCTCACGCCGGGGATTCTCAAGCCGGGTGATGCGGAGCTGGACGTCCTCTCGAACGTGCTGGCAGGCGGAAAGAACTCGCGTCTCTACAAGCGCCTGGTCTACGACCTCCAGATTGCGCAGGACGTCAGCGCGATCCAGTCCTCGAACGAGCTGGGATCGGAATTCCTGATCGTGGCGACCGCGAGACCCGGCCACACGCTCACTGAGCTGGAGCAGGTGATCCAGGAGGAGTTGGACCGCCTGAAGCGGGAAGCGCCGACGGCGCGCGAAGTAGGTCGCGCGGTCAACCAGTTCGAAGCGCGCTTCATCGATCAGCTTGAACAGATCGGCAGCTTCGGCGGGAAGGCGGACCAGCTGAATCAGTACTACACGTACACCGGGAACCCCGACTACTTCAACGAAGACCTGGCCCGCTACAAGGCGCTGGGACCGAGCGATATCACGGCAGTGGCATCCCGCTTCCTGCGAGACGATGCCCGCGTGGTCCTGAGCGTCGTTCCCACGGGCAAGACCGACCTACAGGCCCAGAAGAGAAAGACGAGCTGAACATGACCAACCGATCGATGGTTCTCGGCGCGGTCACCGCGCTCGTCA
>CAMDCH010000210.1:0-4985 GCA_945889655.1 bacterium HR33
GGCACCTCGTCGTACATGAGCCCGGAGCAGGTCAACGGCGAACAGGACATCGATCACCGCGCGGACATTTACTCGCTGGGCTGCGTGCTCTTCGAATGCCTCGCCGCCCGGCCGCCGTTCCTCCATCCCATCGAGGAGTTCGTGATGCAGATGCAGCGCGAGGCTCCGCCACCCAATGTCGTGGACTTCCGGCGTGACATCCCGGCCGATCTTGCCGAGGCGATAAACCGCGCCATCGCCAAGAAGCCTGGCGACCGGTGGCACTCCGCGGCCCAGATGGCTGGGGCGCTGGGGTGGAACCTGGCCGATACCGCCTCGTGACCCGGCACTCGTAGATTCCGCCATGCACTGCACGCGATCCGCCCGACCCGTCCTCTTGATCCTGCTGCTGGCGCTGGCGCCCGCGGCCCTGTCGTTCCGGCCGCAGGCGGCCCGTCCCCGGCTCGTGGTGGTCCTTTCGGTGGACCAGATGCGGGCGGACTACCTCGACCGCTTCGGCTCGATGTTCCACGGCGGCCTGGCGCGCCTCGCGCGCGAGGGCACGGTATTCACCGAGGCACGCCACGACCACGCGGGCACCGAGACTGCGCCGGGACACGCGACGCTCTCAACTGGCCGGTTCCCCTCTCACACCGGCATCGTGGCGAACAACTGGTACGACCGGCGCGAAGGGCGCTCGGTGTACGCCGTCGACGACACCGGCTCGGCCATCCCGGGACTGCCACCCGAGCTGGGACGCTCGCCAAAGCGCCTCCTGACGGACGCGCTCGGTGAATGGCTCAAGCGCGCGTCCCCCCAGAGCAAAGTGATCTCGGTAGCGAGCAAGGACCGCGCGGCCATTCTCATGGGCGGCAAGAGGCCCGACGGCGCGTGGTGGTACAACATCACTACCGGGAAGTATCAGACGTCCGCCTACTACAGCAGCCGCTACCCGGCGTGGGTGGATTCGCTCAACCGGGCGAACCTGGCGGAACAGCACCTCCAGGCAGGGTGGTCGCTGCTGCTGCCGGACTCCGCGTACGGGCTCTCCGGGCCCGATAGCGTCCCGCAGGAGAACGACGGCGTCCACGTCACCTTCCCGCACCGGCTGGACACGGCCTTCACCGGCTCGCTGGCCACCTCGTACAACGAGCTGCTCTACACGCCGTTCGCGGAAGAGCTGGTGCTTGCGTTTGCTCGCGGGGCGATTGTCAATGAGGCAATGGGCACCGACACGTCACCGGACATTCTCTGGGTTGGCCTGTCGTCAGGTGATTACGTGGGACACAGGTACGGCCCGTCCAGCCGCGAAGTTGAGGATTACTACCTCCGGCTCGACGCCTACCTCGGCGAGTTCTTCGCGTTCCTCGATGCGCGCGTGGGAGCGGGCCAGTACACGGTGGTGCTGACCGCGGATCACGGCGTTGTCCCTTTCCCCGAGCAGCTCGCGCGCGAAGGCAAGCCGGCGCGGCGGCTGACGCGCACCGGCCTGTCCGGTGACTTCGCAAAGGTGGATGCGGCGGCGGCGAAGCAGCTCAGCATCAAGGGACCGATCATCAGCGGATACGCGGAGGGATTCATCCTTCACTACTCCGCCGCCGCGGCCCACGGCCTCGCGCCGGCCCGGGTACAGGACGCGATCGCCAGGCAGCTGAAAACGCTTCCCTACATAGCGGATGCGTTCACGGCAGCGGAGCTCGCGAGCGGGAACGCCCGGGGTCGCGAGTACTTCGCGGCGTTCCAGCACAGCTTTTACCAGGGTCGGTCGCCGGACGTGACGCCGCGGTTCAAGGAGTATGTCCTCTTTACCAATACCGACAATGTGACCGGGACCAGCCACGGCACGCCGTACGACTACGATCAGCGGGTACCGCTGGTATTCCTCAACGCGGGAATGCCGACGGGAAAAAAGAACGAACGGGTGCGGACGGTGGACCTGGCGCCCACGCTTGCGAAGCTGCTAGGCGTCCCTGTGCCGGCGGGGCTGGATGGGAAGGCGCTGAACTAGACGGTCAGACGGGCAGATGGGCCGGAGCTGCCCGAAACTCCTCCTACTCTCCCGCCTCACGACACGTGTTGATCAGTTCCAGCTTGACCGACCCCGGACGCTCCAGGACTTCGTAGAAGTCGTCGAGATACTGGCGCGTTTCCTTCACGTACCTGGCATCGAGCGCCGGCAGGCTGTCGTAGACCGCGTAGAACCCCGCCTTGTTGTCCCTGAATCGCTGGAGCACCGGTTGCCACTGCTCGGGCGTGCGGCAGATACCGCGGTAGATGCGGTCGCGCACGGTCTTGATGGGCAGGCGGTAGTCCGGGAACGAGTACTTCGTCGAGACGATCCCCGACCAGTCGAAATCGTAGGGCACCGGCACTACGGCGCCGGTTTCCTTGTTCTGCGTCAGCACGATGTTGTGAAGCGCGACGAGTGACCAGTCGGTCCCGCCGATGAGGTACTCGAACGCGGACATGATCGCGGCGCTTTCAGCCTCGATATCCTCGAAGCGGGCCCCGCGGTTTTCAACGATCGAAGCCTTGTTCCGGTCGGCCAGGCGTTCCTCGTCCTCGAGCAGGAACGCATAGCGGGTGACGGAGTCCTGCTTGCCCAGCACGTCCACGTAGGTGGTCCGGGTCAGCCGTACACGGAAGCTCGCCGGGGTGAGGACGTTGTACAGGCGGTACACCATGTACTCGCGCAGCACGTACTGCTCGAACGTCTGGTCCTTCGAACGGCAGTGGGTTACCAGCTTGAGATTGCCCTGCCTGGCGAAGAGGGCACCGTCGGGCTGCTCTTTGGCCTTGGGGAAATCCACCTTGATCGGGGCGAAGTCGCAGTTTTTCTTCTGGCGGCGCCAGTGGCCGCGCAGCCTGAGGTCCACATCCACCGTGACCATGGCGCCGGCCGCGTCCACGTAGGACAGCTTGCCGGGGTGGCTGGCGGCCTTGAGCGAGTCGCGGTCCTCCATGAGATCGCGGAGATTGGTCACGAGCCGGAGGTTGAGGACCCCATCCGTATCGAACAGGCCCGGGGCCCGGGGGCCATCCTGCGCCTGGCCCGCGCCTGCACCCATCATCGCGATCACCGCCGTTACCGCGACCGTACGGATTCCGCCCATTGCTGACTCCCTGCGTAGTCCTGACTGGCTACTGGATTTCGACTCCCATGATGTGAGGACTGTCCTTCTGTTGCAATGCGTCCCGCAGCACCGCGGGTGTGACATTCTTCCGGAGGCGGACGGCGTACTCGACCACCTGTACGCCATCCGGCTCGGACGCGACGCCGCTGAGGCGCCATTTCTTCAGGCGATCGGTCAGCACGCTCTCGGCATCCCGGCGCGCACCCGCGGGATCGCGGGTTCGGACGCGGAGCAAGGTGTCGTACGCCGACTCCTCGTCCTCGTCCACCTCGTCGGGCGCCGCCTGCTTGCTCCGCTTCCACGCCTTCTCCGCCACCACGTCGAGCTGTTCCGCGGAGAGGGACTTGAGGATCTCGTCGTCCAGCTTGGTGATGAAGCTGCTCTGCCGGCCCGCGAACTGGCGCGCCTCCTCGAGCTTCTGCTCCGCCGCGGCGCCTTCGAAGACCGCCGAGGTGCGGCCGAAATCCGACAGCCAGAGGAGCAGGACGATGACGTTGAAGATCAGCGAGATGGCGAGCGCCACGGGCGGATCCACGCCGGCCGCGAGGCCGATCGCGGTCACCAGGAAGATGTAGACCGCGTCCTTGCTGTCTTCGAGCGTATTACGGAATCGCACGGCGGCCACGATACCCGCCAGGCTGAATGCCAGGGCGAGGCTGGTCTTCACCAGCACCACGACTCCGCCGACCACGACGGGCAGCACGATCAGGGTCTGCACCACCGACTGGCGGAAGCCCTTCTTGCGTCGGGTGAGGATGTACAGCCAGGCGACCGGGAGCGCCAGCAACGCCGCGATCGTCATGGCGGTCGCGGCGCTGGTCATCTGGCTCATGGCGTTGGCCGGCGCGGCACTCGTGAGAGCGCCGAGGAAATCGCTGCGGCCCGCGCCCGGCGTGAGCGCCGGTCCGCTGGAGTTCAGCAGGATCAGCTGCTCGCCGCCCGGGACGTATTTCCAGACGGCGGCCACGCCGCCCAGCAGGACGGCGTAGTAGCCGATCGTCCGGACGGCGAGGTTGTCCCAGCCGCGGCGAAGAAAAGAGCGCGAGCTCATAGCACAAGATCCTTCGCGGCTGCGCGGCTCAGGATGTCCTGAGCCGCGCGCTTATCGCGCGATCTCAGGACACCTTCTGCGGCTTGGGCGCGCCGTCAGGCCCGTTGTCCCAGTCCTGGGCCGACGACTGGTTCGGCATGCCCCACTGGTGGCCGTTCCATCCGTCGAAGCCTTCCATCTTGAGCGCCCAGAACCCGGTGTACATGTCGCTCGTGACGATCAGGCCATCGGCATTCCGGACGTCGATGCCGAACGAGCCGTTCATGACGTCGCCCGCGCCAGGCTGCGCTGTGGGCTCCATGAAGTTTGACTTATTGATGTAGTTGGGACCGTCATACGTGTCGTAGAAGCCGACGGTGTACGGGTTCGTGGGATCCATCATGTTGAAGACGTGCATCCCGTCCTCGTACGCCGAAACGAACACGTAGGGCCAGCGGACTTCGTGATTGTGCGGCAGCCCCTGCCAGCGCGCGGTCCATGCGCCCACGGGTCTCGAGACCGTGTTCGCCGTCCCGTCATAGCCGGGCTTGAGGTCGATGATCCGCAGCGGCGCGTACTGGTACTCGGATTCGAGCACGGCGTAGCGGCCATCGGGAGTTGGGGTAAACGTGTGGCCGTTCTCCATCCCCCTCACACCGGTGGCCGACGTGATGAGCTTCGGATCGGTCACATTCGTTACGTCGTAGACGTAGAAGCCGCCACCACCCGCACCAAAGAACCGGTCCTGCTTGTTGACCGGATCGTAGCCCACGTAGAAATCGTGGTAGCCCCGGTCGGTACCCGCCTGCGCGGAGGTCGGGTTCGGCACCTTGCCGACGAGA
>CAMDCH010000211.1:0-4975 GCA_945889655.1 bacterium HR33
TATTCCTTACTTTCGGCCCATGCTCAAGCGCCTCTTCGCCCTCGAAAACCTGCTCAACCTGCTGCTGGTCTTCGTGCCCATCGCGGCGGTGCTGGAATTCACGCACGCGCGGGGCGTCTACATCTTCATCGCGGCCTGCCTGGCGATCATCCCGCTCGCGGGACTGATGGGGAAAGCCACCGAGCATCTCGCCGAGCGAATGGGCGAGGGGATCGGCGGGCTGATGAACGCCACGTTCGGCAATGCCGCGGAGCTGATCATCGCGACCATGGCGCTGAAGGCAGGCCTGTACGACGTGGTGAAGGCCTCGATCACGGGGTCCATCATCGGCAACATCCTGCTGGTCTTCGGGCTGGCGGGTGGTTGCGTCAGTGCTACCCGTCTACCCGGCTACCGGCCAACCCGACTGCATTTCGGGCAGGGACAGTCTCTCAGCAGGTTCTCAAACGTGTAGATCCCGGTATGGTGGCCGTCGGTCCAGTTGATATGGATTGCGTAGCTGCCCACCAGGCCCACCGCGAGCGTATCGATGTCCCCGGAAACGGACGCCGGGTCGAGGATAGGCCGGCCGGTCATCTCTTCCTCGCACTGGGCGCACTTGCACCGCAGGCGCAGGTAGCGCGCCGGATAGGTCGCACGGTGGTCGTCCGACCAGGTGATGACGATCTCCCGCTCGCCACGGTGAATGGCGAGCGGGACAGGCAGCGGGGCCACTATTCGAGCCGCGCGTCCAGCTCGACGGTGGGGATGTTGAGCGCGCGCGAGACGGGACAGTTCGCCTTGGTGCCCTCGGCGGCCTTGGCAAACGCGGCCTGGTCGATCCCGGCCACCTTGCCGCGGACTTCCAGGCGCATCTTCGACAGCGTCTGCTTGTCGTTGACCCGCTCGAGCGTGCAGGACGCCTTGGTCGAGATGCTGGTGGCCGGCGTGCCCGCTTTCTCGAGGTCAGCCGAAAGGGCCATGCTGAAGCAGGCGGCATGCGCCGCGGCGATCAGCTCTTCGGGCGTGGTGCCCTTCGCGCCATCGAAGCGGGTGGCAAAACTGTAGTCGCCCTTGAAGGCGCCTGACGCGCTGCTGAAGCTCCCTTTTCCATTCTTCAGTCCGCCCTGCCATACGGCGGACGATGTCGAGATGGTCATGTGCGCTCCGTAAGTGTGAAAATGGGAATCTACCCGAGAACCTCGCGGTACACCGGCGCGTCGACGTTCCCGCCGGTGAGAACGGCCGCGACCTTCCGGCCCCGAACGGCATTTCGTTCCTGGAGCACCGCCGCAAGAGCCGCGGCACCCGCACCTTCCGCGACGTTATGCGTGTCGGTGAAGTAGTACCGCATCGCCGCGCGGATCTCTTCGTCCGACACCGTCACCACGCGATCTGCTCCCCGCTGAATAATCGCCAGCGCCTCGGGGTCGGGCACGCGACAGGCCATGCCGTCTGCGATGGTGTTGGCGGAATCCGTGGATACCGCGCGGCCCGCGGCGAAGGAAAGCGCGTACGCCGCGGCGTTGGCCGCCGCAACGCCGACCACCCGCGCCTTCGACCCCAGGGCGTCCCGCGCCGCGATGACGCCGCAGATGCCCGACCCCTGGCCGATCGGCACGTAGATCGCCTCCAGGTCGGCCACGGCACGGAGGAGCTCGAGTCCGTAGGACGCCGTCCCCAGCCACAGCTCGCGGCCGAACGACCGCACCATATGCAGGCCCTGCTCTCCGGACAGCCGCTGGGCGTACTCGTACGCGTCCTGGAAATCTGCTCCATGCTCGACCAGCTCTGCGCCGAGGGCCTTCATGGCGGCGTTCTTTTCGGCGCTGTTCCCGCTCGGGACGACCATCACCGACCGCAATCCGTGCCGGCGGCCGGCGAACGCCACGCTCTGGCCGAAATTGCCGCGCGTCGCGGCAACGAGGCCCCGCGCGGACGGATCCTCCCGGCGGAGCCGGGCGACGTACGCGAGACCGCTGCGCGCCTTGAACGATCCGATGGGCGTGTGATTCTCGTGCTTGATCCACAGCTCGGCGCCGGCACGCCCGGCGAGGAGGGGCCAAACGCGCTGCGGGGTGGGCGGCATCGCCTCGTAGATGCCACGGGCGACCTCGTCCAGCTCGGCCAGGCGAGCAAGGGCTTCCCGCGCCAATGCCTTCCCCTTCGTCATGGCGTTAAGATATCCCCATGCCGCTTCTGGACAGTAAGCAGCAGCGCGCCGCCCTCATCATCATCGTGCTGGGGGTCGGCATCATCATGGCCCTCCTGCCCTACACCACGGGCCTCATCGGCGGCATCGTGCTCTACGTGGTCTTCGCCCCACTGAATGAATGGTTCGCCGCGCGGATGTCGCGTAGCGCATCCGCGGGGCTGGTGACCATGGTCGTCGTTCTCGTGCTGGTGGTTCCCAGCATTCCGCTGGGCGTGGCTATCGTGGGCCAGGCGCAGGAAATGGGAAGCGGGATCCTGCAGAGTCCCATTCTCGACCGGATCGGCCAGATGCGCATCGGGACCTACCGGATCGGCTCGCAGATACAGGAGCTCGGGAAAGAGCTGGTGTCGTGGGTGGGTACGAGCGCGTTCGGCGTGATCGGCACGGTCACGCGCCTGGTACTCAACCTCGCGATCGCGCTGTTCGGCCTCTACTTCCTCTGCCTGCGCCCGACCCAGACATGGGAGTTTGTCCGGCCCTACATACCGTTCTCGTATGAGAATACGGAACGGCTCCGAAAACGCTTTCGCGACGTGACAACCTCGACGTTGATCGGGACGGGGCTCACCGCCGTGATCCAGGGCGTGCTGGTGGGAGGGGCGTTCCTCGTCGTCGGCCTCGACAACGCCGTGTTCTGGGGTGTGATAACGGTGGTCTTCGCGATACTTCCCGTGCTGGGCAGCGGCATCATCTGGGCGCCGGCCGCCCTCAGCCTGGGCATCGGCACCGGCCACCGCTGGGGAGCGGCGGCCGGCCTGGCGCTCTGGGGCGTGATCGTGGTGGCCAACGTCGACAACGTGATCCGGCCGATCGTGTTCCGCCGCTGGGCCCAGATCCATCCATTCGTCACGCTGATTGGCGCCCTCGGCGGGGTGCGCTATTTCGGCATCCTCGGACTGCTCATCGGGCCCCTCGCCCTCTCCTACTTCTTCGAGCTGATCAGCATGTACCGCGAGGAGTATCTCAAGGACTCGCCGGATGCGATTGTTTCAGCGTAGGGGCCCGCTCCCGGTAGCGTGTCTTCCCCATAGACGAAACACGTACGACGCTTCGTGAACCGTCGGGGGAACAGCGGGTATGAAAAAAGCGTTGAATCAGGGTCCACCATTGGAGGCCTCGTGAAGTTCGCCATCAGGCGCACCGTCGTTGCCACGTTTGCCGCATTGCTCGTACTCGGTGCGACCAGGGCTTCTAACGCGCACGCGCAGTACTTCGGGCGCAACAAGGTGCAGTACGGCACGTTCAGCTTCGAGGTGCTGAAGACCGAGCACTTCGACATCATGTACTACGAGAACGAGAAGCCCGCCGCGGAAGTTGCCGCGCGGATGGCCGAGCGCTGGTACGCCCGCCTCTCCCGCCTGCTCGATCACCAGCTGTCCAACCGGCAGGTGGTGATCATGTACGCCAGCCACCCGGACTTCGAGCAGACCAACGCGATCCCCGGGGAGCTGGACGAGGGTACCGGCGGCGTGACTGAGGCGTTCAAGCGACGCGTGGTGCTGCCGTTCGCCGGTCCGCTCAGGGAAACCGATCACGTCCTGGGCCACGAGCTGGTCCACGCCTTCCAGTACGACATCTCCGGCCAGGGCCGCTCGCCCGCGAATCCCGCGGCCGCCGGCCTCTTCCGTCTGCCGCTCTGGTTCGTTGAGGGCATGGCGGAGTACCTGTCCCTCGGCCCCATCGACCCCAACACCGCGATGTGGCTGCGCGATGCCGCCAAGGACACGCTTCCCACGCTGCGGAAGCTCGACAATCCGAAGTACTTCCCCTACCGCTGGGGCCAGGCATTCTGGTCGTACGTCGGCGGACGCTGGGGTGACGACGTGGTGGGCCGGCTGCTCAAGCGCGCCGGCGGCAACGGGGACCTCGCCACCGCATTCGTGCGCACGCTGGGCATCTCCGACAGCACGCTGTCCTCGGACTGGCACGAAGCGATCCGGGCCGCCTACAACCCGATCGCGAGCCAGACGAAGGAAGCGGCCACCTACGGCACGGCCGTCTTCGAGCGAGACGAGAAAAAGAAGGAAGGGGGCGCGTACAACCTCGCCCCCGCGCTGAGCCCGGACGGCAAGCAGATGGTCTTCATCTCGGAGCGGGAGCAGTTCTCCATCGAGCTGTTCCTGGCCGACGTGGCCTCGAAGTCGGTGACGCGCCGGATCACCAAGACGGCGGTCGACCCCCATTTCGAAAGCCTGCAATTCATCAATTCGTCGGGAGCGTGGGCCGCGGACGGCAAGCGCTTCGTCCTCGCGGGCATTCGCAAGGGCAAGCCGGTCTTGTCCATCATCGACGTGAACAACGGCGACATCGAGCGGGAAATCGCGCTCGACGAGCTGGGCGAGGTCTTCAATCCGACCTGGGCACCGGACGGCCACGCGATTGCGTTCAGCGCGATCGACGGCGGCCTCATGGACCTCTACGCCTACGACCTCCAGGCAAACCAGCTGCGGCGCCTCACCAACGACGCGTACGCGGAAATCGAGCCCTCGTGGTCGCCGGACGGCAAGACCATCGCCTTCGTGACCGACCGGTTCAGCACCGACCTCCCGCGCCTGCGGATCGGCAACTATCGCCTGGCGGGGCTGGATCCGGTGAGCGGCGCGGTGCGTCCCCTGCCCTCGTTCAACAACGGGAAGAACATCAACCCGCAGTGGTCGTCCGACGGCAAGAGCCTCTACTTCCTGTCCGACCGCACCGGGATCACCAACGTCTACCGCGCGGACGTGGAGTCGGGGACGCTGTACCAGGTGACCAACCTCTACACCGGCGTCAGCGGCATCA
>CAMDCH010000212.1:0-4973 GCA_945889655.1 bacterium HR33
ATTGTCCCGCCGAAGGTGCGGCCGGTTGCCCGGGCGATCCTGACGGACCTCGCGGATACGATGCGAGCCTGGATCTGGGCGCAGATGCTCTCGATGCTGCTCCTCGGCACGCTCACCGTCGTCGGGCTCTGGCTCCTCCGCGTTCCGTACGCGCTCGCATTCGGCGTGTTCACCGGGGTCGTTGCCATCATCCCGTTCTTCGGGACACTGGTGTCGACCGTCCTGCCCGCCATCTTCGTGCTGACCATCGGTGGGTGGAGTCACGCTATCGCGGTCACCGCTCTCGGAATTGGCGTCCACCTCATCGGCGTCAACGTGGTCACTCCGCTCATTTTCGAGGAGCGGCTCAACATGCCGCCGCTGCTGACGATCCTGTCCGTCCTGGTCGGGGGCGCGCTGATGGGATTGCTGGGGGTCGTGGTAGCGGTACCCCTCCTCGCGGTAATCCTGGTCGTCGTCCGACACGTGCTGCTCAACCAGATCTACGGCGACCACGATCCCCGGTCCTTCGAACCTGCTGTCCTGGTCTCCACCACCGGCGCCCGGCGCGCCGTGTCCATGACCCCGCGCTAGGCGAGAAAACGCTCCTGCCCGCGTAGTTCTGGTACCGCAGTTCGTTCAGCCTCCCGTAGGTTCTCGCGCGTCCGGCCACACCGGCTTCGCGGGGGATTTCGTGGATCAATCGCGTCCGTTCAATCGCGGCCTCGCGTTCAAGGCCGAAGTCGTGCTCGCCTCACTCCTCGTTGTCAGGCATCGCGCTCCGCGGTTTGCCCTGCTCCTCGCCGCCGGCATCCTGGCCATCCTGGTGCTCGACGACTCACCGGATGCCTTCCTGGTTCGGCGGAACGGCCTCGCGCTCGTCGCCGGCCTGCTCGCCGCGGTCTCGGCTGCGCGGGTACTCGCGCGCGGGGGCGCGCTGGCGTCGGTGCGCGGGCTGCCGTCGCACCCGTACGTATCGCCAGCCGGCAGGCTCACCGCCGTAGTGGTCTTCGTGGTTTTTCCGCTCGCAGCCGCGTCCGTCCTGCTGGTCGCATCCCGCTGGGGTGTCGTGCAAGCCGGCCAAGTCCTGATCTGCGCGAGTCTTCCGGCCGTCGCGCTCGCGTCCATCCTGATGGCCCTCACCCCGCTCACCGGCGCGACCACAGCGACGGTCAGCGGCATCCTCGCCTCGGTGCTCGGCGGCATCCCTCCCGCTGACATGGCATCGGCCCTCGCGTCATGGCCGCTCATCCGGGACCTCGCGCTGGCCGCCTGGGAAATCCTGCCGCTAGCATGGCGTGCCGGTCAGTGGTTCGATCATGGAGGTCTCTGGCACCCGTTGGTGCTGTCCGCCTGGATCGTCGCGGGCGCGGCCATGGCACCGCTAACCATCCGGGTCCGCCTCAGGTGATCGATACGTCCACGGCCTCGCTGGTGTGCGCGGGGATCGGGCTCTCGCATCGCGGCCGGGCCCTCCTCGACGGCATCGAGCTCTCGGCCGCCGACGGGGAAATCGTCGGCCTCGTCGGGCCCAGGGGCTCGGGCAAGACCGCGCTGCTGCGTCTCATCGTGGGGGAGCTCCCGCCGAGCAGGGGACAGGTACGGATCGGCGGTTACGCAGCCGGGTCCATCGTGGCCCGCGGCCTCGTTGGCTATGCCGCTAACCCGCCGCTGGTGCCCCCGGAGCTCACGGGCTTCGAATGGCTCAGGTACGTCGCGAGCCATTGTGCCCGCACCGCCGCCGAACGGCTGGATCTCATCCGTTCGGCAATCGAGCTGGGGGTCCTCGCTGAGTTCGTCGGGCGTCGTGTGGCGAACTACTCGCGCGGCATGGCACAGCGGCTGGCGCTGGCATCGGCCGCATTGTGCGCGCGCAAGGTGGTGCTGCTGGATGAATCGCTGGGCGGGACCGACCCGATCGTCGCCCGCCAGCTGCGTCTGAACCTGTCGCGGCTGGCCGCCGGCGGGAGGCTGGTCATCCTCGCGTCGCACGATCTCTCGACCGTGGAGCAGCTCGCGACGCGCGCCGTGGTTCTTTCCGGCGGCCGGATCGCGGCCGACATCTCGATGGCGGCACTCCTGGGGGAACGGCTCGTGGAGCTGTCACTGAACGGCAGCGCGCTCGCGGACTCCGGGTGGTTGCTGCACCGCTTCCGCGGCTCGACCCGGACGGGCGATGGCGTCGCGATCCCGCTGAGGTCAGGCCTCTCCGTTGAACAGGTCCTGGAAGAGTGCCGCGCTCAGCGATTGGCGGTCGTAGCGTCGCGCGTCCGCTACCGGCGCCTGGAAGACATCCTCGTCGCCGCGCACGACGGCCGCGCGTAGCGGCTGGAATTCCGGGCGGTACGTGACGATCTTGCGGTCGCATGACCGCCCCCGTCGCCTTCTCCCCAGCGCTGCTCCTCCAGGTTCGAGATCTGATCGAGGCCTTCCGCGGCGACATGGGCGTCCTCGGTATCAAGGGCCTCCAGGTCGTCGCGGTGCTCGCCGTCGCGATTTTTGCCAACCGGGTCGTTCACATGGTGTCGCGGCGCATCATCCGAGCCGTGGACGACGGCGATCCCACCACGTTTACCGCGGCCGAGCAGCGGGGCCACACCATCGCGCAGCTCCTGCGCAGCGTGGGCACGACCGCCATCATGATCAGTGCGGGGCTCACGGTCCTGAGCTTCTTCGTCCCCATCGCGCCCATCCTGGCCAGCGTCGGTGTTGCCGGGCTCGCCATCTCCTTCGGCGCCCAGAGTCTCGTGAAGGACGTCATCGCGGGTTTCTTCATCCTGGTCGAAAACCAGTTCTCCGTTGGCGATGTGATCGAGATCGAGGGTGTGTCGGGCGTCGTGGAACGGATGACGCTACGGGTCGTCATGATCCGCGACGCCAACGGTGTGCTCCACATCATCCCGAACGGCAGCATACCCCGGGTCAGCAACAAGACCCGCGGCTGGGCGCGCAGCGTGATCGACGTACCGGTGACGTATCGCGAAGACATCGATCGGGTGGCCGGCGTCCTGCGGGACATCATTGCGGAGTTCTGGGCGGACCCGGCGTGGCATGGCGTGCTGACCGAAGCGCCGGTCGTGCCCGGTGTTGAAGCCATGGGGGACGGCGTAGTCACGTTGCGGGTCATTGCCACGACCCTTCCCGGCCGCCAGTGGGATGTTGGCCGGGAGCTCCGGCGCCGCATCAAGCTCGGGTTCGACCGTGAAAACATTGCCATCCCCACGCCGGCCTGGTATGCGGCGATGATTCCACCAACCGACCTCCGCCGGGAGCCCAAGGCGTGAACCTCAAGCTGTACAACACGCTTACCCGGACCGTCGAGTCCTTCGAACCCCTGGCCCCGCCGCGCGTCTCGCTGTACACGTGCGGCCCCACGGTCTGGAACTACGCTCACATCGGAAACTTCCGGACGTTCCTCTTCGAAGACCTGCTCCGTCGCTACCTGGAATACCTCGGCTGCGAGGTCTTCCAGATCATGAACCTGACCGACGTGGACGACCGCACTATCAAGGCGGCGCGGGACGCGGGTCTTCGCCTGACGCAGCATACCGAGCCCTTCGTAAAGGCGTTCTTCGAGGACCGGGATTATCTCCGCATCGCGCCCGCGCACGTCTACACCCGCGCCACCGAGTACATCCAGCCCATGGTGGAGCTGGTGGCGCGGCTCATGGAGCGCGACCTCGCGTACAAGGGCGAGGACGGCTCCATCTATTTCGCGGTGACCAAGTTCGATTCGTACGGGCGCCTGTCCCAGGTGGACAAACGCGAGCTCAAGGCGGGCGCGCGCGTCGCGAGCGACGAGTACGCCAAGGAGGACGTCCGCGACTTTGCGCTCTGGAAGGCGGCCGAGCCGGACGACGAAGCCGTCGGCGCGGCCTGGGATGCGCCGTTCGGCCGCGGGCGCCCCGGCTGGCACCTGGAGTGCTCGGCGATGGCGCTGACAGAAATCAGGAAGCGGTACGGGGTCGAGACGCTCGACCTTCACGCGGGCGGCGTCGACCTCATCTTCCCGCACCACGAAAACGAGATCGCGCAGTCGGAAGGCGCGACCGGGAAGACGTTTTCCCGGTGCTGGCTTCACGGGGAGTTTCTGACCGTGGAAGGCACCAAGATGTCGAAGCGTTTCGGCAATATCCTGACCGCTCGCGATCTGCGGGAAGAGGGAATCGATGCCGGCGCGGTCCGGATGCTGATCTTCTCGACGCACTACCGTAAACAGCTGGCGTTCAGCGACCGGGCCTTGAAGGCGGCGACCGAGGGCATCCAGGCGTTCCGCGATTTCCGCGACCGGCTTCGGCGGACAGCAAAGGATCGTGCGGTCCCCGATCCCGCGATTGGCCAGCTGCTACACGACGAGTTCCGTGCGGCCATGGACGATGACCTGAACGCTCCCCAGGCCGTGGCGGCTGTGTTCTCCTATATGAGGAAGGTCAATCGGGACCTCGACGAAGGCGCCGGTCCCGCGCAGGCGGCTGGCGCACTCCAGGCCTTCGACCAGGTAATGGGCGTTCTGGATATGGTGCCGGCGGTCGTGACGGTGACACCCGAGCTCGAGGGGTGGATACTGGAGAAGATTGCCGAGCGAAAAGCCGGACGGGCGGCGGGTGACTATAAGAAGGCAGATGCGATTCGCGCCGAATTGACAGCCAAGGGAATTGAGATCGAGGACACACCCGCCGGAACGCGCTGGAAGCTTCGGGGCGCCTAGGTTGGAAGTTGGCCCGGGATCGCCAGTTGACGCTATTCCAGCCCCCGATTATGGTACAGGTCTTGGTAAAATGGGCTTCGCGCTGACGTAGCTCAATGGTAGAGCAGCTGATTTGTAATCAGCAGGCTGAGGGTTCGAGTCCCTTCGTCAGCTCTAGCAGTGAACGACAGCGGCGAGCCCGTTGCGCAACAATGCCACCCCGCCCAGAACCTGCGGGGTGGTCTGTTCTAGAGAGGACGCGGTCGGGTAGACGGTGGGGTGCCCGAGTGGCTAAAGGGAGCAGACT
>CAMDCH010000213.1:0-4972 GCA_945889655.1 bacterium HR33
TAGGCGGGTAGGCGGGCAGGCGGGCAGGCGGGCAATACGATGAAGAGGGGCTGTGGCTAAGGCGCGCAAGAAACCGGAACTCATTGACGTCATTCCCCGGTTGCCGGTCGCAAACCTCGACCGGACGGTCGCGTTCTACCGCGACACGCTGGGGTTCGAGGTCGACGTGCTCTGGCCCGCCGACGACCCGACCTTCGTCATCCTGAGCCGGGACGAGGTCAGCGTGGGGTTCTACGTGTTCGGCAATGGGCGGTCGGGGACGATCGGGTATGCCGAGCTGTACCTGGAGGTCGAGAACGTCGTCGCGCTGCACAAGGGGATGGCGGGCACGGTGGCGATCGAGTGGGGCCCCGAGGTCTACTCGTACGGCCGGCGCGAGTTTGCGATCCGCGATCCCGATCAGTACGTCATCATTTTCACCGAACCCACGGACGACCAAGCCACGACCTCAGAGCCTTGAATGCGATGAGCCCCCAGCCCCTTGCGCCATCGGCGCGAGTCCGGAAGTACCTCGCGTCCCTGCCACCTGGAACACGAAAGGTGGTGAAGCAGCTGCGTGAGGCGATCCGGTCAGCCGCACCGGACGCGACGGAGTCCTTCGGCTACTCCATGCCCGCGTTCCGCCTCGCCGGAAAGCCGCTCGTCTGGTACGCGGGATGGAAGACACATTCCAGCCTGTATCCGTTCGGCAGCGCGGCGCTCCGGAAACACGCGACGGCGCTACGACGCTATGAGACTTCCAAGGGCACCATTCGGTTTCCGCTGGAAGAACCGCTGCCGGTCGGCTTGATCAGGAAACTGGTTCGTGCGCGGGCGGCGGAAGTCCAGGCCAGGGCCTAGGCATTTCCCCTACTGACCGATACTCCTTGCGGGTACGGATCACGCCCCCCACCTTCGGCCCAACTGATTACTGTCAGAGATGACCGAAACCGTCCGGGCGCCTCAGGCGTCTAGTCAACGGGAACAAGGCGAGCAACGACTCGGGGGAAGACCCCGCCCCCTCGCTCCGCTCGGGGCAAGCAACCCGCCTGAAGCTTTGCACACTACACCGAGGTGAGAATGACATCCCGTACCAGGTTATTGGCCGCAGGGCTGCTGGCCGTGGCGGCCTGTAGCAAGTCCACCCAGACGGCCCAGGCTCCGGCCCCGTCCCCGGCGCCTGCCGCCGCGACGCCAGCGCCCGCCCCCGCGCGACCGGCGACTCCCGTTGCGGTGGCCCCGGCGCCCCAGTCCGGCGGCGACCCCCGCGTGGGTCTCAAGGCCGGCATGAATGACGCCGGCGAAGCGATCCAGTACCTCAAGCTGAGCGCGCATGTCCCGTCGCCCGAGGGCTTCGCGGGCATCACGAACTCCGACCTCACGTTCACTGGCAACTACGCGATCCAGGGCAACTACAACGGATTCCAGGTCTGGGACGTCTCGACCCCGACGGCGCCCAAGCTGGTGACTGCGTACAGCTGCCCCGCATCGCAGAACGACGTGTCGGTCTACAAGCAGCAGCTCCTGTTCATGTCCGCCGAGGCCAACAATGGTCGCGTGGACTGCGGCAAGCAGGGCATCCCGCCGACGGACTCGGTGAGCAAGGAGCGCATCCGCGGGGTTCGCATTTTTGACATCACGGACATCGCGCACCCGAAGTACGTGACCAGCGTTCAGACCTGCCGCGGCTCGCACACGCACACCGTGGTGGAAGACCCGAAGGATCTGAACAACATCTATGTCTACGTCTCGGGCTCGGGGGGCGTTCGGTCGCCGACCGAGCTGCCCGGTTGCATCCGCGAGGCTCCGGACAAGAACCCGAATTCGTCGCTGTTCAACATCGAAGTGATCAAGGTGCCGCTGGCCAACCCGGCGCAGGCGGCGATCATCGGCCACGCGCGCATCTTCGACAACCTGGCCTTCGCCGCCTCCCACGGCGATGCTCCGGACGACAAGGCGGTGATGGAGCGGGCTCGCGCGAGCGGCGCGTTCATCGCGAAGATCGGCTCGCAGGAGATCGTCCTGCCGCCGCAGTTCGTGAACCCGATGCTGGACAGCACCGTCAAGGCGCGCGGCGGCAGCGGCGCCCCAACCAGGGCCGACAGCGCGGCATTCCGTGAGGCGCTACCGGCGATCATCAACCGGCTGGTCGGCGGTGGTGCCGGCGGCCAGCCGGCGGGTCCGAACCAGTGCCATGACATCACGGTGTATCCGTCGAAGGGCCTGGCGGGTGGTGCGTGCGGCGGCTACGGCCTGCTGCTCGACATCAGCGATCCGGCGAACCCCAAGCGCATCGATGCGGTCGCGGATTCCAACTTCGCCTACTGGCATTCGGCGACGTTCAACAACGACGGCACCAAGCTGCTCTTCTCCGACGAATGGGGCGGCGGCGGCTCGCCCAAGTGCCGCGCGACCGATCCCAAGGAGTGGGGCGCGGACGCGATCTTCACGATCGAGAACAAGAAGCTCAAGTTCCAGAGCTACTACAAGATTGCCGCGCCGCAGACGGAGCTGGAGAACTGCGTGGCGCACAACGGCTCGCTGATCCCGATCCCGGACCGCGACATCATGGTGCAGGCGTGGTACCAGGGCGGCATCTCGGTGTTCGACTGGACCGACCCGGCGCACCCGAAGGAGATCGCGTACCACGACCGCGGCCCCGTGAACCCGGCTCGCATGGACATGGGCGGCTCGTGGTCGGTGTACTGGTACAACGGCGCGATGATCAGCTCCGAGATCGCGCGCGGCCTGGACATCACCGAGCTCGTGCCGAGCCCGTACATCTCGGAGAACGAGATCATCGCGGCGAAGACGGTGAAGTTCCCGTACCTGAACGTGCAGGGACAGCCGCAGATGGTGTGGCCGCCCAGCTTCGCGCTGGCCTGCTCGTATCTTGACCAGCTGGAGCGGGACAAGGGGATGGCCGGTGACCGGATCAACGCCGCGCGCGCGGCATTGGCCCGGGCACAGGCGGCCTCCGGCAGCGCTCGCGGCACCGCGCTGACCTCGCTTGCGGCCGACCTCAACCGTGACGCCGCCACCGCGGCCAACGGCGCCAAGGTCCGGAAGCTCGCGACCGCGGTGACGAACCTCGTGAACGCGCAGGCCCCGGCGAGCTGCGCCCCCCGCGCAGTGAGCTGACCTTCCAGCTGGAGTGAAGCGGCACCGCATCCCCTCGGGTGCGGTGCCGCTTTCGCTTGTATCTTGGTCGCCATGGACGACCTTCTCCACCACGGCATCAACGTCCTTTTCGCGATCCCCGCGTGGCTCGGGCCGATTCTTTTTGTCGTGCCCGCGGCAGCGCAGCTGGAGCGTGGCGGCACCCGGCGGCTCTGGATGACTTGGGCAGTCTTCGCCGTTGCCTTCGCGTTCCTTGCGACCGCTGGCTGGTACATCACGCCCGACCGCGCGCCGACACCCATGGCCGCGATCGCCAGCCAGCTCGTGCTCGTGGCGCCGGCGCTCGCGGTCACTGCCGCGGTGCTCCTGCTGAGCGCGGGGACATCTCTCCCTCGTTCGCGCCGCCTCATGCTCGCGGGTGGGGCCGGTACGATGGCCCTGATCCTCTGTCTCACGCCCGCGGTGCTGGTGTCGGCCGCGCTCGGAGGCCATGAATGGGTCCCGTGCTGAAGCGAGTCGCGCTTCTTACCGCCCTCCTCGCGATCAATGCCTGCTCCCTTGGCTCCCCGGAGAAGGCGGTGACCGGCAGCGATCGTGCCTTTGCCCGGCACTTCTTCGGCCTCTTACGCGACGAACAGTACGACTCCGTTTACGCCCTGCTGGCGCCGGAAACCAAGACCGAGCGGGCTCGCGGCGTTCTCCCGATGGTCGGGGCCCTCCTGAAAGAGGCGAGCCTGGACACGTTGCGGCTGGTCGGTTTCACCCAGCATACGTCCGCCGGCACGCGCGACCTGGAGCTGCAATTCGAGTTGCCGACCGCCGAACCCAAACGATGGATTCTCGCCAGCGTCCATACCAGGACCGTAAACGAGCGCGTGGTCGTGTTCGGTTTTTCCACGTCGCCCAGCGAGGGGCCACGCGAGGGGGTCAACCGCTTCACCTTCGCGGGACGCTCGGTGGTGCTGTGGCTGGCCCTCGTGCTCGTCATGTTAGCCTGGGCGCTGTACAGGGTCCGCGCCTCGCGCGCGCGAAGCGCCGCTGCTCCCCAGGACGGTCCGCTCACTATATGAAACGGCCAGCGTTTCTTCGCGCTCCGCTGGTGTGGTTGACCGGATATGCCATTGTGGGATCCATCATGGGGCTCTTCATGATGCTGGCCCGGACGCCATCGGGCAGCGGTCCGAGCACCGGCAGCATCTGGAGCTACTGGTTCTGAATCCCCGCGGTCGCGCTGCTCGGCGGCGGATTCGGATTGGGCCTGGGCCTGGTGTACGCCCTGATGACAACCGCCGCGGGCGTGGATTCCCGTGAGAGCGCACGCCCGCGGACCCTGGCGCGACTCACGTGTGGTGCCTCGGCGGGAGTCGTTTTCGGAATGCTCTTTACGCTGTCCGCCGGCCTCTTCGGCTTCGCCGTGCTCGGCCTGATCTCCGCCGCCCTCGGCGGCTGGTGGGATCGACGGCAACTGGCCCGGGGCCACCGGTGACCTCATCCGCGCCTTCCATCACCGGCACCGGGCGCGGACCCACGCTCGCGCTCGAAGCCGTGGCGCTGCTGCTCCTGCTGGCGAACATGCGCTTCGCCTATGTGCTCCAGTACGCCAGGGCCGGTTCCGGGAGTGAGGCGGCGGGCGCGGCGTCCGCGCCGCTCGTCATCATGGCCCTCGTACTGGGCGTGTCTTACGCTTTCCGGGGCGCGCGCAGCCGGCGCTCCCGCGGGTTCATCGCGTGCGGCACGCTCGCGATTCTCTTCGTCGCGCAGTCCTCACAGTACGGCTCGGCCCTCGCGGAACGTGACCTGACCGACACCGAGCGCAGCGGCCTCGCGATCGAGGGACGCGAGGTCCGACACCGCGACTTCAGGTTCACGCTGC
>CAMDCH010000214.1:0-4944 GCA_945889655.1 bacterium HR33
AACGTCCGCCACGTCCGAGCGAGGGGGTGCGCCCCTGGGAGCGTAGAACTCCAGTGCCCCACCGGTGCCGGCGCCGAAACGCCCCGCTATCGAGGCGCCACGGTCGGGGACGGCGCTGTCCGCCGCGAGCAGCACGTGGGAGACGGATACGCGATCACCCGTCTGGCGGCGCGCTTCGAGGACGACGTAGAATGGAGTGATGCGAGCATACAATTCCCGCGCCGGCAGCACAGGCGGAAGCCGGTGTCGGCCCGTCCAGCTCCACGGGCGCCCCGCGGCATCCAGGATGACCACGCCCGTTTCCACCCCGTCCCGCCCCGCCAACCGCCGTAGCAGGTCGAACGCGACCCCCGCAGAATCGGTCGCGGCGGCGACCTCGGCACCCTGTTCCGCCAGCGAGCGGGCCAGGTTCACCGTGGACTCGAGCGTGGTCGCCAGCCGCGCGCTGGCGGCTTCGATGAGCTCCTCGCGCACCTCGGGCCACCGGTTCTCGACACCGCGCACCCGCTGGGACGTCATTCCAGCGGCGCCGGCGCCGATGAACGCGATCCCGGCCGCCCCCAGCAGCAGGCCACGGCGGCCGCGGGCGGCAAGAAGCGCGGCCACGGTGGCAAGTCCGATTCCGAGAAACGCCCACGTCACCGACGGCTGGACCAGCCAGAGGCCCAGCGACGCGGCGGCGGCGATCGTGGCGGCTTCGGCATGAGGGAGCCACCCTCGCCGCATCACAGCGGTCCCCTGCTCCTGAAGCATCTGCCTCCGGATCGAATCAAGACCATCCTGGCAGGCAACCCGCGGCTCATCGTTCCGGTCGGGAAGACCGAAGAGCACCGCGCGGACCTGCCACTCGGATGTGACACGCTCATCGTCGAGCGGCTGGCGGACGACGTGTCCACCGCGCTGGGGGTCCTGCGAGCGCCGACGGTTGAATATGGGGTCAACGCCACCGGCGAGACCATTTGCCCCGGTACCGCGGGCGTCCGGCGGAAAACCCTGCACCGCTTCCTGAATGATCTCGTGGGCCATTGGGAAAAGGGCGGGGTCAGCCAGTTCATCATCCTCACCACCCGCGCGTTCGATCCGCACCAGGAAGCCCTGAGCACCCTGTACACCCGGCACGCCACCGTCCGGACCGTGGACGTCCTGGCCATTTCCCAGCCGGAAACCGGAGCCGACTGGACGGAGATTCCGTACGAGGACCTCGACGCCGCACTTCTTTCTTACATAGCGCCGGACCTGTCCGCCGAGCCCCGGTACGCCGCCGAACAGGGCGAGCGCCTCTACCGCACCATCCTGGACCGGATCATCAAGGGACTATTTCCCTAGCCGCAGATCACGCAGATTTACAACGGATGGACGCAGATGGATCAGCTCAGGGGGCTACCCAGGGCAGATCTGCGTAAATCCGTCGCTGATCTGTGTGATCTGTGGCTGAAACCGCGGATTGGCTTCTCCCGTACCGGTGTCCAGCGTCACACTTGTGCCGGGCAGGAATTTCCGTACTTTATGACGCAAAGTCCTTTATCAATCAAGGCTGAGCTCCCATGATCCGACGTGTCTGTGTCTTCCTTGCATTTCTGTTCGTTCCGCTCGCCGGCGTCGGGGGGCAGGAGCGCGCTCTCCCGTCCATTCCCCAGCGGCTCACGCTGGACGAGGCGGTGGAGCTGGCCATACGGTTCAACCCCTCGTACCTCCAGTTCCTGAACGACCGTGCCCCGGCCAGGTGGGGCGTGCGCAGCGCCTACGGCGAGTTCATCCCGTCGCTGAGCGCCAGTGCGGGGGCCGGCTACAGCGGCTCGGGAGCACAGACATTCGCCGCGCAGCAGTTCAACCAGCCTTCAAGCACCATCTCGTCCAACTATTCGATCGGGCTCAACTGGCAGTTGTCGGGCACGACGCTGATGCAGCCCGGGATCCGGAAGGCCCAGTTCAATGCTGCCGTGGCGTCGGAAACCAGCAGCCGCGTCACGCTCCGCTCGTTCGTCGCGCAGCAGTACCTGGCGGTGCTGCAAGCGGGCGAAGGTGTGAGCCTGGCCGACGCGCAGCTCAAGCGGAGCGACGAGGCGTACCGCCTCGCGAAGGCCAAGTTCGACGTGGGCCAGGGAACGATTCTCGAGGTGCGCCAGGCCGAAGTGGCCCGCGGCCAGGCCGAAGTGGGCCTGCTCCAGGCAAAGAACAGCGTCACGGTGGAGAAGCTGCGGCTCTTCCAGCAGCTCGGTGTGCCCGCGCCCGACGATCCGTCGGTCGTGAGCCTGCCCGACACATTCCCCATCGTACAACCCACCTGGGAGCTGAGCGGGCTCCTGTCCTCTGCGCAGAACGAGAACCCCGACCTCGCCGCGCTGCGCGCGCAGGCGGGCGCCGCGCGCGCCAGCGAGCGCGCCGCCAAGTCGTCGTGGTTCCCAAGCCTGTCGTTCTCCGCGGGATGGTCAGGGTTCACGCAGCAGTACACCAACGGTGAATTCCTGGTGACGGCCGCGCAGCAGGATGCCAACAACACCTTCCAGGCCTGCCAGATACAGAACCAGATCAACGTGGTCGCCTCCATCCCGGCCCTCAACTGCGCACTCTTCACGATCAGCCCGGCACAGGAACAGGCCATCCGGGACCGGAACTCGAAGTTCCCGTTCAGCTTCACCAAGCAGCCGTTCTCGGCCCGCTTCACGGTCACGCTGCCGCTCTTCGACCAGTTCAGCCGGCCGGCGCAGGTGTCGTCGGCGACCGCGCAGACCGACGATGCCCTGCTCCGCATCCGCGCGCGCGAGCTCCAGGTGCGCACCGAGGTGAGCCAGGCCTACTACGTGCTCCAGACCTCGTACCAGACGGTGCAGCTCCAGCAGAACAACCGGACGGCGGGCCAGGAGCAGCTCCGTCTCGCCACCGAGCGCTACCGCGTGGGCTCGGGCACGTTCTTCGAGTTGCTGGATGCGCAGCTCGTGGCGCAGCGCGCGGAGGCCGACTACATCCGCGCCATCTACGACTATCACAAGGCCATCGCGGTTCTGGAGTCGGCCGTTGGACGGTCGCTGAGATAGACGGCCAGGCGTCAGGGTGAGTCAACTGAATCGCAGCCTCAAACGGAGAGTGAATGTCCGGTAAGACGAAAATCATCATCGCCATTGCAGTTGTTGCCTTGTTCGCCAGCGCGGTGGCGTTCAATGCCAAGGCGCGAAACCAGAAGGCGACGGAGGTCCGCATGGAAGCCGTCGGCCGCCGCAACCTGGTATCCACGGTGACCGCCAGCGGCAAGATCGTGCCGAAGCGGAAGGTGGACGTGAGCGCCGACATCACCGGCCGCATCATCGCGATCCCGGTGAAAGAGGGCGACGTCGTCCGGAAGGGCGACCTCCTGCTGCGGATCGACGCGTCGCAATACGAGGCGAGTGTCGCCCGCGCGCAGGCAGCCCAGTCCGGCTCGGCGGCGCAGGCCCTCCAGGCCAAGGCGAATCGCGACCAGGCCAGGCGGGCCCTCGACCGGGCGATGGAGCTCCGGCGCACCAACGAGCAGCTGATCTCCGTGGAGCAGCTCGAGCAGGCCCAGACCGGGTTTGACGTGGCCCAGGCGCTCGCGGTCTCGTCCGAGCACCAGGTGGAGCAGTCGCGCGCGATGCTCAAGGAGTCGGAGGACCAGCTCGCCAAGACCGTGATCCGGTCCCCGATGGACGGCCAGATCACGCGCGTGGCGGTTGAGGTCGGCGAGGTCGCCGTCCCCGGCACCTTCTCGCGTGAGACCGGCCTCCTCATGACCGTCAGCGACCTCTCGGTGATCCTGACCAAGGTCCGGGTGGACGAGACGGACGTGGTACGCCTGCACATGGGTGACTCGACCACGATCAACATCGATGCGTTCCCCGACACGAGCTTCACCGGCCGCGTGACCAAGGTGGCGCAGAGCGCCGTCCTGGCGCAGGCCAACGCGCAGACCGGCGACCGCGCGGTGGACTACGACGTGGAAATCACGCTGGACAATCCGCCGAAGAACGTGCGCCCCGATCTCTCGGCCACGGCCAAGATGATCACGGAAACGCGGAAGGATGTCCTGAGCATCCCGATCATCGCGCTCACGATCCGCGAGAACAAGCCGATCTCGACCGAGACCGCGCCGCGCGACACGTCCGGGACCAAGAAGGAGACCGAGGGTGTCTTCCTCGTGCACGAGGGCACGGTGCAGTTCCGGCCGGTGAAGGTCGGCATCGCGGGCGAGGAGTACTTCGAGGTCCTGGAAGGCCTGCGCCAGGGCGACAGCATTGCCGCCGGCCCCTACCAGGCCATCCGCGACCTCAAGGACAGCGCCAAGGTGAAGCCGATGAAGGACACGAAGGCCGAGGAGAAGAAGGCGTAAGTGCAGCTGCTGGAAGCCGTTCGCCTCGCGCTCCGCTCGCTCTGGGCCAACAAGCTCAAGAGCGGGTTCTCCCTCATCGGCGTCTTCATCGGCGTGATGTTCCTCATCGCCGTGGTGTCGATCGTCGAGGGCATGAACCGGTACATGACTGACCGGTTCGCGAACAAGCTCCTCGGCGTCAACACGTTCCATCTGCGGCGCCGGCCGAACGTCAACGTGGGTGACACGCCCGAAGAGGTGTGGCGCTCGTACGCCCGGCGGCCGCGGATGTTCTACGAAGACGTGATAGCGGTGCAGGAAGGAATGGACCTCCCGGTCGTCACGGCCTGGCTTTCGTCCGACCGCGCGACGATCGAGTTCCACGGCAAGCAAATGCAGCAAGTCGAAGTACAGGCCGTGACCGAGCGGTATTTCGACATCAAGGACATGAAGATCGAGGCGGGGCGCGCGTTCAGCGCGCAGGAGGCCAAGCTCGGCCTGCCCGTCATGGTCATCGGCTGGGAGATCGGCGACAAGCTCTACGCGGGACTCGACCCCGTGGGGCGGCACCTGACGGTGGGCGGGCTTCCCTACCGCATCGTCGGCGTCGCCGAGAAGCAGGG
>CAMDCH010000215.1:0-4922 GCA_945889655.1 bacterium HR33
GGAATCGTTCATCGACTATTCGATGAGCGTGATCGTATCGCGCGCGCTGCCTGATGTGCGCGACGGCCTCAAGCCGGTCCACCGGCGCATCCTCTACGCCATGAACGAGCTGGGCCTGATCCCGTCGCGCGCGCCCAAGAAGTCCGCGACGGTGGTCGGTGACGTGCTGGGCAAGTACCACCCGCATGGCGACATGGCGGTCTACGATGCCATGGTGCGCATGGTGCAGGATTTCTCGCTGCGCTATCCGCTGGTGGACGGGCAGGGAAACTTCGGATCGGTGGACGGTGACGGCGCCGCGGCGTACCGGTACACGGAAGTCCGTCTCACCAACATCGCCATCTCGCTCCTCGACGACATCGATAAGAACACGGTCGCGTTCGTCCCGAATTACGACGACCGGCTGCGGGAGCCCACGGTACTTCCCGCCCGCGTCCCGAACCTGCTGGTCAACGGGTCATCGGGCATCGCGGTCGGCATGGCGACGAACATCCCGCCGCACAACCTGGGCGAGATCGCCGCCGCCGTGCACTTCCTCGTGGACAACCCGGACGCGACGATCGCGGATCTCATGAAGCTCGTGAAGGGCCCGGATTTCCCCACCGGCGGGTACATCTACGGGCGGGACGGGATCAAGGAGTGCTACGAGACGGGCCGGGGCCGGATGGTGATGCGGGCACGGGCCGTGGTGGAGGAGAAGGAGTCGACCGGACGCTCCCAGATCATCGTCAACGAGATCCCGTTCCAGGTCAACAAGTCCCGGCTGGTCGAGCAGATCGCCGACCTGGCACGCGACAAGAAGATCGAGGGCATCAGCGACCTGCGGGACGAGTCCGATCGCGACGGCATGCGGATCGTGATCGAGCTCAAGCGGGACGCCAACCCGTCGGTCGTTCTGAACCAGCTCTACAAGCACTCCCAGATGCAGGCCACCTTCGGCGCGATCATGCTGGCGCTGGCGGATGGCCAGCCGAAGGTCATGGGTCTCAAGGAGCTGCTCGAACATTTCATCGCGCACCGCCACGAGGTCATTACCAGGCGGACGAAGTTCGAGCTGGACGACGCCGAGGCGCGCGAGCACATCCTGCTCGGTCTCAAGATCGCGGTCGACAACATCGACGAGGTCATCGAGATCATCAAGAAGGCGAAGGACGTGCCCGCGGCAGACGCGGCCCTTCGCAAGAAGTTCGGCCTCTCCGAGAAGCAGAGCGATGCCATCCTCAACATGCGCCTGGCGCGGCTCACCGCCCTCGAAGTCGACAAGATCGAGGACGAGCTCAAGGAGATCAGCAAGCTCATCAAGGAGCTCAAGTCGATCCTCGCGTCAAGGCCCAAGCGGATGGCGATCCTCAAGAAGGAGCTCGACGAGGTCGTCACGAAGTTCGGCGATGCCCGCCGGACCGAGATCGTGGCGGACCAGGGCTCGTTCAGCGTGGAGGACCTGATCGCCGAAGAGGACATGGTGATCACGGTCTCGCACGCCGGCTACATCAAGCGGATCCCCTCGACCACGTACCGGCGGCAGCGGCGCGGCGGGCGTGGCCTCAACGGCATGGGGACGAAGGAAGACGACTGGGTGGAGCACCTGTTCGTGGCGTCTACCCACGACTACGTGCTGTTCTTCACCCAGACCGGCCAGCTCTACTGGCTCAAGGTCTACGACATTCCGCAGGGTGGGCGCGCGGCGCGCGGCAAGCCGATCATCAACCTCATCGGCCTCAAGCCGAATGAGCGCATTGCCACGTTCGTGCCGGTGCGCGAATTCAGCGACACCAGGTACCTCGTGTTCGCGACCGCGCTCGGCACCGTGAAGAAGACGGTCCTGTCGGCCTACGGCAACGTCCGATCGAACGGCATTAATGCGATCAACATCGAGAAGGACGACGAGCTGATCGACGTCCAGATCACCGACGGCTCGAACGACGTGGTGCTCGCCACCAGCGAGGGGATGAGCATCCGCTTCAACGAAAAGGACGCGCGGGAAATGGGCCGCGCCACCGGTGGCGTCCGCGGCATCGAGCTGGAGAAGGGCGATCGCGTGATCGGCATGGTGGTGGTGAAGCGGGACGCCACGCTGCTGGTGGTGACGGAGAAGGGCCTGGGCAAGCGCTCCGAGCTGTCCGAATACCGCGTGCAGCGCCGCGGCGGCAAGGGCATCATCACGCTCAAGCGCACGGACAAGACCGGCTTCATCGTCGCGCTGAAGGAAGTGCTGCCGGATGACGAGCTGATGATCGTTACCAAACACGGCGTGATCATCCGCTGCTCGGTCGAGGGCATCCGGGTGATCGGCCGCAACACGCAGGGCGTGAAGGTGATGAACCTGGACGACGGGGACACCGTGATGGACGTCGCGCGGGTCGTGAAGGAAGAAGAAGGCGGCGAGGAGGACCCAACCGGGGACGAAGCGCCGGTGCCGGGCCAGGGCGAGCTGAAAGTCTGATCGTGGCCAGGCCGCCGCTGATCTCCATTGACGATATCCGCGCCGCCGCCGCGCGCATGGCCGGCGTGGCGGTGCGGACCGAGCTGCTCGAGATCCCGGAGCTGACCCGGCTCGCCGGCGCACCGGTGTACCTCAAGCAGGAGCACCGGCAGCCCACCGGCGCCTTCAAGCTGCGCGGCGCATGGAACGCCATCAGCAAGCTGGATCCCGCTGTCCGCGCGAACGGCGTGATCACCTATTCCAGCGGGAATCACGGCCAGGCAGTGGCCTTTGCGGCCCAGAAGCAGGGTATCCGTGCGGTGATCGTGATGCCGGAGACCACGCCCGCGGCCAAGGTGGATGGCGTGAAGAAGTGGGGCGGCGAGGCGGTGTTTGCCGGCACCACGTCCGAGCACCGGCTCGCGAAGGCGCGCGAGATGGCCGAGCAGCAGTCGCTCACCATCATCCCGCCGTTCGATCATCCCGATATCATCGCGGGGCAGGGGACCGTGGGCCTGGAGATCGCGGAGCAGCTCCCCGGCGTGCGCCATGTGGCCGTGCCGGTGGGCGGCGGTGGGCTGGCCGCAGGAATCGCCACCGCCCTCGCGGCGGTGAGTCCCGGCACGAAGGTCATCGCAGTGGAGCCCGAGACCGCCGCCGGCTACCAGGCGGCCGTCGCGGCGGGGAAGCCGGTGCGGCTCACCAGCAGCGCCAGCATCGCGGACGGGCTGATGCCGCTCTCGGTGGGCATGCTCACCTTCTACCACATGTTTGGCAGGGCGGAATCCGTCACCGTGAGCGACGCGGCGATCGTGGAAGCCACGCAGTGGCTGCTCGAGGCGCATGGCCTCGTGGTTGAGCCGTCTGGTGCCGCGACCACGGCGGCGCTGCGGGCCCGCAAGTTCATGGTGAAGGGCCCGACCGTGCTGGTGGTCTCCGGCGGAAATATCGACCCGGCGCGGATCCCCGACCTTGGTGCGGCACTGACCCGATGAGCGCGCTACCGGCCGGGAAGATCATCGTCGCGGACGACGATGCCGCTCTCCTCCAGACCCTCACCTGGATCCTCAAGAACAAGGGGTACGACGTCGTGCCCGTGCCGAACGGGGAGAACCTGGTCGACCGCCTCGAGGAAGAGGATCCCGACCTGCTGATGCTGGACATCATGATGCCCAAGGTGGACGGGCTGCAGCTGCTGGACCGCATCAAGCACGATGCGCGCTGGTTCGACCTTCCGGTGCTGATGGTGTCCTCCATGCCGCCGGAGGAAGCCACGGTGAAATCACTGGGCATGGGTGCCGCGGACTTCATCCCGAAGCCGTTCCGGGTAGGAGAGCTGGTGGCGCGAGTCGAGGCGCGGCTCCAGGCGAGCCGCGAAACACGCAGGATGCGCGAGGAGACGCGGGTCAAGAGCGAAGAAGCCAAGTCCCGCTCCGAGATGATCGACATCCTGCGGGAAGTGACGGACTCGCTCAAGCCCGAGGAGATCTATCACATCCTGGCGCGGCGCGTGGCCCGCGCGCTCGGCATCTCGAAATGCTCGGTGGTGATCGCCAAGGCGGGAGACGAGAACGGGACCGTGGTGGCCGCCTACGAGAACCCGATGCTGCGGAACCTGCAGATCCACCTCCGCCGCTATCCCGAGATCCGGAAGGCCCTGGCCACCAACCAGGTGGTGCTCGTCGCGGACGTGGTGACCGACCCGTTGTACCAGGAAGTCCGGACCGAGTGGGCGCTGGAGGGGATCGCGGTGCCGACGCGCTCGGCTATCGCGCTGCCGTTCTCGCTGCAAGCGCAGAAGTCGGGCGTGTTCTTCCTGCGCACCACCGCCGACGATCCGCCGCTCACCGAGGCCAACGCCGCGTTCGCGGCCACGGTGATCGACGCCGCGGTCGCCGCCATCGAGAAGGCCCACGACCTGGAAACGGCCGTGTCGGACCGCCAGCGCTACGAGTGGCTGGCCAGCACCGACCCGCTCACCGGCTGCCTCAACCGCCGGGCCCTGCACGAAAAACTCGAGCGCGAGCTGGACCGCGCCCGCCGCTACAATCTCGTCCTGACTATCCTCATGATAGATTTGGACCGCTTCAAGGACATCAACGACAACCACGGGCATGTTGCCGGTGACGCGGTGTTGCGCCAGATGGGCGACATCCTGCGCCACGAGGCCCGCTCGGTGGATATCGCGGCCCGCTACGGCGGCGAGGAGTTCGTGATCGTGCTTCCCGATACGGCCATGGATGGTGGAATGATCTTCGCCGAACGCGTGCGACAGCGCGTGGCCGACCACCCGTTCGCTTCCGCGGTGGGCGTGCTGCGGGTCACCGTCTCGGTCGGCGTCGCGACCTTCCCCAACGACGGCGTGGAGACCGCCGACGCGGTGGTCTCCCGCGCCGACGCCGCGCTCTACCGTGCCAAGGACGGTGGCCGCAACCGGGTGATGCAGTGAGCCGCCGCTGCCTGAAGTGCGGACGCGTCTACGAGGGCGAAGCCCGCTTCT
>CAMDCH010000216.1:0-4912 GCA_945889655.1 bacterium HR33
GGCCTCGATGCGGGGCAGGTTGAGGCCCACGATTTTCCCCGAGGGCTTCACGTTGGACACCTTGAGATGGCCGGTGAACACGGCGGGCAGGTCTCGGCTGCTGCCGACTGCCTGGGCGGTGGCCGAGGCGAATTTCACTTCCCCGGTTCGGCGAAGCACAGAGTCGACAGAGCCAAGCTCGTGTACCTCGACCTGCTGGGCATCGAGCAGGTACTCGGAGAATTTCTGTGTGGCCAGCTCGTGGAGCTGGCCTTTCGCGTTTTCGATGGTGAAGGTCACGAGGCCGACCCTGCCGTACTGCGCGATGTCGACCTTGGGCGCGATACGCGTATTGACCCATCGCGAGCCACCACCGCAGGCGGGGGTGATGAATGAGACAGCCAGGACTGCGATCTGCCAGACGCGAGTCGAGTTCACGGCAACGCCTCGAAGTGGTTGGAGCGACAGGGTACCCGGTGAGCCGGAAAAATGATCCGCGGTTCCCGGGCGGGGTGTGAGGTGGGTCACATGAAGGGATGGTTGGATGGCGTCTAGATTTCGTTCCTTTTCGCGGCCTTCGCGATGAGCTCGCCGGCGCGATAGGCCAGCGCCTGGATGGTAGCGGTGGGCTGGCCCCGTCCACCCGTGACCAGGCTGCTCCCGTCGCAGATGAAGAGATTCTTGATGTCGTGGGTCCGGTGATTCTTGTCGACCACGGACGTCTTGGGATCGTTCCCCATCCGGCAAGTGCCGAGCAGGTGCACGCCGCCTGACTGGTCACGCGGGGCGCCGCCGACCCACACCTTCTTCGCGCCCGCCGCTTCCAGGACTTCCTTGGCCTTCTGCTGGAAGAAACGCGACGTGGCCAGGTCGTCCGGATGATTCTTGTACGTCTGCCGCATGCAGGGCAGGCCCCAGTCGTCCTTGAGCTCGGGATCGAGGTCTACGCGGTTGGTGGCGAGGGGCAGGGTGGTGGTGTGCCCGCTGACGTTCATGGTCCGCACGAACAGCTCGCCGATGAGCTTCTTGTATTCCGAACCCCAGCGCGGCGAGTCCGGCGGCAGGCCGCCCTGCGCGTAGCCCAGCGGCTGGTACGGGCCGCGGGAATCGAGGCCGCCGCCGCCGTAGAACCCGCGCTTCGGATCGCTGTCGTAGAAGTCGTGGATCATGCGGGTGTCCACGACGCTCTTGTAGTCGTTGATCGGGTCGTCGAAAATCGCCTGCGCGCCGCCACCGCCATTGAACATCAGGTGCCGGCCGACCATGTCGCTGGAGTTCGCCAGACCGTTGGGGAACTGCGCCGTCTTCGACATCAGCAGCAGTCGCGGCGTCTCGGCGCCGTTGGCGCAGAGGACCACCGCCCGCGCGCTCTGGAACTGCTCCACCTTGTTCTCATCGAAGTACACGACGCCGGTGGTGCGGCCCAGGTCGTTCATCTGGACTCGGCGCACGTAGCTGTTTGGCCGGACCTCGCACTTGCCCGTGGCTTCGGCGATCGGGATCGTGGTGTACAGCGTGCCCGACTTGGCCTTGTACTCGCAGAGATTGCCGAAACAGAATCCGCAGTGCTGGCAGGCCGGTCGGCCGTTCCAGGGGCGGGAGAGAATCGCCATCGGCGTCGGCTGCGGGTGGTAGCCCAGGGCGGTCGCCCCGCGCGAGAACAGCACCCCGGAAGATTTCACGGGCAGCGGCGGCATGGGATACGGCTTCGACCGCGGCGGGTCGAACGGCCCCGGCTCGCCCGAGACGCCCAGCTCCCATTCGGCCTTGGTGTAGTAGGGCTCGAGGTCCTGGTAGGTGATCGGCCAGTCTTCGAGCGCCGAGCCCGGGACGGGTCCCAGGCGGCTCTTCTCGTTGAAATCAATTTCGTGGAAGCGCCAGTAGTTGGCGGTGAACATCACGCTCCCGCCGCCCACCAGCCGGTGATAGCTGAGGCGGCCGCCGCCCGTGCGCGCCACGTCCGCCTCGCTGCGGCGGAAGGTCTGCGGCTGCTTGCGCGCGTCGTTCGTGAGGCTCCCGCCCATCGTGCCGCGCAGCTCGTCGTGCTTCCACTCCGTGGGATCTACCCGGGGGCCCTGCTCGAGCACGACCACCGTCAGGCCGGCGACCGCGAGCTCCTTGGCGATCACGCCACCCGCGGCTCCCGAGCCGACCACGACGAAATCCACCGTCTCCGAGGGACGGAACGTGGCGGACGCTTGCTGGCGTTTCATTGGCCGTACCCCTTGTTGGCTTCGACGTCATAGCTGCCGAAGGGCGGCTGCCAGGCGTAGCGGTCCTCGAAGCCGATGATCTTCCAGCCGATACCGTCGTAGTTCCCGCCGTACTGCGGGTTGGAAAATGTGCCGGTGATCGTGGCGTTGCGGACGGCGTCGAAGAAGGGCTTCCGCTGCTTGTCCCAGTCGGTGAGCAGCTCGAACTGGCGCGCGGGGGACAGCTTCGCGAAGCGCCCGGTGCCGGGCCAGCGCTTCTCGGCTTCCGCGTTCAGCTCATTCAGGCCCTTGATGAAGTCGGCCTTGGTGCTGGACGCCCAGTTTGCCAGCGAGTGATCGATGAACACCACCGCCTTGGCTTCCCTGGCGCCGGGTGTCGCATCGGTCGGGATGATGTGGCTGGTGATCGCCTCCACATCCAGCGCCTCGTCTTCCGAGAACGCCTCCCAGCCCTTGAACTGGTGGGTTCCCAGGTCGTGCGTGACATGGGCTGTGTGGTTGATCGACGCCTGGATATCCTGCGGGTCGGCGGTCAGCCAGAGCGTGGCGAGCGCCGCCGCGGAAGCGGCCACGAAATCACGGCGCGAAGTGTTGTCGGACATGGGCGGAACCGGGGGTAAGCGACCCCCGAATCTGCTGCCGCGCTGAGGGAAAAGCCAGACGGAGGCGGGTGGGCGGGTAGGCGGGTTGGCGGGTGTGAATGCGAAACAAAAACGGGAGCCCGAAGAGGCTCCCGTTCTCACTACCCGTCCACCCGCCTGCCCGGCTACCCGCCTACGGCGCGGGTGGTGCCAGGTTCCCGCAGCCGACGACCGTTTCGCGGTTGGTCGGCGAGGCGTGCAGCAGGACGAAGTAGTTCCCATACGTCGGGGTCGCGATTTCGAGCACGGTCGAGGCGTCGCCTTGGCCATTGCTTCCGATCTTCACGGCCTTGTAGTTCTCCAGCGATCCGAAGATCCCCTGGTCCATTCCACACTGCCCCTTGTGCACTTCCCAGGGATGCATCCCACCCGGCGTTGCGTTGGAGACCGTGACCATGACTGTGGTCTTCGAGCCGTCGGTCCCCGGTGCCATCGACGCGCTGCCCGTGATCTGCACCGCTCCGGCGAGAAACCCGGGGCTGGTGAGCGTCCCGTGCCAGCGCTGGTTGTAGTTGATGTCCTTGCTCACCTGGACTGAGCGATGAAACGGGTTGCAGGCAGCTGTAAGCGCCAGCGCCCCCAACCCTGCGATCCGACTGTATCCGTGCATGACCCCTCCGGCCTCGGCGACTGTTCGCTGCCACTACTCCGGAAGCCATTCCATGCATGAAATGAGCCGGAGGGGCGGGTAGGCGGGTGGGCGGGTAGGCGGGTGGTGCCTCGTGCACAACGCGAAAAACGCCCATTGGGGCGCGCCATGTCTTCGAGAGCGAGGTGGTTGATGTGCGACAACTGCCAGAGTTTTGCTGCGGCCTACCCGCCTACCCGCCTATTTCTCCGCCCGCATGATGAAATACGGCGGGATGTTGCGAGGCTCGAAGTCCGTCTTGACCTGGGTGAAGTAGCGCTTCAGCGCCTTGGTCACGAGCGGCGTGTACTGGTACACGATGAAGATGCCGCCCGGGGACAGCGCTTCGTACGTATTTGCGATCATCTCGTCGCGGAGGTCGTTGTCGACGAAGGTGAACGGGATGCTGGTGATTGCGACATCGAGGCGGGGGAGTCGCAGTGATTCGGGGCGGCGGGCGACGTCGAATGCACAACCCTGGATCGCCTGGAACCGGGGATCCCGGATGTGCAGCAACTCATCGTAGAAATGATCGTTGGATTCCACCGCCGTCAGCCGCGCGTCCTGCGGCAGCCTCATCAGCAGCGACTTGGCGAGAATCCCGTCGCCCGCGCCATAGTCCACGATGTACCGGTGCCGAGGCGAGAGCTGCCGCGCGACCGCCCGCACTACGTACTTGGTGCTCACGGTGAGCGCGCCGACCTTGTTGTAGTCCTGGACGGCAACCTTGGCGTATCGCAGGCTATGCATGATTACCCATATGTTAGCCGATGTGGGAATCTACGTAAGGGGTGCCGGGGAGGTTTCGGTGTAAGTCGAGTCCCTACGTGGTGTTGGATGGTCGCAACACTGTCAGTGCTTCGCTGTTTTTTCCTCCAGCTCCTCCAGGGTCCGCGGCCAGTCTTCCTTCATGAGCCGTGACCACGCCCGGTCGGCAAGGAGCTTCCCCCCGGTCTGGCAGGTGGCGCAGTAGTTGACCTCGTTCTCCGCGTACACGATTCGTTGGACCGGCGACCCGCAGACCGGGCAGGGCTCCCGGAATTTTCCGTGGACCGCCATCTCCGGGCGGAATGCCGTGACGCCTTCGGGACAGCCGCCGGCGGCTTCGTCCTTCAGGCGTTCGAACCAGGTGGTAAGTGTCGTCCGGGTGACTTGGAACAACCGCGCGATTTCGTCGTCGCCGAGCTGGCGCGTCTGCTTCATCGGCGAGAGCCGGGCGGCGTGCAGAATTTCGTCGGAGTACGCATTCCCGATACCGCTCAGTAGCCGGGGGTCGGTCATGGCCCGCTTCAGCGTGTGATTCTCGCGCTGGAGGGCTTCCTTGAACTGCTCCACCGTCGCGTCGAGAACTTCCAGCCCGCCACGGTTCAGGGCCGCGAGCCCGGCCTCACCCGCCACGGGGTGCAGGGATGCCCGGCGTTTCGATCCCGCTTCCGGCAGCACCAGGTTTC
>CAMDCH010000217.1:0-4876 GCA_945889655.1 bacterium HR33
GCAACTCGGCCCGCAGCCAGCTGGCCGAGGCAATTCTGAACTGGAAAGGGAAGGGGAGGTTCACGGCCTCCAGCGCCGGATCACATCCGGCTGAACGCGTGAACCCTTATGCGATCCGCGAGCTGGAAGACCGCGGCATCCCGTGGTCCGGCAGCGTGCCCCGCGGCCTGGGCGAAGTCGAAAAACAGCCATGGGACCTGGTGATCACCGTCTGTGACCGCGCGAAGGAATCCTGCCCCGTTTTCTCCGCGCATCCCACCATGGCGCACTGGGGACTGCCAGATCCCGCCGAAGTGAACGGTGATGAATCCGCGAAGCGGGCGGCGTTCCGGGATACGTTCGTCGCGATCAGCCGGAGGATCGATCTTCTGATCGCGCTGCCCTGAACGGCGCGAGCGCGGGCCGCTTGGCGGAACGGCCATCAGCGGACGATCGCCCCCGCAGGTGACTCCACATCCACGGCAGAAAGTACTCCCGCATCCACCGCATCTCGGCAGCGACCTGTTCCGCCAGCGAGAGATTGAGCGCTTCCGGAATCGGGTGTGACCATGAGTCGTCCGTGCCGGGCAGGCCGAGGGCGTGCGCGAGCGCGGCCGCGATGCGCGTGTGGCCATCCGAGTTGGCGTGCAGCCGGTCGGTGCTCCAGATCCGTGGATCAGATCCAACCGGATACTTCGCGAAATCCACGAGTATCGCGCCGCTCGTCGCGGCCGCTGCGCGCAGGGCATTGTTGAGCGCCCGGACGCGGGGGACCAGCGGCAGCGCGAGCGGCATGACCGGCGAGAGGTCCGGCAGGGTGAATCCGAGGACGGTCGCGCCGCCTGCGATCAGCGCGCGCTGCATGTGCAGGACGTCGTCGTGCAAGGCGCGAGCGTCAAAGCTCAATCGCACGAGGTCGTTGGTGCCGCAGAACAGCGTCACCAGGTCGGGTCGCAACGCGACCGCGGGGTCGAGCTGCGTTTCCCGGATCTTCCGGGTTCGAAGACCGCGCACGCCCAGGTTCGCGTACAGCAGCGGCTCATCCTGGGCAGCGGCGACCCGCTCGGCCAGGCGATTGGCCCAGCCCCGATATCCACCGAGGTCATCGGGATCATCGAGGCCCTCGGTGGAGGAGTCGCCGATCGCGACGTAGCGATGGAAGGTGCGCGCGGGCGTTAGCATTCCCTGCAATGTACCGGGAACCGGAACGCCAGCCGTGAGCGCCCCACTGCGTCTCCTTCCGCGCGATGGCCGCCTGCTCTTTGTGGCGCGCTCCGTCCGCTTGTTTGCGTACGGGGCGTTGTCCGTCGTGCTGGTCATCTACCTGACCAGTCTTGGCCTCACCCCGGCACGCACCGGGACCCTCCTCACGCTGATCCTCGCTGGCGACGTCGTGGTCTCGCTCTATCTCACGACTCGCGCAGACCGGTTCGGACGGCGGCGCACGCTCATTGCCGGTGCGGTACTGATGGTGATCGCCGGCGTCGTGTTTGCCCTGACGAAGGACTTCACGCTCCTGGTCATCGCGGGAACCATCGGCGTCATCAGCCCGACGGGACACGAGGTCGGGCCGTTCCTCCCCGTCGAGCAGGCCGCGCTCACGCAACTGCTCCCGGATGACGCGCGGACGTCAGTGTTTGCCTGGTACCAGCTGGTCGGCGCCGGAGCGACGGCGCTGGGGTCGTTGGCCGGGGGATTCCTCGCCGAGCTTGCACCGGCGCCAGCCGCTGCCACGACAGCTTACCGCAGCGTGATCCTGCTCTACGCGGCGCTCGGCGTCCTGCTCGTCATCATGTTCGCGCGCCTCTCGCCGGCGATCGAGGTGGAGACCTCGTCCCGCCGGGCCCTCACGGGCTGGGGAATCACCCGCTCGGGTGTGGTGGTCGCACGGCTGTCGGCACTGTTTGCGCTCGATTCGTTCGGGGGCGGATTCGTGGTCCAGAGCTTCGTGGCGTACTGGTTCCACGTGCGTTTTGGGGTTGAGCCCCAAATGCTGGGCGCCATCTTCTTCGGCGCAAACCTGTTCGCGGGCATCTCGGCACTGCTCGCAACTCGGCTGGCCAGTCGCATCGGGCTTGTGAACACGATGGTGTTCACCCACCTGCCGTCCAACGTGCTGCTCATCCTGGTGCCACTGATGCCGACGCTCCCGCTGGCGATCGCGGTCCTGCTGCTTCGCTTCAGCATCAGCCAGATGGATGTGCCGATCCGGCAATCCTACGTGATGGCGGTTGTGGGTCCGGAGGAACGCTCGGCGGCGGCGGGGATCACGGGTGTGGCCAAGACAGTCGGCGCCGCCGTAGCTCCTGTCCTGGCGGGGGCGCTCTACGCGCGACCGTCACTCATGGCGGCGCCGTTCTTCGTGGCGGGCGGGCTGAAGATCGTCTACGACCTGCTCCTCTACCGCGGCTTCGTCACCCACCGGCCGCCGGAGGAGCAGGGGCGTCAGGCAGGCTTGTAGCCGTTGAAGACCTGGGAGGCCCATCGTTTTCGGGAACAACGGTGCAGGTCGCGTTGTAGTCGGGCTCGCCGCAGCTCGGATCCACCACGCCCTGCCGTATGAGGGTGTTTCCCTCCGGCCAGTGGACCTGGAGGTTGCCTGCGGCGATAGGCTTGATGGACACGCGCCCGCGAAACTCTCCAACCTCGTTCCGCAGCACGACGGCGTCGCCATCCCGAAGGCCCAGCCGCTCGGCGTCCATGCGTGCCATGAACACCTCGTCGCGGCGCGACCCGGTCAGCGGGTCGCGGTTCTTCCAGACCATGCTGTTAAACTGCTTGCCGCGCCGAGTGGCGACCAGGAACTGTCCCTGGGGCACTTCGCGCCGGGGCATCTGCGCGGGAACAAAGTGCGCCTTGCCGTCCTGCGTGTTGAACGTCCCCCCGTCGCAGAGGCGCTCCCCGCCCCACTGGAACTGGTCGCCTTCCTTCTCCAGCCCCGCGATCGATGCGTACGCGGGGATGACGCGCGCGATGTCCTGCCGGATCGCGGCCGTATCGGCGTACCGGATGCGCCCGGCGTCAGCGGGGCGCACGCGCTCGGCCAGCATGACGGGAATCTGCCATTCGGGTTTCGCTTCGCCGATCCGGCGGCCGGGGATCTCGGGGCTGAAGATCACGCGACGCTCCGTGCTGGTCTCGGTGACGCCGCCCGGTGTCTCGTACCGCGTGGCCGCGGGGAAGATGATGGAGACGTCCGCGGGCTCGACCAGCATCATCGGGTTGAGAACGATGTCCTGGAAGATCTTCACCGGGGTTCGCTCGAGTGCGCGCCGCACGTAGACGGGATCGGGCATCGTTTGCAGGAAATCCCCGCCCACGGAATAGAGGACGTCGATCGCGCCGTCGTGCATCGTGCCGATTGCGCCGCTCGCCTGGAGCCCCGGGGCCTCGGGAATGTCGAAACCCCACAGGTCGCGCATCGCGGGGCGGGTCGCGGGGTCGCCGAGCGAACGTCCCATACCGCACGATCCCGGCACCGTGCCCATCTCGGCGCCGCCCTGCACGCCGGAATGGCCGCGAATGGGATTCAGTCCGCACTTCTCTCGCCCGATGCGGCCCATCGCGAGCGCCAGGTTCACCAGCGCCAGGACGTTCTGTTCGCCGAAGGCATGCTGCGTGATGCCCATGGACCAGACCGTGATGGATGACCGCGCGTCGGCGTACAGGTCTGCGAACCGGCGGATCTCGGCCTCGCGAATACCGGACTCGCGTTCGATGTCGGTCCACGAAAGCGACGCAACGTGCTCGCGCACCCGCTCGAAGCCGGTCGTATGTGCCGAGATGAACGAGTGATCGACCCGGTCGCGCTCCACGAGATGCTTGAGCGCGCCGCTGAAGAACCAGGTGTCGCCGCCCTGCACGACCGGGAAGAAGTCGTCCATGATCTTCGTTCCGAACACCGCGCTCTCCGCGGTGGACGGCACCCAGTAGTTGGTGAGCCCTTCCTCTCTATAGGGGTTCACCACGATCACGCGCGTGCCGGCCTTCTTGGCCATGTGGATGTACTTCATCGCGACCGGCTGATTGTTGGCCAGGTTGCTGCCGACGAGGATCAGCAGGTCGGTACCGATCCAGTCGGTGTACGAAACGGTCGTGGCGCCATACCCGATCGTTTTCTCGAGGCCCGTGGTGCTCGGTGCGTGGCAGAGACGCGCGGAGTTGTCCACGTTGTTGGTGCCGAGAAACCGCGCGGCTTTCTGGAAGGCGAAGTAGACCTCGTTGGGTATGCCGCGGGAGGTGAGGTAGAAGTTGAGGCGTGAAGGCTTCGTGCGGCGGATCCGGTCGGCCGCGAGCGCCAGCGCCTCGTCCCACGTCACGCGATGGTAGCCGGGTTCGCCCGCGTGCCACACCATGGGGTAGGGCAGGCGACCGAGTGCCCGCAGCTCCGGTGGCGTTTTCTCGCGCAGGGCGACCGCGTCCTCGAGCAATCGGTGATCGAGCGCCGGCATCGTGTTGAGCCGCAGCAGGCGCAGCCGCACCATGCAGAGATGGATCCCCTCCATGGTCCAGTCGTGAAGGCCGGCGGTGCCGAGCGCGCAGCCGTCGCACACGCCGTGATTGAGGATCCGCCAGGCGAAGGGGAGCTGGTTGCGGTTCTCCCAGGCGACTTCGGCCATCTCGAGGAAGTGATGCGGCTTGGTCCGGCCGAGGCCGAACGGCACCAGCGATGCCCAGCCGGACGGTTTCATGCGGTGACCCGCTCCTGTCCCGCGTAGATGTTGAAGGCGTTGCCGCGGGCGAAGCCCACCAGCAGCATCCCGGTTTCGGTGGCGAGGTCGACCGCCAGGGAGGACGGTGCGGAGACCCCGACGATTCCACCGATCCCCGCCATCGCCGCCTTCTGGACGATCTCGAAGCTCTGGCGCCCCGAGACGACCAGGATCGCGGGCGGGAG
>CAMDCH010000218.1:0-4873 GCA_945889655.1 bacterium HR33
AGATCGCCGAGGAGACCGGCGTGACTCGGCTCGAGGACCGTGGTGACCTCGACCGCATCGACTGGTATTTCCGCGTCAGGGGCGGAGTCGTACACAAGTTCTGCCACCTGTTCCTCTTCGAGACGTCGGCCGCCGACGTGCGCCCGCAGTTGGAAGAAGGCATCACCGAGTGCGGCTGGCATCCACTCGACTCCGCGCTCCGCCTGGTCGGCTACGAGAACGCCCGCGCGGTCCTGCGAAGGGCGGGTGAGCATGTGCAGGTGCTCACCGAAGCCGAGGCCGTTACGCCGGACCGCTGATGGCGGTCATCGCGGTTCTCCACCGCACCCCGCGTCCGTTGTCCGGCCTGCGCCGCGGTCTTGGGCGAGGGGCGCCACGGTTTGCGCGGTGCGCGACGGCCGAGCAGGTGCAGGCCCTCCTGGGCCGCGAGGTAGTCGATGCGGTACTGGTCGACCTGCGTGCACCCGAATCCCGTCACCTCACCGGTCTGCTGCCATCATTTCCCGGAATCCCGATGTTCGGTCTTGGTTCCTTCCGTCCCGAGGACGGCGGGTTGCTGCTGGCGTGGCACCGGGCCGGCGGGCGCGGCGTGCTGGTGGAAGGTGTTGACGGCTCCTGCGCTGGAGAGTGGATGGCGGCCCGCACGGCCGGCGAGCGGCGACGGGCGGCACTAAAGGAGGCGCCGCGACTGCTCCGCCTCACTGAGCCCCGCCAGGTGTCGGTCTTCGAGGAGATCGTGGCCGGCGTGGGGCGCCCGCTACGGACCGGCGGGCTGGCGAGCTCGCTCGGTCTCACGCGCGAGCACCTCTCGCGCGAGTTTGCGGCAGGCGGGGCCCCCAATCTCAAGCGGGTGATCGACCTCGTCCGGGTATGCTGCGCCACCGACCTGATGGCGAATCCCGGCTACGACGTCGTTTCGGTTGCCCGGATACTGCGGTATGCGTCGCCTTCACACCTGGCGCGGTCCACGCGACGCATCGCCGGCGTGGTTCCGGGCGAGCTCCGGCGAATGACCCCGAGGCAGGTGCTGCATCGGTTTGCCCGCGGACGGACTCGCAGCAGGGTCTAGCCCTTAGCGGTCCATGTGATATTTTTCACAAGCTTTCACCGCCAACCTTTTTCCAGCGAAATCAATGGCCACCGAATCGATTCTGCGACCCGGCGAGCTCAAGGACGTTCTCCTGCGGGAGATCGATGCTGCCGACCTCAAGGCACTCGACGTCCAGGAAGTTGGAACCATTCTGGAGGTCAAGGACGGGACGGCCCGCGTCTACGGCCTGCTGTCCTGCATGGCCGGCGAGATGCTCGAGTTCACCTCTTCCGAAAGCGGCCAGACCATTTCCGGTCTCGCGCTCAACCTGGAAGAAGACAACCTCGGCGCCGTGATCCTGGGTGACTACCTCCAGCTCCGCGAAGGCGACGAGGTCCGCCGCACGGGGCGGGTGCTGGACGTCCCGGTGGGTCCCAAGCTGGTTGGCCGGGTGGTGGATCCGCTGGGCCGGCCGCTCGATGGACTTGGCCCGATCCAGTCGACCGGCACCCGGAAGGTCGAGTCCCAGGCGCCTGGCATCATTGCCCGCCAGCCGGTGAAGGAGCCGCTGCAGACCGGCATCAAGGCGATCGACTCCATGATCCCGATCGGTCGCGGCCAGCGCGAGCTCATCATCGGCGACCGCGGCACCGGCAAGACGGCCATCGCGGTCGACGCCATCATCAACCAGAAAGGCCAGGGCGTCGTCTGCGTGTATGTCGCCATCGGCCAGAAGAATTCGACCGTCGCCTCCGTGGTGGAGAAGCTCAAGCAGCATGGGGCGATGGAGTACACGATCGTGGTCGTCGCCAGCGCATCTGACCCTGCGCCGTTGCAGTACATCGCGCCCTACTCGGGCTGCGCGATGGCCGAGTACTTCATGTACGACGAGAAGAAGGCGACGCTGTGCGTGTATGACGACCTGTCCAAGCAGGCCGCGGCGTACCGCCAGCTTTCGCTGGTGCTGCGACGCCCGCCTGGTCGCGAAGCCTATCCCGGTGACGTCTTCTATCTCCACTCGCGCCTGCTGGAGCGCGCGGCCAAGCTGTCGGACGCCACCGGCGGCGGTTCGCTGACGGCGCTGCCGATCATCGAGACGCAGGCGGGTGACGTGTCGGCCTACATCCCGACGAACGTGATTTCGATTACCGATGGCCAGATCTTCCTCGAGACCGACCTCTTCTATTCCAACGTCCGTCCCGCGATCAACCCCGGTATCTCGGTGTCCCGCGTGGGTGGTAATGCGCAGATCAAGGCCATGCGGCAGGTGGCCGGCCGTCTCCGCCTCGAATACGCCCAGTACCGCGAGCTGGCGGCCTTTGCGCAGTTCGCGTCCGACCTCGACGCGGCGACCCAGAAGCAGCTGGCGCGCGGCGAGCGCATCGTGGAGATACTGAAGCAGCCGCAGTACGGGCCGCTCACGGTTGAAAACCAGGTCATGATCACCTACGCCGTGACCAACGGGTTCCTCGACGACGTGAAGGTGTCCGAGGTCCGGAAGTTCGAGGCCGACTTCGTGACGTTCATGGCCGCGAAGAATCCCAAGGTGGGTGAGGCCATCCGCACGAAGAAGGTCCTGGACGACGAGATCACGGGCCAGCTGAAGAAGGCAATCGAGAGCTTCAAGGCGATGCGCTAGGCATGGCATCCACTCGCGAGCTGCGCCGCCGCATCAAGACGACGCAGAGCACCCGGCAGATCACCAAGACGATGGAGATGGTGGCCACGTCGAAGCTGAAGCGCGCGATGGACCGCGTAGCCGCGGCCCGTCCGTACGCCGCGGCGCTCGCGCGGGTAATCGCCGATCTCTACACGCCGGACCTGGCCGAGCGCTTTCCGCTCCTGCGCCGTCCCGGGGGGAAGCCGCGCAAGGTGGCGCTGGCAGTCATCACCAGCAACCGTGGTCTCGCGGGCGCCTTCAATTCCAACCTGATCCGCGAAGGCCGGCGGCGGCTGCTGGAGCTGGAAGGCCAGGGCACCGAGGTCGAGCTGCACCTCGTGGGCCGGAAGGGAATCGGCTTCTTCCGTTATATCGGCCGCGCCATCGCGACCCAGCGGACGGACATGGGCGACCGTCCCACGGCCGCGCAGGCGTCCGAGCTGGTGACCGCGCTGATGGACCGCTATGCCGCGGGTGAGCTGGATGGCGTCGAGGTGGTATTCGCGAAGTTCGTCAGTGCCCTGTCCACGCCGCCGATGCTGCTGACGGTGTTGCCGGTGGAGCCTCCCGCGAGCGACGCCAGGGCGGCTGGCCAGCCGGGGAAGGGCAAGTACATCCCGTGGTACATCCTCAGGCCGTCAGCGGAAGAAATCGTCGGCGAGATCCTGCCGCTCTACGTGCGCAACGCGGTGTATCGCGCACTGGTCGAGACGGCGGCGTCGGAGCAGGGAGCGCGCCGGACCGCGATGAAGAACGCGACCGACAACGCGGGTGACATGATCGACAACTTGAAACGCACCTACAACCGTGCCCGCCAGGCGCAGATCACGCAGGAGCTCGCGGAAATCGTGGGCGGCGCCGAAGCACTCAAAGGTTAACAGGGGATCACATGGCGAAGAACATCGGAAAAGTCGTCCAGATCATCGGCCCGGTTATCGACGTGGAGTTCGAGCCCGGCGAGATGCCGGACCTGCTCACGGCGCTCACGATCGACGAACAGGTCAAGAACGGGCCGCACGTGAAGCTCACCGCCGAGGTGCAACAGCACATCGGCCGGAACCAGGTCCGTGCGGTCGCCATGAGCACCTCCGACGGCGTGGTGCGCGGGATGCCGGTGACCAACACCGGCTCGGCGATCATGGTCCCGGTCGGCGAGGCGGCGCTGGGCCGCATTCTCAACGTGCTCGGCGAGCCGGTGGACGAAGGTCCCCCGATTCCCGCCAGCGTGGAGCGGTGGCCGATTCACCGGAAGCCGCCCGAGTTCGTGAACCTGGAGCCCAAGACCACCGTCTTCGAGACGGGCATCAAGGTCGTGGACCTGCTCGCGCCATTCGTGAAGGGCGGCAAGATCGGGCTCTTCGGCGGCGCCGGCGTGGGCAAGACGGTCGTCATCCAGGAGCTGATCAACAACGTGCAGAAGGGACACGGCGGTCGCTCCGTTTTCTGTGGCGTGGGCGAGCGCACGCGCGAAGGAAACGATCTCTATCTCGAATTCAAGGAAGCGGGCATTCTCGGCTCCGTGGCGCTGATCTACGGCCAGATGAATGAGCCGCCGGGCGCGCGCCTTCGCGTGGGCCTGACCGGCCTCACCGTGGCCGAGTATTTCCGCGATAAGGAAGGCCAGGACGTGCTGGTCTTCATCGACAACATCTTCCGGTTCACGCAGGCCGGCTCGGAGGTGTCCGCACTGCTGGGCCGCATGCCGAGCGCCGCGGGATACCAGCCCACGCTGGCTACCGAGATGGGGGATCTCCAGGAGCGGATCACGTCCACCAAGAAGGGCTCGATCACGTCGGTGCAGGCGATCTACGTGCCCGCCGACGATCTGACCGATCCCGCGCCCGCAACGGCGTTCAGCCATCTTGACGCTACGGTGGTGCTCAACCGCGCGCTGACGGAAATCGGCATCTATCCGGCCGTGGATCCGCTGGACTCCTCCAGCCGCATCCTTGACGCGCAGTACCTGGGCGACCGGCACTACAAGGCGGCGATCGAAACGCAGCGGATCCTCCAGAAGTACAAGGATCTCCAGGACATCATCGCGATCCTTGGCATGGACGAGCTTTCCGAAGAGGACAAGCTCACCGTCGCCCGCGCCCGCAAGATCCAGCGCTTCCTCTCCCAGCCCTTCCATGTCGCCGAGGTCTTCACCGGCACGCCGGGCGTGCTGGTCAGCCTCGAAG
>CAMDCH010000219.1:0-4873 GCA_945889655.1 bacterium HR33
CAGTAATTCACTTTCACGAGGAGGGTGTTCTCGGAGTCGGAGCGGAACAGGTCACCCAGGTTCCGGCCGAGGTCGAACTGTCCGTCGGCGGAACTGCCGCTGCGCCCATGTTGCCAGACCAGGAAGACGGTGGAGCCGGGGCGGTATTCCCAGCGGAACACCATGTTCGACCGGAATGAGAGGTACGTGAAGTCCGGGTCACCGAAGTTGAAGTCCGAAGACCCGTTCCGGTCGATGTCGACCGAAACCTCCCCCGCCGAGTTCCGGATGATCCGGTCCGCGCCGAAGACATCGAACCGCTGTGCGAAGGTCGCCGCGCGGGGATCCGCGACCCGCTTGTAGTCCACGTACTCGCCCGCAGAGATGAACGGCTGCGCCCACAGCTGGACGGTGATGTTCGGGGCCAGCGTGATGTTGCCGCGTAAATTGGTGGACAGGGTCTTCTGCCGGAGCCCGCCGAAGAAGTACTCCTGGCGGCCATTCACCACGGCGGCGTTGAGATACTGCCAGTCGTCACCCGTCCAGTTGAAGCTGGGCGAGAACTGGAGGTCGATGTTGGCGGCCGGGCGCCAGGCGATACCGGGTGAGATCCCGCCCGAGCGGGTGTGTACCGCCTCGTCCTGCCTGAAGTACCATTCATCCACCCAGAAGCGGAAGCGCTTGCGGTCGTCGCTGTAGAGGCCCCCCCACTGGTTCCAGCCGCCGGGCCGGATGAACGCGGGCCCGCCGCGCAGCGCATCGGTGCCCAGGCTCTGGATGTTGCGGCCCAGGCCGGAGTAGCCTCCCCAGTAGTTCGCGAACGTGAGGTTGAGGTTCACGTTCCCGCCCATGTTCGTGCGGTCCCAACCGTAGTTGTAGTTCGACCACTGGTTGAAGTTGGCTCCGACGAAGCGGAACACCTTGCCGGGCTTCTGCCAGCGCCGGTTGAGCCAGAACCACTGCGAGTGGTTGTCCACGCCGCCGTTGAAGCCGGCATCGTTGGTCTCCCAGCCCGGCGACCGGGTGCTGGCACCGGTAGAGAAGCGCCAATCACCGCCGCCGCTCTTCCCGAGGCCGATCTCGCCGGCCGTCCCTGAGAGGGTCGTGCGGGTCGAGTCCAGCGTCGTGTAGTCATTGTCGGGGCGCTGGAAGTAACGAGCCGAGGATCGCTGTGCCCGCGTGATCGCCTGCGTCGAGCCACGGATATTGCTGCCCGCGACGAAGCCGGAGAACCAGTAGGTGTCGCGGCGGAACCGGTGATTCCAGTCGACGCCGCCGGTGTAGGCCGAGTTGCGCAGGAACTGGAGGTTGGGCGTGAGGGCCCGGTCCACGGTGGTGCCGAAGACACCGAAGCGCGTCTTCCCTTCGCGCCACTCGCGCGCGAGCCGGCCCACGACGTACGTGCTCCGCGGCTCCACGATGTCGGCATGGGAGCCGCCCGCGGAATCAATGACCGACGCCCGCTCCTGGGCTGTTTCCGCGCCGAGGAGTCCAATCGTCCAGCCGCTCTTCGTTTTCCCCGACAGCTTGGCAGCGCCAAGGATACTGGTCTGGGTCACGCGCTGTGCGTGGCCGCCCCGGTCGTCAGCGGATCCCTGCGGCGCCCGGCCGATGCGCCGGGAATAGAAGAGATCGTTGGGGAGTCGGAAGATGTCGGATCCCTCGGTGAAGAAGGGGCGGCGCTCGGAAAAGAAGGATTCGAATGCGCCGAGGTTGACCTGGGCGGGGTCGGCCTCGACCTGGCCAAAGTCCGGGTTCAGCGTGGCCTGGAGCGTGAGATTCGGCCCGACGCCCATCTTGAGGTCGCCGCCGAAGGATGCCGTCTGGTCGGAACCGGTCCGGAACGGGTTGCCCGCCTCGCGGGGAGTGTAGGCCGTGCTGCCGACTGTATAAGGAAGGATCTCGAAACGGCGGGGTGGTTTGACCCCTTCGATGCCGGAGAGATCGCCCAGCTGTGAAATGGTGCCGGATGCGTTCTTGGGAATGAGCTTCCACTGCTGCATTTCGTTGAGGCGGGCAATCTTCCGCCAGATGTCGAATCCGAAGCGATGCTCTTCCGCGTTCGCGAAGCGAAGCTGGCTGAACGGAATGCGAAACTCGGCGGTCCATCCCTCCGCATCCCGCGACACTGCCACGTCCCACACCGCGTCCCACGAGTCGTCATTGTTTGAATCGTCGTACCAGTAGACGTCGCGCTTCACGCCCGCCGGATTCACCGCGAACTCGAACGCGGTGCGGCGGTCGTGGTAGGAGTCGATCAGGATGCCGACCCAGTCAGAGGGCGAGTCATCGTCCCGGCGGGTGAGCTGTGCCGTGATCTTGTCGGCCTGGGAGTCGTACGCGCGGATCCCGATGTAAACGGCGGCGTCGGTGTAGACGATCTTCGCCTCGGTGCGCTCTGTGCCGGGCTGGCTTTCGTTGGGATCTCGCTGGGTGAAGCCGCTGATGGCGGGCGCCGATTGCCACGCGGTTTCGTCCAGCTTGCCGTCCAGCCGGGGGGCGTCGGGCGTCGCCCGTACGGCCCGGGCGAGCGCGGCCTGTCCCGGTACCGCCACGGTCGTGGCGATGGGTACAGACTGCTGTTGAGCCGTCACGTCCTGGATTCCAACGGCGAAGCTCACGACCGATGCAACGGTGATACACGCTACGCGTTGGATGCTCACGGACCCTCCAGGAACGGACCGGCTGTTCCCGCTGCCTATGTTGTCGGTGTGTTGATTGTTGCGACCTGTTGCGGGGTTAGATGCTGGCTGGAGAGAAAAGGTTGCCAGCTGTAGTTGTCAGAGTCGTGTGAAGTCGAGGCATGTGTTGCGGTCTGCACCATCGCGCGGAGACAAAGAAAAAGCCCCGGCGTTCAGCCGGGGCTTGAATGGACGGGATCGAGGCGAGCGCTCCTAGTGGGACGCCCGGCCCTTGGCGACATCCCGGTCGACACCGCCGTCGAAGTACACCTTGTTCTTTTCGATGAACGCCTTCCACTGTTCCGGCGTGTCTTCCTCGGGGAAGATGGCCGTCACGGGACACTCCGGCTCGCACGCACCACAATCGATGCACTCATCCGGATGGATGTAGAGCTGGTCCGGGCCTTCATAGATGCAGTCGACGGGGCACACATCCACGCAACCGCGATCCTTCACGTCGACGCATGGCTGTGCAATGATGTAAGGCATGCCGATGATTCTCCAGCAGGTACTGATGAGGGGTGAACGGCGGAAGAATGGCCGTAACCCTCAGGCCTGTCAAGCGGTTCCGCCAGTGTTATCATTCGCTCATGCGGATCGCTTCGCTCCTCGCGAGCGCCACCGAGATCGTGTACGAGCTGGGACTCGGTGATCAGCTGGTGGCAATCTCGCATGAATGTGACTATCCCCCCGATGCGCTGCGGAAGCCGCGTCTCAGCAGGCCCCGGTTCGACCCCCAGGGAATGACGAGCGGCGAAATCGATGCCGCGGTGCGCCACGCCATGGCCCATTTCGGCAGCGTCTACGAGATCGATGCGGCGCTGCTCCAGCGCCTCCAGCCCGACCTCGTCCTGTCGCAGGCGGTCTGTGAAGTCTGCGCGGTGCCGACGTCACTCGCGCAGACCGTCGCCGACATGATGGGCAAGCGCCCGCGCGTGCTCTCGATAGATTCGCATTCCATTTCCGATATCATCGACTCGATACAGGATGTGGCGGCGGCGGCCGGCGTGCCCGAACGGGGAGAGATGATCGCGGCGGCGCAGCGGCTCCGGCTCGACACCGTCACGGCCCGCGTGGCCGGCGCCCCGCGGCAGCGGGTGCTGGCCGTCGAATGGCTGGATCCCCCGTTCGTGCCGGGACACTGGATGCCCGAGATGATCGAGATCGCCGGTGGGTTGGACCTCTTCGGCACGCCCGGCCGGCCGTCACAACAGCTCGACTGGCAGGATCTCTCGGGAACGGATCCCGACGTCCTGGTCATCATGCCCTGCGGCTATGGGCTGGATGCTTCCCGCGCCGATGCCGACCGCCACGCGGAGCGCCTCATCCGCATAGCCCCCCGCGCCATCGAAACCGGGAGGGCCTTCGTGGTGGATGGATCGGCCTACTTCAACCGTTCGGGTCCGCGCATGGCGACCGGGGTGGAAATCCTGGGAGCCTTGTTGCACCCGTCACGGTTCCCTGAATACGAGATCGGCGGCAAGGCCGCCGCCTGGAATCCTGAACCCGTCATGACCAGCCGCCAGTAGGAGAACGTTCATGCGTTATGATCCCCGTCTCGTCCAGCCCATGCGCGAAGAGCTCACCAAGGTGGGCTTCGAAGAACTCCGCACCCCCGAGGCAGTCGATGCCGCGCTCACCGGCAGCAAGGGCACCGTCCTGGTGGTGGTGAACTCCGTCTGCGGCTGTGCCGCGGGGCGAGCCCGGCCCGGCGTGCTCAAGGCGCTCGGGCACGCAGCCAAGCCCGAGAAGCTCACCACCGTCTTTGCGGGAATGGACCTCGAGGCCACCGACCGGGCGCGCAGCTACTTCGCGGGCTACGGTCCTTCGTCGCCATCCATCGCGCTGTTCCACGACGGCCGGCTGGTGCACATGATGGAGCGTCGTGACATCGAGGGCCGCGAGGCGGACCAGATCGCCACAGTGCTGCAGGCTGCTTTCGACCAGCACTGCGTGCGCGCGGCCTGATCCTTCTCGATCCCCACGCGCGCCCGGTGATAGCGCATCGCGGCGCGAGTGGCGAGTACCCCGAGAACACCATCCTGGCGTTCACCCGGGGACTCGAACAGGGTGCCGATGCCCTGGAAATGGATACCAGGACGACGGCAGATGGCGTCCCCGTCATCTTTCATGACGAAATGCTCGACCGTACGACCAGCGCCCGTGGCCCCCTGCGTGGGATGCGGCTCGAACAGTTGCGCGGCGTGGATGCC
>CAMDCH010000220.1:0-4859 GCA_945889655.1 bacterium HR33
GACCACGCCCAGCACGCGGATCTTCGCGTCGAGCGCCGTACGGATCGATCGCTCCACTGAATGCCTGGACTCCTCACTGGGAATGGTGACCGCGACGGCACCGGTGAGGTTGGGAACGAGTGCGGCCAGGTCGGCGAGCCGGTCGCCACCTGGAGGCAGGTCCACCAGGAGCAAGTTGAGCGTTCCCCACATTACATCACCGAGGAACTCCCTCAGCGCTCCCGTTTCGAGGATTCCACGCCAGATGAACCGTTCGGCGTCCGGCTCCCGCCATTCGAGTGGCTTGCCATCGGCAATCAGCAGGTCGCTGGAGAACAGGCGGATACCGGAAACGCCTTCTACCGGTTCGGCCCCTTCTTCGGTCAGCCGCACCGGTCCGCGCGCTCCCAGCGTGCGGGCGCAGGTGGGACTCTTGAGGTCGGCATCAAGCACACCGACCTTGAGCCCTTCGTTTCCCGCCAGATGCCGGGCCAGTGCGGCCGTCACGTAGCTCTTCCCGACGCCGCCCTTGCCGCTCATGACCGCTACCACTCGTCCCACGGTCCTGAGCCGTTCCGTCACACGGTTGCGCTGGCTCACGACCTGACCGAGGAGGTCGGAACGGTCGGCTCCCGTCACCTGGCTGTATGATCGAAAGGTCATAGGTCCCACGCTGCCCGGGCGAGCATCCACATGTTGATGACCGAAACTACCAGGGCCGTGAGGTAGAGGCTCGGCGCCAGCGATCCGACGTCGGCCGTGATAAAGGCACCGTGAATGAGCGTCGGGAGCCTCCCCGCACCGATGAACCAGAGGATCCCGGCGAGCCAGGGGTTCGGCCACTTGAGCAGGGCGACAAAAAAGGCACCGGCGACCAGGGGGCCAAGAATGAAAACCCAGACCCAGGGCGGCGGACCCATTGAGGCATTGGCGGGCAGGAGCTCCTGCCGGTACATCACGTAGGCGCCTGCCTCGTAGAGAATCCCGAAGTGGAGATAGACGAACGCGGCCTGGCGATATTTCAGGGCGCGGGCGGGCGTCATTTCCATGACCGGAACAATCACCGGTTCCTTGGCGTACGTGCAAGGCTCGGACTTGCGAACTGGCGGCTCGCCGGGGCAATGTCCATCACAGAACACTCTCCAACCAGGAACGGCCTCATGAGATTCTCGCAGCGGGTATTCCAGATGGCGGTAGTCGCCATGATCACGGCGACACCGGCCTTCGCGCAGGGCGGCATGGCAGGAATGGATCACGACGCGGCGGCGCCGGTCGAAGGCGGCGGGAAGCTACCGGCCGGCTGGTCGGCCCGAACGGACCAGGACCGGCCTCTTTCCAACGTCAAGTTCGAGAAAATGGGCGAGGGCTGGCACTTCACGATGGGCGGTACCGCGGCGGTTCTCTATCGCGAGACGGACAAGGCCACGGGGAACTACCATACGGTCGCCAAGCTCACCCAGACCAAGTCACCGCGCGCCGGTCATGGCGAGGGCATGGGCATCATCATCGGCGGAAGCGACTTGGCCGGCCCCAACCAGGCGTACACCTATTTCCTCGTGCGCCAGGACGGGATGTTCATCATCAAGCGTCGCACGGGTGCGACCACCTCGACCCTCGTTGACTGGACCGAAAACGCTGCCGTCAACAAGGCGGACGCAGCCGGCAAGGCGACGAACGAAGTCGCGATCGGCGTATCGGGCGGGAAGGCCAGCTTCACGGTCAACGGGAAAGAAGTGTACTCGACCGATGCCGCCAAGATCGACGCCAACGGCATCGTGGGCCTGCGGGTGAACCACATGCTCGACGTTCACGCCGACGGGTTCGCGATTCACAAGCTCTAAAGTAAGAAGTAAGAAGTGAGAAGTAAGAAGGACAGACAACGAAGGGCGCCTTGGATTTCTCCAGGGCGCCCTTCTCACTTCTCACTTCTCACTTCTCACTTCTCACTTCTCACTCTTCTGCCAGGAACGGATAGCGGTAATCAGTAGGCGGCGAGAACGTCTCCTTGATCGTGCGGGGAGACGCCCAGCGTATCAGGTTGAGTATGGAGCCCGCCTTGTCGTTGGTTCCCGATGCCCGAGCCCCGCCGAACGGCTGCTGCCCGACTACCGCGCCGGTGGGCTTGTCGTTGATGTAGAAGTTCCCGGCCGCGTGCCGGAGGCGGCTCGTGGCGTCCACGATCACCCGGCGGTCATTGGCGAACACCGCGCCGGTGAGCGCGTAGGGCGACGTCTGGTCTACCAGGTCGAGCGTTTCCGACCACTTGTTATCGGGATAGACGTAGACGCTCACCACCGGACCGAAGATTTCCTCGCACATCGTGCGGAAGTCCGGCTTCATCGCCTGGATCACGGTCGGGCGGATGAACCATCCCTCGCTGCCGTCCACCTCGCCGCCCACCAGGATCTTTGCGTCCTTCGATTTTCGCGCGCCGTCGATATACTCGGAGATCTTCTCGAACGACCGCTGGTCGATGACGGCACCCATGAAATTCCGGAAATCGGCCACGTCGCCCATCGTGAGGCCGGCAACCTGGTGCAGGAGGTCGTCGCCGATTTTTTTCCACATGGATTCCGGCAAATAGACGCGCGAGGCGGCGCTGCATTTCTGGCCCTGGTACTCGAACGCCCCACGCACGATTGCCGTCACGACAGCCGCCGCGTTGGAATCGGGGTGCGCGACGATGAAGTCCTTCCCGCCGGTCTCACCCACGAGGCGCGGATACGACCGGTACTTCGCGATGTTCTGTCCTACCTTCTGCCACATGTCCTGGAAAACCGGCGTCGACCCGGTGAAGTGAATGCCGGCGAGGTCTGGATGCGAGAGACAGACGTCGCTGATGGTCGCCGCGTCACCCGGCACGAAGTTGATGACGCCCGGGGGAAGCCCGGCCTCCTCGAGCAGCTTCGCTATGAAATACCCGCTGTAGACGGTGGAACTGGCGGGCTTCCAGACCACCGTGTTCCCCATGAGGGCCGCGGATGTCGGGAGGTTGCCGCCGATGGCCGTGAAGTTGAACGGCGTTACGGCATAGACAAATCCTTCAAGACCGCGATAGTCGATCCGGTTCCACATGCCGGCAGACGACCGGGGCTGCTCGGCATACAGCCGCTCGGCGAAGTGCACGTTGAATCGCCAGAAGTCGATCAGCTCGCAGGCCGCGTCGATTTCCGCGTGGTGGGCCGTCTTGCTCTGGCAGGCCATGGTGGCGGCGTTGAGGACGGGTCGCCAGGTGGTCGCGAGCAGCTCGGCGGCGCGGAGGAAAACAGATGCGCGTTCTGCCCACGGGAGTGCGGACCACGCCGGCCGCGCATCGAGCGCGGCCTTCACCGCGGCTTCCGCCTCGGGCTTGCCGGCCCTGTGCCATTGCCCGAGCCGGTGCTTGTGACGGTGCGGCATCGACGCTGTCGCCGTTTTCCCCGTCCGCACTTCCTTGCCCCCGATGATCACCGGGATGTCGTACTGTTCGCTCGAGAGATTGCGCAGTTTTTCCTTCAGGGTCGAGCGAGCAGGCGTTCCGGGCGCGTACGAGAGGACGGGTTCGTTGACGGGCTCGGGGGTCTGGGCCTTCTGGTCCATTCACACTCCGTAGAACCCGCCCATTTGGGCGGGAAAGCGGTGAAAACAGTAAAGTCGTCCAAAGTGAGGCGAATCACAAGAACTGCTAAGTTTAACAAAATCAGTCGGTTACACAACCACATCAACAGTTGGACGACTGTCCAGAACACGGTCCAGCGGTGCCGAGGCTGTAAGCGAAGACCCTACACGCCGGAACAGGTCTGGGGGCTTACCTCTTGACGATTGACGAACTTACGTACACTCTATTGCCCGCACGGACTCCTTTGCCCGACGCCGTATTGGCCGATGCCCGCTGAACTTGGACGTTTTCGAGTCGGGCAACAAGTCTAGGGTCGCCGAGGTCGAGAGCCCGTAGGTAATAGGCAATACTGATTGGGGACGGCGTCCCTAGCGCCCGAAGGTTTCACCGAGTCATCGGTCACATCTATTTCGACAGGAGGCTGTATCATGAAGAAGTCTGCTTCGTTGATCGCGGGAATGGCCCTTATGCTGGCGGTGGCGGGCTGCAACGGCTACGACAAAACCGCCTACTCTGCCACACTGAAACAGGCGCTTGAAGTCCCGCCCTCGGGTGCGCCGGAGACTGGCACGTTCAACCTCACGTTCAACGGCCCGGTGGCCGAGTGGACGCTGACCATCGGCGGCGCCGGGCTGACGAACGTCACGGCGGCGCACATTCACCAGGGCGCAGTGGGGGTTGCTGGTGCGGTCTACGTCTTCCTGTATGACGGTCCGACTGCGACGATCACCAGCCTCAAGGGTTCGTTCATTGCCGAGACCATCACGGCGTGCACGGGTACCTGCTTTGCGACTCGTTCGTATGCCGACCTCCAGGCCCAGGTGGCGGCCAAGACGGCGTATGTGAACGTGCACACGGTCGCGCTGGCCGGTGGCGCAATTCGCGGCAACTTCTAAGCGATCACGTTTCAAGGAGAAGGCCGGCGTCGCGAACGCGACGCCGGCCTTTTTCTTGTCTTCACGCGGCTCGAGGGTACTGATCAGATCGGAGCGTTGGGATCGAACGGCACATCCACCCTGACCATGCCGGTCATGCTGGGATGGATGGAGCAATGATACTTATACTCGCCAACCACATCGAAGAGCCGGACGTAATCACCAACCTTCGAGGTCACCGAATTTCCTTCCACACCGCCCGATAAAGAATCCCAGGTCACGTTGTGCTGTACGTCGCCACTCCAGATCCACCGCACGCGAACACTGGTAATGATCCTAGTGACTGCCGGTGTGAAGGCCTGGTCGTCGACAATCCTGACTTCCTTGTTGAACAATCCGAATTGGGT
>CAMDCH010000221.1:0-4830 GCA_945889655.1 bacterium HR33
TCCAGATGGCCGACGAGAACGACGGGAAGACGATCACGCGCCGCGTCACGCATCACACCATCGCGCAGATGATCGGGTCGTCGCGCGAAACGGTCTCGCGGACCATCCGCGACCTGGCGGACAAGGGCTTGGTAGAGGTCTCACGCAAGGCGATCGTGATCCGGGATCGGCCCGCGCTGGAATCCGCCGCCGGCCAGTCGTGACCCGCATCACAAGTGGCGGGTGAGCGCATGCCTCGCTTGGACTTAGCAAGTCGTCGTACGTTCGTCAGAGTCTCCTATCGGCTGTCTGGATGCGTTATCAGGTAACTTTCTGGGGTGCCCGGGGTTCCATTCCAACGCCCGGGCCTGCGACGGCCCGCTACGGCGGTAACACGCCGTGCGTCACGGTGCGCGGAGAGGGCCAAGCAGGGAACCGCGTGGTAGTCCTCGATGCCGGCACCGGTATTCGGCCCTTGGGGCAACTGCTTGCCAAGAATGGGGCGCACCAGATCGACCTGCTGGTGAGCCATACGCACTGGGATCACATCCAGGGTCTGCCGTTCTTCGCGCCCTTCTTCAAGCCGCAGAACCAGGTGCGGATCTGGGGCGCCAAGCAGGGTGACGTGGACCTCGAGGTCATCCTCCGGCAGCAGATGAACCCGGTCGTGTTTCCCGTCCCGCTGGACAAGCTGGCCGCCGAGCTGAAGGTCCGGCACGTCGAGGCCGGCAGCTTCGATATCGATGGGTTCTCCGTTCAGGCCATGAGGTTACGGCACCCCGGCACCACCATGGGGTTCCGGCTCACACCGCGTGATGGGGGTGCCAGTATGGCCTACATCACAGACAACGAGCTGGGTTCGGGTGGAGATTATGACGTCGGACCGAACTGGCGGCGGGACTTTGTGAGGTTCCTCACAGGCGTGGATGTACTGATCCACGACGCCATGTTCGCGCCGGACGAACTCGAGCGGCACCGCGGGTGGGGACATTCCTCGAATCTCGAGGCGGTGACGCTGGCGGAGGAAGCGGGTGCGAAGCGGCTGGTGCTGTTTCACTACCGGCCGGAGCATGATGATGCCGCAGTCGACCGGTTGCTGGCGCAGGCCCAGGAGGCCGCGGCCAAGTCCGGACGGCTCGAGGTGACAGCGGCAACGGAAGGCCTGGAACTGACCCTATGAAAAGGAGCACAGGTATGCGGTGGCGTTCGCTGATTGGTCTCGCGCTGGTGGCCGGCGTGGCTTCGACTCAGGCCGCGGTACTGCAGGCACAGGGCGACACCCGTCCGGGCATCGCCGTCCTGCCGTTCGACAACGGCGGCTCCTATGGCCAGAGCAAGGAAGATTTCGACGCGCTGTCGGTTGGGCTCCAGCAGATGATGACCACGGAGCTGGCGCAGAATCCGGCGCTCCGCGTGGTGGATCGTTCCCAGATCAAGCAGCTGCTCTCGGAGCAGGATCTCGGCGCCGCGGGCCGCGTGGACGCGAACACGGCCGCGAAGATCGGCAAGCTGGTCGGCGCCAAGTACATGGTGTCCGGTTCGTTCATCGACTTCTACGGTGATTTCCGCATGGAGCTCCGTGTCATCAACACGGAGACCAGCGAGATCATGAAGACAATGTCGGTGCGCGACAAGCGCGAGGCGCTCTACTCGATCGTCACCAAGGGCGCCACGGATCTCACGAAGGGTGTGAACCTGCCTGCGCTTCCCCGCCAGGCAATGGAGCAGCGTGAGAACCGCAAGGTTCCCACCGAAGCGGTGACGTACTACTCGCGCGCCCTGCTCTACCAGGACCGCGGCAACAAGGAGAAGGCGGCCGAGCTCTTCAAGCAGGCGATCACCGTCTTCCCCGAGTATACCGAGGCCAAGCAGGGGTTGCAGCAGGTATCGTGACGGGTGTAGCGTAGGCGCGTGACCGCGCCGATCGCCGCCACGGGACGTGCAGTAACGCGCTGGCTCTCCCTCGTTGGAGCGCTGGCGCGTTTCTTTTGGTCCACGATTTTCTCATGGTGGTCGCTGCCGCCGGCGGGCCGCCGCGTTGCCCGTCGGGTGGCCATCAACCAGGTCTGGTTCACGGCCATCCAGGCCATCCCGCTCGTCATCGTGGTGTCGGGGATCCTGAGCTACGTGCTCATCAGCCAGGCGGTTCGCGAGCTGGGCCGGATCAATTCCACGGAACTGATCGGCTCGCTGATGGTGGTCGCGATGGTGCGCGAGCTGGGACCGCTGTTCACGGCGCTGATCGTGGCGGGTCGGTCGGGCACCGCCATCGCCGCGGAGCTGGCGACCAACCGGGTCATGGGCGAGGTCGAGGCGCTGGAAGGCATGGGGATCGATCCCCTGCACTACCTGGTGCTCCCCCGGTTCGGTGGGGCGGTCGTCTCGGTGTTTGGCCTGATCATCCTGTTCGATCTCGTGTCCATCGGGGCCGGGCTCGTCGCGGCTGCGGCGAACGACATGGACAGCATCCGCTACTTCGAAATCGTGCTGCGTTCGCTGACGCTGCGGGACACGTGGCTCACGATTGCCAAGGGGCTGGTCTTCGGGGCGATCATCGGGACGGTGCCCAGCTTCCACGGCCTGCGGGTACGGCGAGCCGCGGCGACCGAGGTACCCATCGCCGCGAGCCGGGCCGTGGTGACGAGCCTCGTGGGCATCTCGATCGGGTCCGCGATCTTCGTCTCCCTGGGATGACGACACCCCTGGTGTTCGAAGGCGTCCAGGTACTGGAGGACGCGGCTGCGACGTTCTCGCTGGAGATCCCCGCTCACCACGTGGTTTCGGTGACGGGTGAAGAGGACAGCGGGGTGGAACGCCTCGGAACGTACGCGCTCGGACTGGCGCGTCCGCCGCTCGGGCGGGCACTGGTATATGGAGAAGAAATCGCCGCGATGCCCCGGCGGGCCGCGCTCGCCTTCCGCCGGAGGGTGGGGTACCTTCCGACTGGCGACGGTCTGCTCCAGAACCTTTCCCTGCGCGACAACATCGGCCTGCCACTGCGCTTCGGCAGCAACATGTCCGACAGCGATATCGAGGGCCGGTTGAACGTAATGCTGGCAGCCACCCGCTTGTCACGCACCGGGGAGCTGCGGCCCGCGAGGAGCAGCGGCGGCGAGCGGCGTTTGCCCGGGCCCTGGCGTTCGATCCGGCGCTGGTGCTGCTGGACCACCCGTTCGACGGGCTCACCGGCCGGGCGGCGGCCGAGCTGCTGGAGCTGGTGCGTGGCGGCGAGTCGGCCGCCGGGAGCCGCCGGACGGTGCTCATCACCGGCCAGGACCTGCCGGCCATCCTTCAGCACCGCGTAGAGCTGCGCTACCGCCTCGCGGACGGCGCGCTGGAACGGGAGGACTGAGCGCAGTGGAATCACGTCGCGACCTGCTGGTGGGCCTGTTCGTGCTCACCACGCTCGGCATCGTCGTCGGCACGCTGATCGTCACCAGCGGGCTGGGCGACGTGCGCTACGACCTCTACATGCGCACCGAGAGCGCCCAGGACCTGACCCGCGACACGCGGGTGCTGCTGCAAGGCCTGGAGATCGGCCGGGTGGAGGAGCTGAATCCCGTCACGAGCGCGTCCGGCACGCTCCAGTTCATCGCCCGGCTTTCCATCAATGAACACTATCCTGACGGAAAGCCGGTACTGCTGCCCAACGGCAGCCGGGCGATCATCGCGCAGACGTCATCCAACCCGATCTCGGCGCCCGTCGTCCAGATCGTCGCGCCCAAGACCCTCCCCCGCGCCATGATCTCGCTCCAGCCGGGCGACACGCTCGACTCCGAGCGACGCGCCGGCACCATGGACCAGCTCGGCGACGTGGCCCAGCGGCTGTCGGTGGACATCCAGACCGCCCTGAACCAGACCCGCACGCTGCTGGCCGGGACCAACCGGGCGGTGTCGCGGACTGATTCGCTGCTGGCGACCGCTACGCCGATGATCCGGGACGTGCTGGTGGAGATCAAGGGCACGCTGGAACGGACCGACCGGATGCTGGCCACCGTGGAGCCACGGTTGCCGGCCATCGGCGACTCCATCACCGCGACACTCGCGGACACCCGGCGCCTCCTCAACCGGCTGGACAGCGTGGCCACGAACGCCAACCTGCTCGCCTCGGAAAACCGCGTCGGCATCGCGGAAACGATTGACCACCTGCGGCGGTCCTCGGTGCAGATGGATCATTTCATCGACCAGGTAAGCCGGCGCCCGGTGCGGATGCTGACCGGCGTCAAGCAGGCGGAGACCAAGCCCGTGGAGGGCAAGGCGGCCCCGAAGGACACGCGGGCCAGCGCCGAAGGCGTGAACCGTTGAAGCTCGCCCTGCTGCACACCGGCAGCATGAGCCCGGCGCCCATCGCCAATGCGCTCAGCGCCGAAGGAATCGACGTCCTCATCGTGCGCTCGCCGCGGGACCTGCAGGTCTCGGACGCACCGACGGTGTTCGTCCTCGATCCACCCGCCCGCGCGGTCTTCACCACCTCCCACCTGCAGAGTTTCGTGGACTCGGGCGGCGCGGTCGTGGCCCTGGGCGCCCCGGACGAGGGCGATGTCCCCGAATCGCTGCCCGCGGACCTGGTCGCCGCGTGGATCCAGCATCCTTGCGGAACGCGACAGCTGCTGCTCGCGGTGCGGACGGCCTACCGCGAGGCGGCAGCAGTGATGGAGGCAGGCCGCGCGCGGCAGGAGGCGGCCAACCGGACGCAGGAAGTCGCCGAGCTGACGAAGATCGGCGTGGCCCTGGCGACGGAGCGCGACTACAACACACTGCTGGAGATGATTCTCCTGAAAGCCCGGCAGGTCACCAGCTCCGATGCCGCCAGCCTTTACCTCGTCGAGCCCAGCGAGAACAACACCAAGC
>CAMDCH010000222.1:0-4796 GCA_945889655.1 bacterium HR33
CCGGCGGTGCCGCGGCCCCGGCATTTTCCGCAGGTATCGAGCGTCTTGAGCTTCACTTTTCGCGACGCGCCCCTGGCGACTTCCGCGAAGGTGAGCTTGAGGACGATCTGAACGTCCTGGCCGCGCATCCGCGCCCGCCGGCCGCGTTCGCCCCCCCCACAGAGCGAGTCGAGCCCTCCCATCCCGCCGAAATCGCGCATGAAAATGCTGAGCGCCTCGGAGAGATCGAAGTGGTGCCAGCCCGCCGCACCGCCGCCGCTCATGCCCGCCATGCCGTAGCGGTCGAAACGGGCGCGCTTGTCGGGATCACGCAGCACATCGTAGGCCTCCGCGACCTCCTTGAACTTTTCGGCCGCGGCACCGTCGCCGTTGTTCTGGTCGGGGTGGTACTGCATGGCGAGCTTCCGGTAGGCCTTCTTCAGGTCACCCTCGCTGACCTCGCGAGGCACGCCCAGGACTTCGTAGTAGTCTCTCGCCATTCGCTAACCGAGCAGGTCTCCCATGAGCTGGCTGGTGTGCTCCACGAGCGCCACGATCTTCTGGTAGGGCATGCGCGTGGGCCCCATTACGCCGATGACACCCGAAACGTGGCCGTTGCGGTAGCTCGAGGTGATGATCGTGAACGCGCTGAGCCGGGGGTCTAAATTCTCGCCGCCGATACTGACCGTGAGGCCCGGCCCCTGCCGCGCCTTGAGCGCGCTACGCAGGAGGTCACGCCGCTCGGTGAGATCGAGGAGTGTGCGCATCTGCTCGTTGGAGCTGAACTCCGGCTGCTCCGCCAGGAGCTGGGCGCTGCCGAGCATCACCGCGCCGCCTTCCGCGGCAGGAAGATCGAAAAGCTGGTCGGCTTCTTCGATGAAAATGTTCAGCAGCTCGACATCCCCGCTTTCGGGCCGGGTATCACGCAGCCGCTCGCGGAGCGTGGTGCGGATCTCCCGCAACGACAGCCCACGCAGACGCTCATTCAGCACCACGCCAACACTCGTGACCGCTTCGCGTGGCAAGGCGCTCGACACTTCCACGAAAATCGTGCGGGCCAGGCCGCCGGAGAGCGCGAGCACCAGCAGGAGCCGTTCGCTCGACACCTGGATCAGCTCGAGCCGCTCCAGGATCGCGTGGTCCAGCGACGGTCCCACGGCCAACCCCAGCTCCTGGGTCAGGACACCCAGCACCTGGGCAGCCTTCTGAAGGATCCCCTCGATCGGCGTGTTTTCCGAACGCAGCTCGTTGTGGAGGTGCTGCTCGTCCTGCGGATGCGGCCTCGTGGGCACGAGGTTGTCGACGTAGACCCGGTAGGCCCGGTCGGTCGGGACGCGGCCGGCGGAGGTATGGTGGTGATAGAGATAGCCCCGTTCCTCCAGGTCGCTCATCGTATTCCGGATGGTGGCGGCGGAGACGCCGAGCGGAAACCGGCGCGCGATGGTGCGCGATCCAGCCGGTTCTGCCGTCTGCACATAGGACTCGATGACCGCTTCGAGTACCTTGCGTTCGCGTTCGGAAAGTTCGCGGTTAGCCATGGGCCAAGTTTAGGTGTGGCAGTAATTTACCCACCGTCGAGCGAGGTGGTCAAGACAGAGACGATCTCATCCAGCCGCAGCCAGCCTTCGGCCGTAAGACGGACCGCTCCCCCACCATGCTCGACCCACCCTGCCGCCTCCCATTCCGCGACCCTTGGCTCTGCGTTGGGGGAGACCGACCGGCGGCTGACCCCCTCGCCAGTTCGAAGGCCAAGGTAGAGACGCTCGATCTCCTGTTGCTCGGAGCTCAACGCCTCCCGTTCGGCGGTCGGATCGGCCCCTGCCCTGGTCGCCCGTTCGTACGCGGTCCACGCCGGAATATTCCAGCGCCGTTCCGAACCATCGAACGAATGCGCGGCGGGTCCGAGTCCCGCATAGATGCGACCGAGCCAGTAGGCGCTGTTGTGCCGGCTCCGAAAACCGCCCCGGGCGTAGTTCGACACTTCATAGTGGGCAAAGCCTGCATCCCTGAGCCGCTGATCCACCGCGAGGAACGCCTGCGCGTAGCGATCGTCGAGCGGGTGAGAGGTCTCGCCGCGGGCAATCCAGCGGGCCAGGGGCGTGCGCGGCTCGATGGAAAGTCCGTAGGCGGACAGGTGCGTGGGTTCGAGCGCGAGAATGGCGTCGAGGTCGCGCTCCACGTCGGGCGCCAACTCTTCGGGCAGGCCGAAGATCAGGTCGAGCGACAGGTTGGTGATGCCTGCATCGCGCAGAACCCGGGTGGCCCGCTCGATCGCCGGCGCATCGTGGGTGCGATGCATCCACTCGAGCACCGCGGGATCGAACGACTGTGCGCCGAGCGACACGCGGTTGATCCCGGCCTTTTTCCATCCGGCGGCCTTCTCCGGGGTGACGTCTTCGGGGTTGGCCTCGAGCGTGATTTCGAGAACCGGTGCGCGGTGCGCGGTGCGCGGTGCGCGGCCGTCATGCGTGAGCATCGCGACCAGGTCCGCGACCGCGTCGGCAGAAAGGCGGGAAGGCGTTCCCCCACCGAAGTACAGGGTCTCCGCCAGCTCGTCGTTCCAGGCGCCCTGCGCCTTTCGCAAGGCCAGCTCGGCCACGATAGCCGAAACAAACCTGGCATCCGGTGTGTCCCGCGCGACCGTGATGGCAAAATCACAGTAGCTGCACCGGCGGGCGCAGAAGGGGACGTGAACGTAGGTGTGGCGCATGAAAGAGAATAACGGAGGGGTGCGGGGTGCGAGGTGTGCGACGCTACCACTCGAGCACCCCGGAAAACCTACGATTCGATTCTCGGGGTGACCCTACTGAAGGTTTTTCCCGGCCGCTGCTCCACCAGGCCGCGGATTTCCAGCGAGGTCAGGACTGCGAGTGCTTCCGAGGCGTCAGCCTTGAGGCGAGTAGCGAGGACGTCGACATGCTCGTCCCCCAGGGAGAGAAGATCCAGCATCCGGCATTCCCCCTCGCTCAGGCCTGTAGCGAGCGTGACCGCGGGAAGATCTTCACTCATCGCAATACCCACGGCCTCGAGCAGGTCCCGCAGGCCGAGGACCGGCCGCGCGCCGGACTGGATGAGTCGATTGGTTCCGACGGAGACCGGGCTGGTGATGGGACCGGGAACGGCGAGCACGTCCTTCCCCTGCTCGAGCGCACAACCCGCTGTCACGAGCGCGCCGGATTTCTGCCGTGCCTCGACCACCACCGTCACGCGCGCGAGGGCGCTGATGAGCCGGTTGCGCCGGGAGAAGCTGCCTGCATTCGGGCGTTCTCCCGGCGGAAACTCGGTGACAAGGCAGCCGGCCTCCCCCATTCGCTCGTAGAGCGCCGCATTGGCTGACGGATAGATCACCCCGATGCCATTCCCCAGGACGCCCACCGACGGGCCGCCGCCATCGAGTGCGGCGGTGTGGGCGACGGCATCCAGCCCGCGGGCCATGCCGGAGACGACCGTGACGCCGGCCCGGGCCGCACCTGACGCGAGGTGCCGGCAAACCTCCCCACCGTACCGGCTGTGGGAACGGCTCCCCACGATCGCCACCGACAGCGTCTTGAGCAGCTCGAGCTTCCCCAGCGCGAAGACGAGCGTGGGGGCGTCGGGAATGTCGCGCAGCGATGTCGGGAAACGCGGATCTGAAGGGGTGAGGGTTACCGCCCCGAGTGCCCGGGCGCGATCCATGACGCGTTCGCCGTTTTCGGCGCGCGCATCCTGGATGGCACATGCGCAAGCGAGGGGAATGCCGGGTACGGCGAGGAGCGCATCACGATTCGCTCCGAGTACGGCAGCGGGATCGTTCTCGAATGCCGCGAGCAGTGCCGCGAGCCGAGCGTGCCCCACTCCCTGGACGAGGGCGAGGGCAACGTACGCGGCGGCCTGGTCCATGATCAGCCGGGCAGGTCGTCTGGGTCGGTGACTACCGCACGAGCCTCGTTGACCAGCTCCCAGAGGGTGGTCTTGAGCTCGTCGAGGCCGCTGTTCGTCACGGCGGAGATGGCCAGGGTGCGGTGAGACTCCGGTGCTTCGAGCGTTGGGAGCGGATCGGACGGCGGCAGGAGATCGCGCTTGCTGAAAACGATCACGTGGGGCTTGGCTGCGAGGGCCTCGCCATAGGCTGCGGCTTCCGCGCGCAGGAGGTTGTATACCGCTTGCGGGTCCTCCGCGTCGAGCGGAATCAGGTATGCAAGGACACGAGTGCGCTCGATGTGCTGGAGGAACTGAATGCCCAAACCCTTTCCCTCGTGGGCGCCCTCGATGATTCCAGGAATGTCCGCCATCACGAATCCGCGGCTGTCCGCCAGCCCCACGACGCCCAACTGCGGGGCCAGCGTGGTGAAGGGGTAGGCCGCGATCTTGGGGCGCGCCGCGGACACCACTGAGAGCAATGTGCTCTTGCCCGCGTTGGGTTCACCGAGGAGGCCCACGTCAGCGATCAGCTTGAGCACGAGCTTGATGGACCGTTCTTCGCCGTCTTCACCCGGCTCATATTCGCGGGGCGACTGGTGCGTGGATGTGGCGAAGCGGGCATTGCCCCGCCCTCCACGGCCCCCGCGCGCAACGATGACTTCATCCTTGGGCTTCAGGATTTCCTTGATGAGCTCGTCGGTGCGCTCGTCCCGGAGCTCGGTGCCCAGGGGAACCGGCAGCGAGATGTCCGCACCCGACGCCCCCGTGCGGTTGGACCCGCCTCCGTGCCGGCCCTTCTCAGCCTTGAAGTGTGTGCGGTACTGGTAGTCCAGCAGGGTGGAAAGCTGCGGGTCCGCCTTCACGGTCACACTCCCGCCATGCCCGCCGTCCCCGCCGTCCGGTCCCCCCTTGGGGAC
>CAMDCH010000223.1:0-4791 GCA_945889655.1 bacterium HR33
CGGGGGGGCGGGCAGGCGGGCAGGCGGGTGGCGACAAGTCGACGGCCGTGCGATGGATAGAGCGGCGGGGGAAACCGATCGGGAATCTTCCCTTCGGCATCGGGCTCTCGTCGGTACCGCTGGACCTGGCCCCCGTGCTCAAGGAAACGCTCTTCGACCGCGTGGAGACGGTGGTGCTCACCAGTGCCACGCTCGCGACCGGCGGGGATTTCAGTTTCCTCAAGGGACGACTCGGCATCGACCTGCCGCCGTCGCGCGCCAAGTACGAGTACAGCCTGCCGTCGCCGTTCAACTTCGCGGAGCAGTGCCTGTTCGGTGTGCCCACCGACATCGCCGATACGCGCAACGAGGCCGAGCATGACCGTGCGGTGGCGCAGGCGATCATCGAACTGGCGACCATTTCCGACGGGGGCATGTTCGCGTTGTTCACGAGCCACGGGCAGCTCAAGCGCACCGCGCAGGCTGTGCGCGACGGGATAGGCGGCCGGTGGCCGCTGCTGATCCAGGGGGAAGGGCAGCGGGACCGCCTGCTGCGACGCTTCCGCGAGGCGGGCTCCGCGATATTGATGGGAACGGATTCTTTCTGGGAGGGCGTGGACGTGCCGGGACCCGCGCTCCGGGTGCTGCTGCTGTCGAAGCTGCCGTTCAAGGTCCCGGACGAACCGCTCACCGCTGCGCGGCTGGAGCGGATCCAGGCCGAGGGTGGCGACGGCTTCCGCGACTATCTTCTCCCTCATGCGGCGCTCAAGCTGAAACAGGGGTTCGGGCGCCTGATACGATCAAAGACCGATTTCGGGGTAGTAGTCCTGATGGACCACCGCGTCGTCTCCAAGAGTTACGGCAGCGTGCTGCTGGAGTCGCTCCCGCCCGCCAACCAGATCATCGGTCCGTGGAACGAGGTCCGCTGGGCGGCCGAGGACTTCTTTGCGCGTCACGGGATCGAGGCGGCGGTCTGAAGCCCTCGGCGCGTCTCGCGCGGCTCCCTTCGTACGCGGCAGCGGAAGTCGTGGCGCTGAAGCGGAAGCTCGTGGCGCAGGGCGTGGACGTGATCGACCTGGGCGCGGGCGACGCGGATTTCCCGCCGCCGGCCGTGGCGGTCGAGACGCTGGCGCAGGCGCTGCGCGATCCGAGGATGAGCCGCTACGGTTTCCAGCAGGGCTACCAGCCGTTCCGCGAAGCGATCGTGAACTACATGAAGCGGCGGTTTGGGGTCACGCTGGATCCGAACACCGAGATCCTTCCACTCATCGGGTCGAAGGAAGGGCTCGCGCACCTGCCGTTCGCGGTCATGGACCCGGGTGACGTCGCAGTGGTGCCGGAGCCGGGATACCCGGCGTACGCGGGTGGCGTGACACTGGCCGGGGGCGAGGCTGAGATCTACCCACTCAAGCCGGAAAAACAGTTCCTGGTGGAGCTGGACGAAATCCCCGCCGCTCGTCGCGCACGTACGCGTCTCGTTTTTCTCAACTATCCCAACAATCCGACCGGTGCCAGCGCGCCCCGCGAGTATCTCGAGCGGGTTGTGACGTTCTGCCGGAACCACGACGCGGTGCTGGCGTACGACAATCCCTACTGCGAGCTGACGTTCGACGGCTACCGGGCGCCGAGCATCCTCGAGTTGCCGGGAGCGAAGGACGTGGCGCTCGAGTTCCACTCGATGTCGAAGAGTTTCTCGATGACCGGGTGGCGGCTGGGATGGGTCTGCGGGAACGCGCAGCTCATCGCAGCGTTAGGAAAGGTGAAGACGTATACGGATACCGGTCCGTTCCTGGCGCTCCAGGCGGCATGCACTCCGGTGCTGGACCAGGCTGAAGCGCTGGTAAAGCCCATATGCGAGCAGTTCCGGATCCGGCGCGACACGGCTGTCAGCGCCATACGCGACCTTGGACTGGCAGTCGAATCGCCTAAGGGGGCGATGTACCTCTGGGTGTCATTGCCTGAGGGGGTGGAGTCCGCCGCCTTCGCACGGAAGGTGCTCGAACAACAGGGAGTGGTGGTTCTGCACGGATCGAGTTTTGGCCGGAGCGGGGAAGGCTTCTTCCGCATTGCCCTTACGGTCGGTCCCGACCGGTTGAGGGAGGCGGCGGGCAGGCTGGCGCCCGTTCTCGAATCCATGGGGGCGCGGGTTGCGGCTCGATAGCGTTTCGCGGCTTCGGGCCGGCAGTCGAAGCGCGCGGTGGTACGCGGTCAGCGTGGCCATTCACGCCGCCCTCGTTGCCGGATTGATCCTGCTGTTCAATCCGTTCGAGCCCGAGCAAGTAGTGACGTACATCGACCTCGCGGCGCCGGAGGAAATGGTTTACTACGGCGGTGCGCGTGGCGGTTCGCCGGAAGCGCCGCTGCGGCAGAGCGCCTCGGCGCCCGCGGCACGGGCACAGAGTGTCGCCCCGCCGGTCGAAACGCCGGCGCCTTCGCCCGTGCGACCGGCGACCCCGGCGGTCGCCGAGAGCGCGCCAGTGGTGATCGGCGAGGAGGACTCGCTGCCGACGGATACGCACCGCCAACTGGTCCCGGGCTATGGTGACGGACGGCTCTGGGTACGCGCGGGTGATGCTGCGCGGGGGAATGTGCCGGCGCGGGTTGCCGCCGACTCGGTGCCGATAAGGATTGCGTCGGTAGACAGCCTGCTGGCCCAGAAGATCCGGATCTTCATGGATACGGTGCCGCCGGACTCGTTTGCGACGCGGAGCGCTCCCAAGTGGACGACGCAGATCGCCGGGAAGACCTGGGGCATCGACGGGAAGTGGATCTATCTCGGTGGGCTGAAGATTCCCACGACCGTGCTGGCGCTGATACCGCTGCCGGTGAACGCGGGCGGGAACTACGACGCCGGGCAGCGGGCGTTGCTGCTCGAGTCCAGGCGGCGTGATATCGTGGAGGCCGCGCAGCGCGCGACCACCGCGCTCGAGTTCAAGAAATTCGTGAAGGAAACGCGCGAGCGGAAACAGCAGGAGCGGGACCTGCAGAATGCGCAAAGCGAAACGCCGACGCCGGTTGATACCGTCCCGGCGGAGCCCGTGCCACCCCTGTATCCCTGAGTTCCCACCGTCGACGGGACTAATCGTCTTCCCTGACTAGTCCTCTTCTATGGTTTGCGTGTCGCGGGTATGCCCCCCCAGGAGAATCCCCACCACGGCGGCGACCGCGAGGCCCAGAAAAAGCCCGATCGTCCGCCGCGGTGCGGGCTGACGCACCGTCACCGTCTTTACTTCGGACAACGGCATGCCGATGAACGTGGCGCCATCCGACGCCCAGCCCGTGAGCAGCGTGTCCATGACCAGCTTCGGAGTGTTCACCTCGATGCGAACGCCGTCCTGGCGCGTGACCCAGATCTTGGAAGGCTCGGCGCGGATGTAGTCGGCGTGCTCATGCGTGGCCAGATGGCGGGACGTTACGCAGGCCCCTTGCAACAGTGCGAGGGTGGCGGCGACGGCACAGCGCAGGAATCGCGGCAGGGACGGCATATCAATCCTCCGTGGCAGGCTTCATGACGATGTCGATACCCAGGTGGATGGTCTTCCAGACGAGGCCGCCCACGCCCAACCCGAGGGCCAGGCGTGAGATGCCATACACGTCGACCAGGTCCCTGGCCGGGTGGTCGAAGTCGGCGGTGATCCGCAGGCCGCCGGCCTCGCGCCACGCGACTGCCGGAGCGGTGACCTCGCGACGTACACCGCGGAACTCGAAGACACCTTTTATCAGCGCGCGCAGCGTGTCACCCGGCTGCACCTCGACCAGGCTGTCAACCTGGAACCGTATTTCCGGGAATCTGGCCGTTTCCAGGATCGCTTGACGCGCGTAGCGGTCCCGCATGTCGAGACCGGAGACCAGGGCGTCCGCCTTCAGGACGATCTGCCCGCGCGTGCCGGTCCATGCCTTTGCGTCGTCGGTGACCACCTCTCCGCGGAGCGCCGGCGCACACAGCGGCAGGGCCCATTTGCGCGGAAAGAGGGGCACGACGGTGTCGGCGGTTGTCGAGTAGCCTGTCGACAGTTTTAGCGTGGGCACCCGCCACCCGCTTCCCCGGTCTTCTCCTGGACGCCAGGACGGATCAGCGGGGCAGGTGGTGGCCCAGAGGTGATTCAGGTGAGGGTTGATCTGCCACCAGGCGAGGCTCAGCTTGGGGTCAACGACCCAGCGTGAGCCCTGCGCCCGGGCCGGGGCGGCAGCCAGAAACGCCATCAACACCAGAAGCAGGGGCATACGTAGAATATCATCGTGAACCTGCGGGCGTGGTACCCAGGCTCCGTTAAGGCGTCAGCGGCACCAGGCTGAGCAGGCTGCTGTAACCGTCGGTCCAGCGGACCGGGCTTTCTGCTGGAAGGTCGGCCCGGGTTCGCGGGCCGATGTCGATCGTATCGAGAAAAGCCCGGTTGCTGGTTGCCAGCAGCCACACCGAAGCGAAAACCTCTCCTGCCTCTTCCTGCTGCACCCGTACCAGCGTCTTCCCGGTCTCGTCGGCGTGGTGCCGGAGCACGCCTGCCAGGTTCAGGTATCGCGTACTGGCGTTGACGGCCAGGATCCCGTCCGGCTTGAGCGCGGTCCAGTAGACACGCATCGCCTCTTCGGTGAGGAGGTGCACCGGGGGTGCACCACTGGAGAAGGCATCGAGGACCAGGACGTCGAGCCGATGCTGCTGACTCGCGCTCCGCACCTCACGTTCCAGTGACAGCCGCCCGTCGCCGAGTACCACATCCGTGGTGGCGAGGCCGAAGTCCACGAACGTGAAGAAGTTGTGGGCGATATCCACCATGGCTGGATCGATCTCGTAGAACCGGATGCTGTCACGTT
>CAMDCH010000224.1:0-4779 GCA_945889655.1 bacterium HR33
CTGAAGACCATTCTCACGGGCGCGCGCCAGGTTGTGACCGCACGCGGCCCGGCGCGGGCGCGGCGTGGCAGCGAGATGCGCGACCTCGAAGTGCTGGATGCGGGCTCCGTACTCATCGCGGAGGGCAAGGTCGCCGGAGTTGGTCCGTACAAGGACATCCGTCGCCGCGCGCCGAGGGCCAAGGTCGATGAAGTCAGCGGCGTGATCTTCCCCGGGTTCGTTGATTCCCACACCCACGCGCTCTTCGGTATGCCGCGGCTCAAGGACCAGGAGCTGCGGTCGCAGGGAACTGACTACAAGTCCATCGCTGCCGCCGGTGGCGGCATACTATCGTCGGTGCGTGACGCGCGCGGTCGCACCGACCTCGCGCGCCTGGCGCAGGCGCGCCTGCGTGCGATGCTGGCGCACGGCAGCACCACCGTCGAGATCAAGACGGGGTATGGCCTTTCGCTGGAATCCGAGCTGGACCACCTGGCGGCGATCGGATCGTTGCGCCCGCCGCCCCACGTGGTCCCCACGTTTCTCGGCGCGCACGAGGTTCCCCCGGAATTCCGCGGCGACCCGGACCGCTACGTGCGGCTCGTGGTCGACGAAATGCTTCCCGCCGTGGCGAAGCAGGGGATCGCGCGGTTCTGTGACGTGTTCTGCGAGCCGGGCGTGTTCACCGTGGACCAGTCCCGCCGGATTCTCGCGACTGCGCAGTCCCTGGGGCTGGGGGCCAAGCTCCATGCTGACGAGCTGGACGGGTCGGGCGGGGCGGAGCTGGCGGCGGACCTGGGCGCCATCTCGGCCGACCACCTCGCCGCCATTTCGGAGCCGGGCGTGGCTGCCCTGGCTGGCTCTGGCACGGTGGCGGTGCTGTTACCCGGGACCATGCTCTTCCTCGGGAAGACGCGCCGGGCGCCGGGCCGGGCACTGGTGGACCGGGGGGCGGCGGTCGCCCTGGCCACGGACTTCAACCCGGGATCGGCGCCCGGGATAAGTCTCCCGCTGGCCGCCATGCTGGGCGTGTCCCAGCTGGGCCTGCGGCCGGCGGAGGCGGTCATGGCGATTACCGCCAACGGGGCGGCTGCCGTGGGCGAGGAGCATCGCCGGGGGCAGATCGCGGTCGGGTTCGAGGCGGACCTGGTATTGATGGCCGTGGACGACTGGCGCGAACTTCCGTACTGGTTTGGAGTAAATCTGGTTCGGAAGGTGTGGGTTGGCGGGGCCGCTTGTCACCCACGTGGGCTGCCCGTAAATTTCGCCGGCGAAGAAACTTAGACGGCCAGACGGTAAGCGGTTAGACGGTTGGTGTGCCCCCAGCCAAACCCAACTTTTTCCCGACCGTCTGACCGTCCAACCGTCCAACCGTCATAGAGGTCCGCCCCTGAGCGTCGCGAAACTCAAGGAAAAAGCTCGCCAGCTCGAAGCCAAGAGCCCCGACAAGGCGATCGAGACCTACCGGGAAATCCTCGATTCGCTCGAGGGTGCCGAGCTGGACGCCGAGCTCCCCCTTTTCAACAAGGTGGGCGACCTCTACCAGAAAGCCGGCAAGGTGCCGGAAGCCGCCGAGATCTGGGAACGGGCGATGAACCGCTATGCCGAGAGCGGGTTCGCCAATAACGCGATCGCGCTCTGCAACAAGATTCTCCGAGCGGCTCCCGGGCGCACCAACATCTACCTCAGGCTCGCGCAGCTCATGGTGCAGCGCGGCCTCTCGGGTGAGGCCAAGCAGCATTTCCTGGAATACGCCTCCAGGATGCAGCAGGCCGGCAAGCTGAATGAGGCCTTCAAGGCTCTCAAGGAGTTTGCCGACCTTTCGCCGGACAATGCCGACATCCGCCTCATGCTTGCGGAGCAGCTCAAGGCTGCGGCCCGCACCGACGAGGCCCGCGAGCAGCTCGCGAAGCTCTACGCCGAGTCGCAGGGAGACGAGCGGAAGTCCCGCGCGACCCTGACCGCGATCAAGGCGGTCGACCCGGAGTACGATCCAGAGAAGGATCCCAAGGCTAAGGGTATGGCGCCCAGGAACGCCAAGACCTCCGATCTCGTCTTCCTGGACCTGGGTGACGCGCCAGCGAAGGGAGCTGCTGCGCCGGCCGCCAAGCCCGGCGCTGCGAAGCCGGCCGCGCCGACGCCCCCACCCGCACCCGCGCCACCGAAGCCTGCTGCGGCCAAGCCCGCGCCGCCGCCGCCACCCCCGCCGGAACCGGAACCCGAGCCGCAGCCTGAACCGGTGGCCGATCTCGGTATCGAGCGCGCGTCGGTGCAGTTCGACACGAGTGGCGTGGAGTCGAGCCAGGTCGCGGGCCTCGACACGGGGATGGATTTCTCTTCTACGCGAGGTGACGCGGAAGCCGAGCGGATCGACTTGCAGTCGTCATCACTGGAAGTCGGCACGTCTTCCGACGATCTCCCGCTGCTCGATGTGGCCGCCGATTCCGGCGGGCTGGACCTCGGTAGCCTGGGCCTGGAGGTGGGGGACCTCGGCATGGATGTGCCGGAGATGGACATCCCGGCCCTCCCGAATGAACCCGTAGCCGACGTTTCCACGCCGGCCGGATTTCTCTCGGCCGATGCGCTCGAGGTGGATTTCTCGCTCGATGCGGTTCCGGCGGGGCCGCCTGATATCTCCACGCTGGAAGCCGCGGTCGCGGACGATCCGGATGATCCGTCGCGTCACCGCGCGCTGGCCGAGGCGCTGATCGAGCACGGCGACCGCGAGCGTGGCATCCAGGAGCTGGACATCACGATGAGCTCCTGGGAGTCGAAGGAAGATTGGCAGAGCGCGCAGGACCTGGCGGACGAGATCCTCCGGCTCGACCCGAACAGCATCCGGCACCACCAGAAGCGCGTGGAGTATGCGTTCCGGCTCGGCGACAAGCCGAACCTCATAAACGCCTACCTTGAGCTGGCCGACGCCTTTTTCCGCTCCGGCGCGATGGATCGCGCGCGGACGGTGTACCAGCGTGTCCTCGAGCACGACGCGGGCAATGGACGGGCGCTCTCGGCCCTGGGCTCCCTGGAACCCGCGGCTCCGCCGCCACCTGCGGAGGCATCCAAGCGACGAATGTCCTCCGCTACGCCGCCGCCGATCGCCGCCCCCGGGGATTTCGTCAACCTCAACGAGTTCATCCTCGGTGACGACGACGGCCCCAAGGACACGCGGCTCCGGATCCAGGACGAGGAGCCGACCGGCGACGAGGAACGCGACTTCAAGGACATGCTCGCCCAGTTCAAGAAGGGCATCGACGCGACCCTCGGTGAGGACGACGCGCAGGCCCACTACGACCTGGGCGTGGCGTTCAAGGAAATGGGCCTGCTCGACGAAGCGATCGCGGAGTTCCAGAAGGCGCTCCGGAGCCAGGAGATGCGCAACCGCACCGCGGAAGCCCTGGGCATCTGCTTTTTCGAGAAGGGTCAGCCCGCGGTGGCGGCCACGGTGCTCAGGCGCGCCGTCGAAAATGATTCGGGAAGCGATGAAAACAAGATCGGCCTGCTGTACTGGCTTGGACGCAGCGAGGAAGACCAGGGCAAGATGGCCGAAGCGCTGGCCAACTATCAGCGCGTGTTCGCGCTCGACATCCGTTTCCAGGACGTGAGCAACCGGGTGAAGGCTCTCGCAAAGGCGGGCCGCTGATGCCCTCGCAGCTCGCGCCCGTCACGCTGCCCGGGATCCAGCGGCCGGTCCGGCAGGAGCTGGACCTCGTGCTCGCCGAGCTCGTACGGGTGATTGCCTCGGATTTTCCGATCATCGGCGAAGTGAACCACCACCTGATTCGAATGAAGGGCAAGATGTTCCGGCCGACGCTGGCCCTGCTCTCCGCCCAGGCGATCGGGAGCGTGGGGCCGCGGCAGGTGAGCCTGGCCGCGGTCGTCGAGCTTATCCACCTGGCCACGCTGGTCCACGACGATTCGGTGGACCACTCGGTGCTCCGCCGCGGCCAGCCCACGGTCAACGCATTCTTCAGCCACGAAATCGCCGTGATCATGGGCGACTATCTCTACTCGCGCGCGATGATGGAGCTGGTGAAGGGCGGCGACATCGAGCCCATGCGGATCATGGCGCGGGTGACCAACGACATGACCGTGGGCGAGATGCGGGAGCTCGAAGCGCACGACGTCCTGAGCCACACGGAAGAGGATTACGAGCTGATGATCAAGGCCAAGACCGCGTCGCTGATGTCCGGCGCCTGCGAGCTTGGTGCGCTGTCGGCCAGCGACCCGGTGCGCGGGGCGCTCAAGCGCTACGGGATGTACCTGGGCATGGCGTTCCAGGTGACCGACGACCTGCTCGACTACACCGGGTCGGAGTCGGTGACCGGCAAGCCGAGCGGGCTGGACCTCCGCGAGCACAAGATCACCCTGCCGCTGATCGCGGCGCTTCCCCGCATGAGCCGCGAAGACCGCGGGCTGGTCGAGCGCCTGATGGCGGATCCCGCGCCGTCCGACGGCCTCATCGAGTCGGTGATCAACGTGGTGGATGCCCGCGGCGGGCTGGCGGCCGCGCACGAGCGGGCCCAGCAGTTTTCTCTCCAGGCGGAAGCCGAGCTGGACGAGGTGCAGCCGGGCCCGGCGCGGGACGCGCTGCGTGACTGCCTGGTCTATGCCATCGAAAGGCGCAGCTGAGCATGGCGATCGGCCCGCGGCGCCCGCTATTTTACCTCTGGGTCCTGACGATCGGATTCGTCCTGGGCGGCTTCCTCTCGGCGCTGCTCAAGCGATTCCTCCCGCCCGGCCCCGCGAAAGAGCTGTTTACGTGGACCGTGACCCCGGCGATCGGGCCTGCGCACCTCG
>CAMDCH010000225.1:0-4775 GCA_945889655.1 bacterium HR33
ACGAGACGCCTTCCAGTGCGATGTCGCCACCGGACGGCGTGTCCAATCCTCCGAGAAGGTGGAGCAGCGTGCTCTTGCCGGCGCCGCTCTGCCCCACGATCGCCAGGACTTCTCCGCGATGGATCGTGAGATCGACGCCGGCCAGCACCTCCACGGGATTGTTGTCGCCCCCGTGATAGGTCTTGCGCAGGCCCCGCGTCTCGATGATGGCGGTCATTCGTGCCGGATGGCATCCACCGGGGTCAGGCTGGCGGCTTGACCCGCGGGGTAGATGGTCGCCAGCACGGCCACCGCGATGCTCGCCACCACGATCGTGAGCAGGTCGAGCGCTTCGACCTGCACCGGGAGATGGTCGATGAAGTAGACCGACGGATCGAGCGCGATCAGGTGCCGGCTGTCCACCAGGCGCGCGATGAGCATGCCGAGCACCGAGCCCAGCAGCGTGCCGACGATCCCGATCGCCGCGCCCTGCGCGACAAAGATCCGGCGGATCGATTTCGGCGAGAGTCCCATGGCCCGCAGGATGCCGATCTCGCGAGTCTTGTCCGTGACGACCATGGTCAGCGTGCTGACGATGTTGAACGCGGCCACGATGACGATGAGGAGGAGGATTACTCCCATCGCCAGCTTTTCCAGCTTCAAGGCGGAAAAGAGCGACGAGTTCTGACTCTGCCAGTCGAGCGTCCGGTAGGGATACTTCAGCGCCCGCTCGATGGACGCGCCCACTTCCCGCGCTGCCCACGGGTCCGCAATACGCACCTCGAGGCCGCTGACCGCGGTGTCCAAGCCGGCGAACTGCTGGCCCACCTCGCGTCGCACGATCGCATAGGTGTTGTCGTACTCGTACATCCCGGTCTCGAACTCGCCCGTCACTTCGAAGTTCCAGACTTTCGGGATGAAAGTTCCCAGGGCCGAGTTGTACTTGCTGCCTCCGGGAGAAATGACAGTCACCTTGTCGCCGGGGAAGGCAGAGAGCCGTTCGGCGAGTCGCTTCCCGAGAACGACCGCCCCTTCAACGTCGTCGCGTGTCGGCTTGAACTGCAGGTCCCCACGCGTAAAATGACGCGCCAGTGCGGTGACGGCGGCGGCGCCGGTGTCGGATTCGATCCCCAGGACAATGATGCCTTCGTGGTAGTCGTGACCCTTCCCAATCCGGCCCTGGCTCATGACGAACGGCGCCGCCGCAACAACATCCTTCTGCTGGCGGACGGTGGTCATCACCTGCTGCCAGTCGTCCACCCGTAGTCCCTCCCCAAAGGTGAGAACGCGGAGGTGCGGGCTCGCCACGAGAATCTTTTCGCGCAGGTCGTTCTGAAGCCCGTTCATCACCCCCATCACGACGATCAGCGCCCCGACGCCAACCGTAACGCCACCGGTCGCAATCAGCGTGATCATGGAGACGAGGCGCGAGGATCTCCGGCTCTTCAGGTACCGGCTCGCAATCCGGGCTTCGAGCGACGTGATCATTCGGGCCGGAGCATGGGAAAGAGGATGACGTCGCGGATCGATGCCTCGCCAGCCAGGATCATGACCAGCCGATCCACGCCCAGGCCGAGGCCGCCCGTGGGGGGCATGCCGTACTCGAGGGCGCGGATGTAATCCTCGTCCAGCTGCTGGGCCTCGTCGTCCCCGGCGGCCCGGGCGCCGGCCTGCGCTTCGAAGCGCCGGCGCTGGTCGTCGGGATCGTTCAGCTCGCTGAACGCATTTGCCAGCTCCCGCCCGTGCACGAACAGTTCGAACCGCTCGGTGAGCGAAGCATCCCCGCGCTTCGGCTTGGCGAGCGGCGAGATCTCGATCGGGTAGTCCGTCACGAGCGTGGGTTGCTCGAGGCCTGGTTCGACATACGTCTTGAACACTTCGTCGATCAATCGGGTTCGCGGCATGGTGTCCGTGTCGGGCACGTGGCGCTTCCGGAGCGCCTTGCGCAACGCCTCATCATCCGCCCCGCCCAGCGTGATGCCGGACTGCTCCGCCAGCAGCGTGGACCAGGCGGCGCGGCGCCAGGGGCGGGCAAAGTTGAACGTCTTGCCGAACCGCTCGATGCTGGACGTGCCGAAGAACTCGTTGACCATGCCTGAGATCATTTCCTCGATCAGGTCCATGATGTCCGTGTAGTCGGCATAGGCTTCGTAGAACTCCAGCATCGTGAACTCGGGATTGTGCAGCCGGTCGATCCCTTCGTTCCGGAAATCCTTGCCGATCTCGTACACCCGCTCCAGTCCACCCACGATGCAGCGCTTCAGGTACAGCTCCGTCGCAATGCGTAGATAGAGCTTCGCGTCCAGCGCGTTGTGGTGCGTCGTGAACGGACGGGCCATGGCCCCGCCGTACAGCGGTTGCAGGACCGGGGTCTCCACTTCCAGATACCCCCGAGCGTCCAGGAAGCGCCGGATGTAGGACACCGTCCGGGCGCGAAGGGCGAAGACCGCGCGAACGTCGGGATGGACCGCCAGGTCAGCGTACCGCTGGCGGTAGCGCTGCTCCGGGTCGCTCAGGGTTCCGTGTTGTTCCCCGGAGGCGTCTTCCTTGCCGAGCGGCGGCGGCCGGAGAGCCTTGGTGAGGAGCTCGATCGCGTTCGCGCGAACCGTGACTTCGCCGGTCCGCGTCTTGAAAACGGTTCCCGCAACGCCGATCACGTCGCCCAGGTCGAGCAGCTTGATCAGCTCGTAGGTGCTTCCGCCGACCTCGTCCAGCTTGGCGTAGACCTGCACCTTCCCCGTGGCGTCGGCGAGGTGTGCGAAGGTGGTCTTGCCATGACCCCGGAGTGCCACGACGCGGCCCGCTATCCGCACCGGCGCTTCCGAGTCCTCCCGGAAGGCCGCGACGGCCGTGACGGCGGTGTGGGTGCGCTGGTAGCGATAGGCGAACGGCGCCACGCCGAGCGCGGCGAGCTGGCGGAGTTTCTCGCGCCGTGCTTCCTCGACGAAGTTCACGCGGCCTTGCTCCCGAATCGCTTGAGGTATGCCTCGATGAACTCGTCCAAGTCGCCGTTCATGACGGCCTGTACGTCGCCCACCTTCATCTCGGTTCGATGGTCGTTCACCATCGTGTACGGCTGGAAGACGTAGGAACGAATCTGGTTACCCCAGCTGTTATCCGTCTTGGTGGCTTCGACCAGTGCCTTCTTTTTGTCCCGCTCTTCCACCTCGCGCTGGTACAGCGCCGCCTTAAGCATCTTCATGGCCGTGTTCTTGTTCTTCCCCTGGCTGCGCTCCTGCTGACAGGCAACCACGATTCCGGACGGCAGGTGCCGGAGACGCACGGCGGACGATGTCTTGTTGACGTGCTGGCCCCCGGCGCCGGATGCGCGGTACACATCCATTTCGATATCTTCGTCGCGCAGCTCGATCTCGATGGTGTCGTCCACCAGCGGGTACACGAACACGGACGCAAACGAGGTGTGCCGCCGGGCCTGGGAGTCGAACGGAGAGATTCTCACCAGCCGGTGAACGCCCTTCTCGGCCTTGAGAAATCCGTACGCGTACTCGCCGTCCATCTGCACGGTGACGGACTTGATGCCCGCCTCTTCACCCTGCAGCAGGTCCAGGATATCGACCTTGTAGCCCTTCCGTTCCGCCCACCGCGTGTACATCCGCAACAGCATCTCAGCCCAGTCCTGCGATTCGGTTCCCCCGGCACCCGGGTGGATGGTCAGGATCGCGCCGCGAGGGTCGTCAGGGCCCTGGAGCATGTTCTGGAGCTCTAGCCGCTCGAGACCCTTGAGGAGTGCGTCGGCTTCGGTGGTGAGCCCCTGCTCGATATCCGCATCAGGCTCGGCGTCGAGAAGACCGGCAAGCTCGATGGCGTCGCGGCTGCGCTGGGTGAGATCGGCAAACGGCTCGGTCCAGCGCTTGATCCGCCGGACCTGCTCCACGACGCCGCGCGCCTTGTCCGGGTTGTCCCAGAATCCGGGCGACGCCATTGAGTTTTCGAGGGCTGCTAGGCGGGAAGTCTTCTCTTCGACGTCAAAGATAGCCCCGGAGTTCTCCGAGGCGTCTTTCGATATCAGTTAGCGTTTCGCGTACACTGCTTGCCATGTCACCTGCTCCTTAGAAAACCCTCTGACCACCCGCAAGAATCTCGTTCAATGCCTCAGTGAAGAACGGCGTGGACTTGGCGAGGTCTTCCCCCACCTGGTCGACGTACTCCTGCCAGCTCTTCTTGATCTCTTCGTCGAAGGCTTCCTTCACGTTGCCGGCCTTCAGTGCCTGCTGCCGTTTTTCCGGCTGGTACACGATCATGTCGGAGACGAGCGCTCGCGCCAGCCGGCGGGCTTTCTGCCGCGGGTCCTGCGCGAGGAATGGGTTCAGGGGCTTGCCGGCGGGCGCCGCGGGTTTCGGAGCCGCGGCGGCAGGCGCTGGAGCCGGCGCAGGAGGCGGAGCGGGCGGCTTGGCGGCGGCGGGCGCGGCAGGTCGGAAAACCGGGGCGCTGGGTCGCGGAGCCGCCGCGGGAGCCTGGGGCGGAGGCGGTGCCGCCGGCGGCGCGGCCACGCGCGGCGCCAGCGGTCGCAGGGGCGACAGCGGCGACCTGGGTGCGGCAGTAGCAGTAGCCGGAGTCGGAGCGCTGGGTGCCGGCGGCGGAACACTCGGCCGGGGCGGTTGCACGAAAGGCCGGGTGCTTGGAACCGGAGGTGCCGGCGCCGCAGGGGCGACGGGCCGCGGTGCGGCCGCGGCCACCGCGGGCTGCGTCACCGCAGTGGCCGGGGCGTCGCTCCGGGATACCGCCATCACGGTGGAACAAACCGAGCATTTGGCGCGAATCCCCGCCTCGGGGAC
>CAMDCH010000226.1:0-4726 GCA_945889655.1 bacterium HR33
AGCCATGCCGGCGGATTGGCCACTACCTCGGGCGGGAGCGCGACGGCGATCTGGCGGACGCGAGGGTGACTGGCGAACGGCCGGATGGCTCGCAGGAGCATGGGGATCCCGGCGATGGCGCGGAACTGCTTCAGTTCTCCCCGCCCCGCCCGCTCTCCTCGGCCCGCGGCCGGAATGATGACGCCTACTTCAAGCCGCGAGGCGTTTGGCGAGTTCGGCGACATGTGCGATGGGTGTGGTGGCTATGGAGGCTGACGTCTTCATGCGGCCCGGAATGAAGGCCTGGCGGAACCCGAGGCGCGCGGCTTCAGCCAGGCGGCGATCCGCGCCGGCGACGGGACGAACTTCGCCGCCCAGCCCAACTTCGCCGAGGAAGATGGTGTCGGGAGGAACCGCGCGGTCGTGCATGCTCGAGCAGAGCGCGGCCACGACGGCCAGGTCCGACGCCGGCTCGATGAGCCGTACGCCGCCGGTGACGTTCACGAATACGTCCAGCTTGTCGAATGGGAGTCCGGCCCGGCGTTCCAGAACGGCGAGCAACACCGCCAGTCGTTTCTGGTCCAGGCCAGTGGCCACGCGCTGAGGCGTACCGAATCCACTTCGTGCCGCCAAGGCCTGGATCTCCACGAGGACGGGGCGGGTTCCCTCCATCAGCGCGGTAATCGCGGAGCCACTGCTCGCGGCATCACGCGTGGCCAGGAACGCCGCGGACGGATTGGCTACGGGGCGCAGCCCCCCACCGGTCATCTCGAAAATGCCGACTTCGTCCACGGATCCGAAGCGATTCTTCACCGCGCGCAGGATGCGGAATTCGCTGCTGGACTCGCCCTCGAAGTACAGCACGGTGTCGACGATGTGTTCGAGGGTCTTGGGGCCGGCTATGCCCCCGGTGCGGGTGACGTGGCCGACCAGCATCGTTGCGGTCCCGGTTTCCTTCGCGAACCGCATGAGCCTGGCCGCGCATTCCCGCACCTGGCCCACGTTCCCTGGAGCGCCTTCGAGATCGTCCGTGTAGACGGTCTGGATGGAATCAACGATCGTGACCCGCGCCCCCAGGGCCACGCTGTGCCCCACGATGGCGTCGAGCCGAACTTCGGGCAGCACCTGGACGTCGTCGGCGTTTTCCTCCAGGCGGTCCGCCCGCAGCTTGACCTGTTCGGCCGACTCTTCACCTGTCGCGTATAGGGTGGAAATGCCCGCCTGCTGAAGCCGCGCTGCGCATTGGAGCAGCAGCGTGGACTTGCCGATGCCGGGCTCGCCGCCGACCAGGATCAGCGATCCGGGAACGATGCCGCCCCCAAGGACGAAATCGAACTCGTCGAGGCCCGTCTTCCAGCGGCCAGACTGCGCCGGCGCGATACGGGAGAGTGGGATGGGTGCCGGACCGGTGAGTGGTGCCTTCCGGGAGGCTCCGCGGGCCTTGCTGCTGGTCGCCATTTCTTCCACGAGCGTGTTCCACGCGCCGCACCCGTCGCATCGCCCGGCCCATTTCGATTGCTCGACCCCGCACTCGGTACAGCGATAGACGGAACGGGACTTAGGAGCCACCGTAGTCCCCGCCGTCGTCGCCCTTGTAGTTCTCGAAGCGGGTCAGCTCCTTGAGGAAGGCGAGGCGGACATTGCCGGTGGGACCGTTGCGGTGCTTGGCGATGTGTATCTCCGCGAAGCCCTTCTTCTCCGGGTTCTTCTCAATGACGTCTGCGTACATCTCCGGCCGGTAAATGAAGAGCACCAGGTCGGCGTCCTGTTCGATCGCGCCCGAGTCGCGCAGGTCCGAAAGCATGGGCCGGCGGTCGCCGCCCCGTTGCTCCGGGGCGCGGGAGAGCTGGGACAGCACGATGAACGGTACGCGGAGCTCGCGGGCCAGGGCCTTGAGGGACCGGGAGATGAAGCTGATTTCCGACTGGCGATTCTCGGAATCCTTTGGTGCCGTGAGGAGCTGGAGGTAGTCCACCACGAAGAGCTGGACATCATGCTCCACCTTGAGCCGGCGCGCCTTGGAGCGCATCTCCAGGAGGTTCATCGCCGGGGTGTCGTCGATCCAGAGCTGGGCGGAGCCCAGCAACCCCGCGGCGCGTGACAGCTTGGGGAAATCGTCGTCCCGGAGGTTGCCGCTGCGGATGCGAGCAAGGTCAATGAACCCTTCCGAGGACAGCAGGCGCTCCACCAGCTGGTCCCGGGACATTTCCAGCGAGAAGATGGCGACCGGCATCTTCTCCTCGATGGCAGCATGCGCGGCGATGTTCAGGCAGAACGACGTCTTTCCCATGGACGGGCGCGCCGCCACGATGATCAGGTCGCTCTTCTGGAAGCCGTCGGTCATCTTGTCCAAGTCTACGAAACCCGACCGTACACCGCGTGCCGTTTCATCGCCTCGGTGGCGCGCTTCTATGCGTTCCACCGTCTCCCACATCAGTTCCTTGATCCGTACCATCTCCTGGGTACCGCGCTGCTGGGAGACCTCGAAGATCTGGTGCTCCGCGGCATCCACCAGCTCGCCGACTTCCAGCCGGGCCTCGTAGGCCGAGCGGACGATGCCGGTACCGACATCGATCAGGCGTCGGAGCAGCGCCTTGCCCTTCACGATCCGGCAGTGGTACTCGACGTTGGCGGAGGTGGGAACGGCGTCGTTGAGAAGGGCGAGGTATTCGAGCCCGCCGGCGGCTACCAGCTCACCGCGCTTCCGGAGCTCTTCTCCGAGGACGACCGGGTCCACCACCTGGCCCCGTTCCAGCAGCGACAGCATGGCGCCGAAAATCCGGCGGTGGGATTCCTGGTAGAACGCGGGGACATCGAGCAACTGTGCGGCCTTCAGCGCGGCATCGTTGTCCAGCAGCATCGCCCCGAGGACCGACTGCTCGGCTTCCTGGCTCCAGGGCGTCTGGGGTCCGACCGTGCTTTCAGCGTGCGTCGAGGAGTCGGCGGGCGATACGGACGTCATCCCAGGTCGGTTTCTTCCAATTGGGGTTACGGAGCAATGCGGCCGGATGGTAGGTCACTACCAGCGGGGTGCCCCGGAAATCGTGGACCAGTTGGCGCAGCTGTGACAGTGATTGCCTGGTATTGAGGAGCGTCTCGGCGGCCGTCGCGCCCAAGGCGAGGATCACGGAAGGCCGAATCAGCTCGAGTTGACGATACAGGAACGGCAGGCACTTGGCGATCTCGTCCGGGAGGGGTTTCCGATTCCCGGGCGGCCGGCACTTGACGATATTGACGATGAACACCTGCTCACGTGGCAGGTCGATGGCCGCGAGGATCTCCGTCAAGAGCTGTCCGGCGCGTCCCACGAACGCCAGCCCCTGTTCGTCCTCGTTGGCCCCCGGCCCTTCACCAACCAGTACCAGGCGCGCAGCGGGATTTCCCTGCCCCGGGACGGTTTTCTTCCGTTCCTTACAGAGGTCGCACGCGTGGCACTCCGCAATCCGTTCCGCGACCTGGTCGAGCGAGAGCGCGCCCAGGGGATCCGCGACGAAGAGATCCTTCGACGGGGACGGGATGACGAGGCCGGCTGGGGGAATGTCCGGCGCGCCCCGCAGCCATTTTGGCTCCCCCGGGCTTGCGCCCGGGGTCGGCGACAATGCCCTTGGCGCCGCAGTAGACTGACTAGCGATATGCAAGGGCGCGTCGAGGATCACACGACCCTCGCCGAGGGAGCGCCGCTGGGTGACGTAGTCCAGAAAAAGGTTGCGGCCTTCGCTCACGTGAGCGTCTCCACGCGGTCGAGAATGCGTTCCGCGGTCTCGCGCTTGGAGAGCAGCGGCAGGGGAACGTCCTCGTCGGCTGTGACCAGCGTGACGCGGTTGGTCGGGACTTCGAAGCCGGCTCCCTGCTCGGTCGCATCGTTGAGGACGACCAGGTCCAGTTTTTTTGACGCGAGCTTGGCGCGAGCGCGCGCGACATCCGCGCCCGTTTCCAGCGCGAAGCCCACGGCAACGAGGTGCTTCGGTCGTTGGCGCAGGGTCGCGGCCAGGATGTCGGCCGTGGGCTCAAGGGTGATGGTGACTGGTCCGTCGGTGCGCGGCCGCTTTGAGGCACTGGCGTCCGGAACGCGGAAGTCGGCGGGCGCGGCGGCCATGATCAGGACATCAGCACCCGGAAGGCGGGCCGCAACCGCGCCGCAAAGGTCATCCGTGCTTTCCACCCGGATGGTCTCTACCCCGGCCGGAGCGGCCAGCGCTGATGGCCCGGAGACGAGGATCACGCTGGCACCCCGCGCGAATGCGGCTTCGGCTAGGGCGTAGCCCATCTTCCCGGACGACCGATTGGTGATGACGCGAACCGGGTCCATACCTTCCCGGGTGGGGCCGGCGGTGACCAGTACCTTTTTTCCATTCAGCGAGCTCGTGCTGCGGCGCATGGCGCGCTCGGCAAACGCGATGATCTCCTCGGGCTCGGACATGCGTCCGGGCTGGTCGCTCGGCCCCTCCGCCAGTGCTCCAACCGCCGGTCCCACGATTTCCCATCCCCGCTCGCGCAGTGCTGCGAGGTTCTTCTGCGTCACGGGCTGCGCGAACATCTGGTCGTTCATCGCCGGGGCGAGCAGCACAGGTCCGGAACGCGCGAGCAGCAAGGCGGTGAGGAAATCCTCTGCCATGCCCTGGGCTGCGCGCGCGATGAGATGCGCGGTGGCCGGCGCGACGAGTACGAGGTCCGCATCGCGGGAAAGATGGATGTGATCGAGGGCCCGACCGGGATCCCAGAGGGATTGAAGTGCCGGCCGGCCGGT
>CAMDCH010000227.1:0-4708 GCA_945889655.1 bacterium HR33
CGCACGTTGCCGGGCCAGTCGTACGCATTGATGGAATCGAGCGCTTCCGCCACGAGCCGTTTCTGCGGCTCGCCCCGGTCCCTTGCGACGCGCTGGAGAAAGGCCTCCGCGAGAATGGGAATGTCTTCGCGGCGGTCGCGAAGCGGCGGGAGGTGCAGCAAGATGACGTTGAGCCGGTAGTAGAGGTCCGAGCGGAACGTCCCGCGCCGGATCTCCTCGTCGAGATCGCGATTGGTCGCGGCCACGATGCGCACATCTACCGGGATCGGCTCGGTGGCGCCGACCGGCAGAGCTTCGCGCTCCTGGAGAACCCGCAGGAGCTTGACCTGGGTAGCAGGCTTGGTCTCCGCAATCTCGTCCAGGAAAAACGTCCCACCGCGCGCGGCGGCGAACAGGCCCTGCTTGTCCCGCACCGCGCCGGTGAATGACCCCTTCACGTGGCCGAAGAGCTCGGACTCCAGCAGGCTCTCGGGCAGCGCCCCGCAGTTGATGGAGAAGAACGGGCCGTCGCTGCGCTCGGACAGCTCGTGGATGTAGCGCGCAACGACTTCCTTGCCGGTACCGCTTTCCCCCTGGATCAGGACCGTGGATTCCGTGGGTGACACCTGCTCGGCCAGCTTCAGGACTTCAAGGAATCGCTTGGCCCGGCCGAGCGGTTTGCCGCCACGCGAGCGGTCACGCCGGCGGATCTCCCGCTTGAGGTGCTTGTTCTCCGACCGGAGGTTGCGGTACTCCACCGCGCGCCGCAGGATGGCGAGCAGGTCGTCGTTGGAGAACGGCTTCTGGATGTAGTAGAACGCGCCCTGGTTCACGGCCTGGATGGCGGTCTGCAAGGATGCCTGGGCCGTCATCAGGATGACCGGGGTCTCGGGGTCCTGCTGGAGCGCCGCCTCGAGAATCTCGATGCCGCCGACCTGGGGCATGCGGACGTCGCTCAGCACGATGTCGGGGGTGCCGCGCTTGATCGCCTCCAGGCCCGCGGTGCCGCCCTGCGCGGTTTCGACGTCGAAGCCCGAGTTCTTGAGCAGGATCCGCAGGGTGTCGAGGATCCCCGACTCGTCATCAATGATGAGGACCGACGGAGACTGGGTGGTCATGCGGCGGCCTCGGCCGCGGCCTTGGCGGGGAAGAGCACGGTGAAAACGGTGCCGCGTCCCTGCGCGGAATCCACCAGCACGAACCCGCGGTGGGCCTGTACGGCCCGCTGCACGATGGCGAGCCCCAGCCCGGTCCCGCCGATTCGCCCGGTGACGAAGGGGCTGAAAAGCCGCTGCCGTACCTCCACGGGAATGCCGGGCCCGTTGTCGGACACACGGAGCATCATCGGCTTCTCGACGGCCACGCCTCGCGGCAGGTCGGCGGCGGTCGCTTCGCGCACCTCCACCTTGACCCGGGCGCCGGCGCCGGTGGCCTGCACGGCATTGAGCACGAGGTTCTGCACGACGCGGTGCAACAAGTCTTCGTCTCCTTCCAGCATGGCGGCCCCGCCGCTCACGGTGAGCTCGGCCGTGCCGGGACAGTCGGGATGCTCGCGCACGACATCCACAGCCGCGCGCGCCACCTCGGAGAGATCGAGAGGGCGGCGGCGGGTCACGCGGACACGCGAGAAATCCAGGAATTCGCTCAGGATGCGGGAGAGGCGGTCGCTCTCGCGCATGACCAGCTGCCCGAGAAAGCGGTCATCCTCGTTGCCGCGCGCCGAGCGCGCGATCTGCTCCACGGACGAGCGGATGGACGCGAGGGGGTTACGGATCTCGTGGGCGAGCGACGCGGACAGCTCCGCCACTGCCTCGAGACGCTCGGTGCGCAAATGGAGCTGCTCGATGCGCTTCTGGTCGGAGATATCGGTGAAGATGGCCGTGACGGAGGGCATTCCTTCACCCTCCCTCGGCAGCGCGGTGGTCGTGAGGCCGACCGCGAAGTCGCGGTCGCCGTAGGCGATCCGGCCTTCGGCGCGGTAGATCGGCTCTCCACGCTCCCTGGTGGACCGGATGGCGGACCACAGCTCGCCACACCGCTCCTTCAGGAGGTCCAGTACCGGCCCGCCCGCCCACTCCACGGCACTGAAGCCGAGCAGGCTCTCGGCCGAGCGGTTGGCAAAAAGGAGCATGCCATCGCCATCCACCGAGAGCACGCCGCTGCTGATGTGGCTCAGGATATCGCTGGCTTCGAGACGGAGCCGGCGAACCTCCTGCTCCAGCACCGTGTGCTGCGCGCCGACGGTCCGCGCCAGGCGAGCCACCCAGCCGGACGCGATCGACACGAGCACGAAGACACCGATCTGGAGGCCGATGGAGGCGGAGAGCTGGTTCTGGAGGATGATGTCCGTGAAGTACAGGATGCTGGCGAGAAGCGTGACGAGCAGGCCGGAGCCGACCGGCATCAGGACGGAACTCACCGTGATGACCAGGATGTAGAGCGCGGGAAGCGAGCTGTCGGCTCCGCCAGTGACATGGACGATGGTCGTCACCAGCGCGAGGTCGAGCAGCGACTGCATGTAGATGAAAGTCGGGCCGGGCTCCGCCTTCGCGAGCTGGGTATGCCAGAAAGAGGCCGCGGTGACGAAGAGCGTGACAATCGTTGCGACGGCGAGCGCCAGCAGGTCGGTCGGGGCCACAACGCGAAAATTGAAAGCCGCGGCGATGAAGACGACAACGGCGATGACCACGCGCCAGAAATAGACCCACAGGAAAAGCCGGGCAGGCCTCGGCATTGCCTTGCGGGCGCCGAGCCTGAGTCCCTCCATCGCCTTCGGTCCCAAAATCCGCATGGTGGCCAAGATGTAGTCCAGTTCTGGCAAATTGCAATAGCAGCACTTGGGGGGTCAAAAGCCCAAGTGCAGTTTTTTCAACTACTTAAGACCATGGCCAGATTAGCGAGGAGCCAGGTGACCCCTACGTATCTCACATATCGTGCCGGGCCTAAAAACAAAACGCCCTCCCGCAAAGGAGGGCGTTTCGTCGGGATGGGGTGAGGGCCTTAGCCCTGCACCGCGTTGATCATGTCGAAGATCGGCAGGTACATGGCGACGATCATGCCGCCGACGACGCCACCCAGGAAGACGATCATGATCGGTTCCATCATCGAGAGCAGGGTACCGACCGCGGCGTCGACTTCGTCGTCGTAGAAGTCGGCGATCTTCGAGAGCATTTCGTCCAGGCCGCCGGTGGCTTCGCCGACCGCGATCATGGACGTCACCATCGGGGGGAACACGCCGGACTTTTCGAGCGGCCCCGAGATGGTTTCACCGCCAGCGATCGAGTGGCGCGATCCCATGACGGCGTCGTGAATCACGCGGTTGCCGGCGGTACGCGCCGTGATTTCGAGGCCGTCGAGAATCGATACGCCGGACGCGATGAGCGTGCCGAGCGTACGGGTGAAGCGCGACACGGCTGACTTGCGGAGCAGGTCGCCGAGGATCGGAGCGTTCAGCAGCACCTTGTCGATGACCAGCTGGCCCCTGTCCGTCTTGTAGTAGCTCTTGATGAAGAAGTAGAACCCCGTGGCCGCCGCCGGAATACCCAGGAATCCGAAGGGGCTCTGGAGGAATTCCGACATCATGATCACGATGCGGGTCGGCAGCGGCAGTGTCAGGTTCACGGACGCGAACATCTGCTGGAAGGTCGGAATCACGAAGATGAGCAGCACGGTCACCGCGATGGCCGCGACCGAGAAGATGACCGCCGGGTAGACCATGGCGCCCTTCACCTTGCGGACGATGGCGTCATTCTTTTCCATGAAGCCCGCGAGTCGCAGCAGAATGGTGTCGAGAATACCGCCCGCTTCGCCCGCCGAGACCATGCTGACGTAGAGGTTGGAGAACGCATTCTTGTGCTTGTCGAGCGCGTCAGCCAGCGTGTGACCGCTTTCCACGTCGTACACCACCGCCTTTGTCACTTCCGAAAGGACCTTGTTCTCGGTCTGCTTGGCGAGAATGTCCAGTGCCTGCACCAGCGGCAGGCCGGAATTGATCATCGTGGCGAACTGCCGGGTGAAGATCACGACGTCGCGGGTGGGGACCCGGCCGCCCTTCTTGGCGGACTTGGCTTCGCGGACGCGGACCACGAGGAGCTTCTTCTTGCGAAGCTCCGCGACGACCGCTTCCTGGTTCGGCATGTCCAGGGTCCCGGTCTGTTCCTGGCCCTGTGGCGTCCTGGCTGTGTACTCGAATGTCGGCATACCTCACCTCACCCCTGTCCCCGCTTCCTTCGCTTTCGCTCAGGACGGCGCCCTTTCGGGAGCGGGGGACGTTAACGCGTTAACTGGTTCTGCGGCTTCAATCCTGGCTTCAGCGCTTGATGCCCGCGAGCGGTTTCTGTCCGGGCGCGCCGGGTTTCCCGCCCCCGTCTTCGTCCGGCACCTGCTGGCCGATCATGCGCAGGAATTCATTCTGATCCGTGCTGACCCGCAGGCATTCTTCCAGCGACACTTCGCGCGACATGTAGAGACGGTACAGGTCATCGGCGAGCGTCTGCATGCCGTGTTTCTTGCCCGCCTGCATGGCCGAATAGATCTGGTGAATCTTGTCCTCGCGGATCATCGCGCGGATGCCGGGTGTGCAGACCATGATCTCGCAGGCCATGACGCGGCCCTTGCCGTTGGCTTTCTGGAGCAAGGTCTGCGTGATAACGCCTTCGAGCACGAACGCCAGCTGGGCGCGGACCTGCGACTGCTGGTGGGACGGGAAGACGTCGATGATACGGTTGAC
>CAMDCH010000228.1:0-4654 GCA_945889655.1 bacterium HR33
CGCGTCGTTGGTGGCGACGACGGGGATGCCCAGCTCCGCGCTCAGGCGGAACATGCCCTCGGTGACGACCTGCTCGTCGGGCAGCCCGTGATTCTGCACCTCCAGCCAGAAGCCATCGGGGCCGAAGTTCTTCGCGAACCATTCGGCCGAGCGTTTCGCCTCATCGTAGTTGCCCTGGCGGAGCCAGAGGGCGACCTCGCCCGAGAGGCAGGCGGCCAGGCACACGATTCCTTCGCGGTGCTCGGCCAGGACTTCCTTGTCCACGCGGGGACGACGGTGATAGCCCTCGAGAAACCCGATGGACGAGAGGCGGATCAGGTTGCGGTAACCGGTCTTGTTCTTCGCGAGCAGAACGAGATGCGAATAGTTGGCAGGTGCTCCCGCGGGCCGGTCACGTCCCTGGCGCGGTCCGAACGCGAGATAGGCTTCGAATCCCAGGATGGGCCGGATCTTGGCCTTGCGGGCTTCGGCGTAGAAGGCGCAGGCCGCATGCAGGTTGCCGTGATCCGTGACGGCCAGGCTGTCCATCCCCAGGCCGGTAATGCGTTCTACCAGATCAGGTATGCGGTTGGCGCCGTCGAGCAGTGAGTATTCGGAATGCGTATGCAGGTGAACGAAGCTCATCGTTCTGAAAGTATGCCGGGTTCAGGGCGTTGTCAAAACTCGCGCGACGGTCGTATCTTGCGGTCACGCCGAGAGTTACACGACGCCTCCCGGGCGTGGTGGCGAGCCTCACCGCGGCTCCGGCGTCAGGGTGCGACGTTCATGCGGTGTTTGGTTACTGCGCGTCTCGGCACGCGATTCTGCCGTGCCCATCCAGCTCGAATCGGCTCTTTCTCACGAGGAAATGCCGTTGACGAAGCGTCTTTCCACCGTTCTCGTCCTGGTTCTCGCCGTCGCGGCGTGCGGAGACGACGTTCCCGTTCCCGACCAGATCGAGAAGGTGGCCGCGAGCGACAACCAGAGCGTGCCGGGCGGCGCGCGCCTCCCGCAGCCGCTGGCGGTGAAGCTCACGCTGAGCGACGGCACTGTCGTCCCGCGCACGCAGCTGCGCTGGAGAGGCGGGGCGCCGGGCGTCCTTTCCGACTCGGTGAGCTTCAGCGACGCGTTGGGTATCGCGCAGGTGGAGTTCACCGCGCCGGCCGCGACGGGCACCGTCACCATCACCGCGGTCGTAGCGGACAAGACCAGTCTCACCGTGAATTTCACGGTCACGGCTACCACGCCCCCGGCAATCACGAGCGTGACTCCGGCGACGTTTTCCGGCGGCGACGTCGTGACGATCGCAGGCACGAACCTCTCGGCCGCCGCGACGGCCGAGATCGGCGGCGCGTACGCGCGCGTCAACGCAGCGAGCGCCACATCGGTGACCGCGGTCGTGCCGGTTTGTCTCGCGCCCGGCTCCGCGACGGTACGCGTGCGGGTGAGCGGCGCGTATTCCAACACGCTGACCGCGGCGAACACGGCCGCGGCGACGGTACAGCTGGCCGTGGGGGACTATGCCTCCATCGACCCCGCGCAGCTGACGGGGTGCGCGACGTTCCCCGCGGCGGGTGTGGCAGGAGCCGAATACCTCGTGGCTCCCCAATCCGTCACATCGCTGCCGGGGATACAGGGCGACTACCGGTTGAGTGGCGACTCGGTGGTCATCGCGGTGGCGCCGGCGGTTCCCGTCGCCGAGGTTGAAACGACCGCCGACCGGTTCCACGGTTTTCTCCGCCAGGCTGAACGCGAGGCGGCGGCGCTCCCGCGCCCCGAGGTTCCCTACGTCGCGCCGACGGCCGCGCAGGTCGCGGCCGCGGCGCCCAAGGTGGGAGACAAGCGGGAGTTCTCCGTCTGCAACAAGCTCGATTGCAAGCAGGCGCCCGACTTCACGAAGGTGAAGGCGGTGGCGCGCTATGTCGGGCCGCACGTCGCGATCTACCAGGACGAGTCGGTGCCCGCGAACGGATTCACCGATGGCGACTTCACCGGCTTCGGCTCGCTGTTCGACAACGTGCTGTACGACGTGGATTCGAAGACGTTCGGTGTGGAGTCGGACGTGGACAAGAACGGCAAGGTGCTGGTGCTGCTCACGCCCGTGGTGAACCGCCTCACGCCGGCCGAGCAGTGCTCGCAGAGCGTCATCGTGGGTTTCTTCTACGCAATCGATATCGACCCGGCCTACGCCGAGGACAACCGGGCCAACCAGGCTGAGGTGTTCTACTCGGTGGTGCCGGACGCGTCAGCCACGATCACGTGCACGATTCCCAAGGACCGGATCACGCAGATCGTGCCCGCGACGTTCATCCATGAGTTCCAGCACATGATCAGCTACGGACAGCATGTGCTCTTCCGCAAGGGGAAACCCGAGGAAACATGGTTGAACGAGGCGCTGTCCCATTTCGCCGAGGAGCTGGGTGGGCGCAAGCTGCAGGAGATGGGAAACAACCAGGGCTTCTCTGACTTCGTGATCGGCGACTTGTTCAATGGGTACCAGTACCTCAAGGATCCGAGCGCGACGTTCGTGATGTTCAGCGGCGCGGGCACCGGTTCGCTGGCGGAACGCGGGGGATCGTGGCTGTTTGTCCGGTGGCTGACCGACAAGTTCGGGCCGGGATTTCCCCGGCGGCTGCTGGAAACCCGCCTGGTGGGAACAGAGAACATCACCTCCGCCGCCGGTGAGCCACTGAGCCGGCTGTTGAGCCAGTGGTTCCTGACGAACTGGGTCTCCGACCTGCCGGGCTTCACCGCGCCCGCCCGTCTCAGGTACGACAGCTGGGCGTTCCGGACGACGTACTCGGCCCTGAACCAGCAGCAGCCGGCGCGCTACGACCGCCCGTACCCGCTCGTCCCCGCGGTGCGGAACGCGGGGACATTCGCGGTCACGGGTGTGCTGCGCGCGGGATCGGGGGACTATTTCCGGGTGGTGCAGCCGCCCAGCGGGCGGGGCTTCACGCTCCGGCTGACCAACACCGCCGGCGTGCCCATCGGCACCGATGTTCTCGCGCGACTGAACGTGATCCGCATCCGATAGGCACGCGCACGAGCCGCTTCGAGATTTTCCTGCTGGCCACTACAGTTTTTGGCGTGGCCCCAAGACTTGCCGCGCAGGTCCCCTTGGTACTTCGGACGCCGGGGTCCGTGCGTTCGTCCGGGCTCAACGGCGCGAGCGCCGCGCTGGTGGGCGACGCGGGCTCGGTTTTCGGGAACCCGGCCGGCCTGGCCACCATCCGACACATCGCTCTCGAAGGCGCCTTCCGCCGCGAGCCGGGAGGGCGCCGGGCCACTACGGCGGCCGGCGCGTGGCGCCTCCGCCAATTCGATCTCGGTGGCGGCATCCAGTCCGTGCTCGGCGGCGCGGGCCCCGACGAGCGACTCATCACGGGATCGGCGATCTACCGTTTCGGGCTCATCGCGGCCGGCGCGTCTGCCAAATGGATCGGCTCCCGCCAGGGAGGCGTGACATCGCGAGCGTGGGGGGCCGATTGGGGCATGGCCATCGCCATCTTCGACATCATGGCGATCGGTTTCTCGATGCAGAACGTGGGCGGCAACCAGGTAGATGGCTCTACCGTGGTCCTTCCCCGTCTCACCCGCCTGGGCTTCACCATGAACTACGTCGACCCGCAGGAGTCCTTCCGGCTGCTCTCATCGCTCGAGGTACAGTGGCCCGAAAGCCGGCGGTCCCGGTTCGTGGCCGGTGGCGAAGCAGGTACCGTGATCAAGGGTGTCGGCGTCGTGGGGCGGCTCGCGTACGGATCGCCCTGGCCGGGATACCATCCGTCATCCATGACCTACGGCGGAAGCGTGGTCCTGGGCCGCCTGATCGCGGACTATGCCTATGAACCCTCGCTGCTCTCCGTTTCCCGGCACCGGCTGGGCCTGCGACTGACATTCTGATGCCCTGGCGTCGAGTGATACTCCGGGCCGCCGGCATCCTGATGGCCGGCGTCATCCTGCTGGTGGGTCTCGGCGCCGCGCTCAGCGCCGACGTGCGATTCGTCCTGCGTGCCGGGTACGAGGAGGGACGCTTCCTGCTGCGGCGACACTCGCTCGAGCGGTTGATCGCCGACCCCGCGACGAGCGAGGCCCGCCGCTCGCGGTTCCGGCTGGTCCTCGGCGCTCGCCGGTTCGCCGCCGATTCGCTGGATCTCGCGGTGAAGGAGACGTACACCAGCTTCGTGGACGTGGGGCGTGACACCCTGGTCCTGGTGCTGGCCGCCACGCCGCGCTACAGCCTCAGCGAGCACACCTGGTGGTTCCCCATCGTCGGCCGCGTGCCGTACCACGGCTATTGGGACCTGGCCTCCGCGCAACGCGAGGCCCGAGTCCTCGAATCGAACGGCTACGATACCTACGTGCGTCCGGCTGGCGCCTTCTCGACGCTGGGATGGTTCAGCGACCCACTGTTCTCGACCGCGCTCTCGAGGGACACGGGCCAGCTCGTGGAGACCGTCATCCACGAAGTCACCCACAACACCATCTGGGTCCCGGGATCGGTCGCGTTCAACGAGAGCCTGGCCATGTTCGTCGGCTACCGCGGGGCGGAGCGGTTTTTCCGCTCGCGCGGTGACAGCGTCACGGCCGGGCGGGTGGCCGCGGCGTGGGAAGATGAGAAAGTGCTCGGCGTCTACTACGCGACGCTGGGCCGGGCGCTCGATTCCGTTTACCG
>CAMDCH010000229.1:0-4599 GCA_945889655.1 bacterium HR33
CGACATCCCTGCACTCCTGCGCTTTCGCCTCGACCTCTGGCCCGACGAAACTGACCAGTGGCACCGACAGGACATGGAGGAATTCTTCGACGGGAAGGGACGGTCCACGCTCGGCGCCATCCTCATCGCTGAAGACGCCGACGGGACACCGGCCGGCTTCGTCGATCTCTCGATCCGCCCGTACGCAGAGGGGTGTTACACCGGCCGAGTCGCCTACCTCGAAGGCTGGTACGTCATCCCTGGCCTGCGTCGAAAAGGCGTCGGTGCTGCGCTGGTCGCGGCCGCGGAAGCGTGGGGCCGCACGCAGGGATGCACGGAGTTCGGCTCGGATGCGCTGGCGGACAACACGCTGAGCGAGATGGCGCACAAGGCGCTGGGCTTCACCGAGGTGGAAACGATCCGCTGTTTCCGGAAGGACCTGTAGCGATGATTGGCGAGATCACGCGACTCTTTCAGCACGCGCGGTGGGCGGACGAGATCATGCTCGCCGGGTTGCGGAGATCCACCGAGACGCCCGCCGAGGCGTGGGGGGAATACGGTCACATCCTCGGCGCCACGGAGACCTGGCTCTCTCGCCTCGAGCTGCGGCCCTCGCGCTCGGCGGTCTGGAACACCGATCCGCCGGCGGCGCTCGAAATTCTCTGCAAGCAGGTGCATGACGGGTTCGGCGCGTACCTCGGCAAGCTGACAGCCGAGTTGCTGGCGACGAAGATTCCCTACACCAACAGCCTGGGGAAATCGTTCGAGGGCATGGTCGGGGACATTCTCCTGCACGTCGCGATGCACGCGCAGTACCATCGCGGCAAGATCAACCTGGTGCTGCGCCAATCGGGACTCGAGCCACTCCCCACAGACTACATCGCATTTACGAGGGGCGTCCCCGCGGCAACAAGGCGCGGTTAACGGTGCTTGATGAAGGTGCCGTCATTGAGTTCTGCCATGGCACGCCGCAGTTCATCCCGGGTGTTCATCACGATAGGTCCGTACCATGCAACGGGCTCCTTGATCGGCTTCCCCGAAATCAGCAGGAAACGAATCCCTTCATCCCCCGCCTGAACCGTCACCTCGTCGCCACGGTCGAACAGGACCAGCGAACGATTGGACGCATCCGAGAGAATCGTCCCGCCCGCCACACCACCTGCGCCCACCTGTTCCGTCACCACCCCTTGGGGATCAGAGGCATCCCGGAACGACCCACTCCCTTCAAACACATACGCGAACGCCTGGCGCGACGTCTCCACCTTGAGCGTCTTCCGCTTTCCAGCAGGAACTGAGACGTCCAGGTACTGCGGGTCCGCCGCGACGCCTTCCACCGGTCCCTTCTTCCCCCAGAAATCACCCACGACGACTCGCACACGTGTGCCGTCGTCATCCATGACTTCGGGAACGTCCTTCCCCTGCACATCCTGGTAGCGAGGGTCGGTCATCTTGAGCGACGACGGGAGATTGGCCCAGAGCTGGAAGCCGTGCATCTGCCCCTTCGCGTCACCCTTCGGCATCTCCTGGTGCAGGATGCCGCTGCCCGCGGTCATCCATTGGACGTCGCCCGCGCCGAGGACGCCCTTGTTGCCCAGGCTGTCCCCGTGCGTCACCTCACCCGAGAGCACATAGGTGATAGTCTCGATGCCACGGTGGGGATGCCACGGAAACCCAGCGAGAAAATCCTCGGGTGTGTCGTTACGGAAGTCGTCAAACAGAAGGAAAGGATCGAACTCTTCGGTGGCGCCGAAGCCAAAGGCTCGGCGCAGCTTCACCCCGGCCCCTTCGATGGTGGGCTGGGATTGGACGATTCGCTTCACTGGTCGAATGGACAAAGCCTGCTCCGTGTGAGGACCAAAAGACCGTCGTTACTAATGGAAACGTCGCCGCCGCTGGCGAGGTTCCTCGCGTTCCGTCTTGCTTCCCGGGCTACATCCTTGAAGGTTTCACCCGTGCTAAAAACTACTAGTGTCGTTCTGGTGGCCTTTTCCATCGTCATGACTGAAGCAGCGGGAGGCCAGGCACCGGCGCCGCCACTTCGCACGGCGGTATTCCTGGATTGTCACGCCGATTGTGACTTCGACTTCTTTCGGCGGGAAGTGGCCTTCGTTGACTGGGCCCGGGACCGCACCGACGCGGATGTTCACCTTCTCATACCATCCGAGGACACCGGCGGCGGCGAGGTATACACGCTGAACTTCATCGGCCTGCGACGATTCGCGGGCGCGGCAGACACGCTGCACCTGGTCACGCGCAACACCGACGTTGACGATGAGATCCGGGCTAACGTCGTGAAAGTCATCAAGCTCGGCCTGGTGCGGTTCGTGGCCGGCACCCCGGCAGCCCAACAACTGACCGTGACCTACACGGCGCCCGCCGTCACCGACTCGGCGGCGACTCCGGCCGTGAAAGACCCCTGGAACTACTGGACCTTCAGCACCAACCTGAACGGTTCGTTGCATGGCGAACGGCGGAGCAGTTCACATTCCTACAGGGTTGGTACCTCCGCCAACCGGGTCACCGACGCGTGGAAGATCGAGTTGAACGGATCGGTGCGACGTGCCCGCAGCGAGGTGGAGATCGACGAGACGACCACCTTCGTCAACTCGTCACGTGATTACTCCAGCAACCTCCTGATAGTCCGGAGTCTCGGCCAGCACTGGTCCTTCGGCGGAGTCGCCGGCACACAGACGAGCACATTTCGCAACCTCGATTTCCAGTTCGAAGGTGGCGCGGGCATCGAGTACGACATCTTTCCCTATTCGGTGTCGTCCCGCAAACGTTTTGTCTTTCGTTACTCCGCTGGCGCGCGGTACCTGAACTACGAGGAGCAAACCCTCTTCGACCGCTTCTCCGAGACGCATCCGGTCCACAATCTCGAGATCCAGGCGTCGCTCAACCAGCCCTGGGGAAGTGTCTACGCGCAGGCGGGCGCCTTCCAGTACCTGCACGATCCCGCCAAGCACAACCTGTCCCTGTTCACCAACTTCAACGTCCGCATCGTGCGAGGGCTCTCCCTCAATGCGTTTGCGGAGGTGGAGCGGATCAAGGACCAGATATTCCTCCCCCGCGGCGAAGCAACCCCGGAGGAGATCGTGGCCGAGCGCCGCCAGCTCGGCACCGACTACAGCTTCTCGATCAACTTTGGCCTGAGCTATCGCTTCGGCTCCAAGTTCAATAACGTGGTGAATCCGCGGTTCGACTGACCCTGCATCCAGGCGTGGTGGCAAATGGCACTGATTCCCTCGATGATGATTGCTCTGGCGGTGCTGGTCGTGGGGGTCCGCGTTAGCCGGTACCTGCGCCATCGCCGGCCCGGTACCCGGTCGTCGTCCGATGCCGCCATATACGCGTCGGACGGAGACAGCGGCTCGTCCGGCGACACGCATCACGGTGGCCATCACGACCACGGCGGCGCGAGCGGCCACGATTCCATGTCTGACTCCACCAGCACCGGCGGTGGCGATTCCGGCGGGGGAGACAGCGGAGGGTCAGGCGGCGGAGATGGCGGCGGCGGCGGCGAGTAAACTCGAGATAGCGGGGACGCTCACATGAGATACCTGATTTGCGCTGTGACGCTGGCTTTGGCACTCGCACCCGAGAATGCGGCCGCGCAGCAGCAGGCGCGCCCCCGGGCGCGTGACGTGGGCGTCGTGGTCGGCATCTTCCCGCCGGGGCAGTACAACGCGATCACCGATGTCCCGGGCGTGAAGGTGGGGCAGACGACCGTGATCCAGGGGGACAGCGTACGCTCCGGGGTCACCGCCGTCGTTCCCCACGAAGGCAATGTCTACAACGAGCCCGTGCCCGGCTGGGTCTACGTGGGCAATGGGTACGGCAAGATGACCGGCGAGACACAGGTCCGGGAATTCGGCGAGATCGAGTCGCCCATCATGCTCACCTGCACGCTCTGCGTGTGGACCGTGAGCCGGGCGCTGGTGCAGTACATGCTCGAGCACGACGCGCCGGGAACTGCCCTGCACACGATCAATCCAATCGTCGGCGAGACCAACGACGGGACGCTGAGCGACATGTGGCGTGACCCCGTGAAGTACGAACACGTGAAGGCGGCGCTCGACAACGCGGCCAGCGGCCCCGTGGCCGAGGGCAGCGTGGGCGCCGGCACGGGAACGAATGCGCTCGGTTTCAAGGCGGGCATCGGCACCAGCTCGCGCAAGCTGCCGGCGTCGCTCGGCGGGTACACCGTGGGTGTGCTGGTACAGGCCAACTTCGGCGGCGATCTCACCATCAATGGCGCGCCGGTCGGCCGGGAGCTGGGCAACTATCCCTTCCGGGCGCAGATCCAGCAGCAGAGCGGCGCGATTCCCTTCGAGGATCCGCTGAAGGACGACGGGTCCTGCATGGTCATCGTAGCGACCGACGCGCCGCTCTCGGGGCACAGCCTCGAGCGGATCGGGCGACGCGCCATGATGGGGCTGTCACGGACGGGGTCGTACGCGGCCAACAGCTCGGGCGATTACGTCATCGCCTTCTCCACCGCGAAGTCGGTGCGACGGGTGCGGAACAGCCCCACGCCGCTCCAGGTCGAGGAGCTGCTCAACCCGAACCAGGCTCAGCTCTTCGAGGCGGTCATCGAAGCCACGCAGGAAGCGGTCTACA
>CAMDCH010000230.1:0-4551 GCA_945889655.1 bacterium HR33
GCGAGGTGCGCGATCTCCACCGCCGTGAGCGCCTTCACCTGCACGCCCGGGTGCTTCCGCTTGAGCTCGCGGATCATGTCCGCGTAGTACTCGAGCCGCAGCTTGGGATGGAGCCCGCCCACAATGTGGAACTCGCGCGTGGGATTGTCCCGCGCCGCCTCCGCCTCCAGCAGCACCTCGTCCAGCGTCCGGGTGTAATGCCCCTCTTCTCCAGGCATCCGCGCAAACGAGCAGAAGGTGCAGGTGTTGCGAAGGATGCAGACGTTGGTGGGGTTGATGTGCTGGTTGGCGGCGAAGAAGACCCGGTCGCCGTTCCGGCGGTGATTCGCCAGGGACGCCATCTGGCCGATCGCGATCAGGTCCCCGCTCTCGAACAGCGCCAGCGCGTCGTCGGGGGAGAGACGTTCCCCGGCCTCGACCTTCTGGGCGACAGGCCACAGCCGGGGGTCACGCACCTTGATCATGTCAGTCGGTGAAGCGCGCTACGGCGAGACTCGCGTTGTGTCCGCCAAAGCCGAACGAATTGGAAAGCGCCACCTTCACCGGACGCTCCACCATCTTGTTGGGTGCGCAGTCCAGGTCGCATTCGGGGTCCGGCTGATCCTGGTTGATGGTCGGCGGGATCTTGCCGGTCTGGAGCACCATGGTGCTGATGGCGAATTCCAGCGCCCCAGCGGCACCCAGGAGGTGCCCGGTCATGGACTTGGTGGAGCCCATGATCAGCTTCTTCGCCTGCGCACCGAACACGTCCTTCACCGCCCTGGTCTCCGCCACGTCGCCCTGCGGCGTCGAGGTCCCGTGGGCGTTGATGTAGCCCACGTCGGCCGGGTTGATCTTGCCATCATTCATGCAGGCGATCATCGCGCGCTTGGCGCCTTCGCCTCCCGGCGGCGGCTGCGTGATGTGGTACGCATCGGCGCTCATGCCATAGCCCAGGACCTCGCCGCGGATCTTTGCGCCGCGGGCCTTGGCGTGATCCAGCGACTCCAGGATCACGATACCCGACCCGTCACCCATGACAAAGCCGTCCCGGCCCTTGTCGAATGGCCGCGACGCCTTCTGCGGCTCGTCGTTCCGGGTGGACAGTGCCTTCATGTTCTGGAAGCCGGCGATCGCAAGCGGCGTAATGGCGGCTTCCGCCCCGCCCGCGATCATGACGTCGGCTTCACCGCGCTGGATCAGGCGGTAGGCCTCACCGATCGCGTGGGCCGACGAGGAACACGCGGACACGGTGCAGTAATTGGGGCCCTTCGCGCCATAGCGGATCGACACGACCCCCGACGCGATGTTCGGAATGAACATCGGGACGAAGAAGGGGGACACGCGCGAGGGGCCTTCCGTAATGTAGATCCGGCACTGCTCCTCGAACGTCATGATGCCGCCGATGCCGCTGCCAATGATGACACCGGTGCGCTCGCCGTCCGGCGCCTTCCCCTCCAGCCCGGCATCGCAGGTCGCCTCGTGGGCGGCGGCGATGGCGAACTGGAGAAACTTGTCGAAGCGCCGGGCTTCCTTCTTGTCCATGAACTTGAGGGGATCGAAGTTTTTTACCTCGCAGCCGAACCGCACGTCGAGGCTCGAAGGGTCGAAGCGGGTGATGGGCCCCGCCCCCGAGCGTCCCGCCAGCAGGCCGTCCCAGGTTTCGGCCGTGGTATTTCCCAGAGGAGATACCAGGCCGATCCCGGTTACGACAACGCGCCGAGACAACGCTTACTTGCCGGACTTGTCGTGGAGGTACTTCAGGGCATCGCCGACGGTGCGGAGCTTCTCCGCCTCTTCATCCGGGATGTCGATGTCGAATTCCTTCTCGAACGCCATGACGAGCTCGACGGTATCCAGACTGTCGGCGCCGAGATCTTCCATGAAGCTCGCGGCGGGCGTGACCTTGTCCCGCTCCACTCCCAGCTCCTCGGCGATGATGTCCTTGACCTTTTCTTCGATGTCGCTCATGACCGTCCTCTAGAATGGTTGTATTTGGAAGGTTCGCTTCACGTTACCATGCCGCCGTCAACGACCAGCACCTGGCCTGTAATGTAGCTGGCCTGGTCGGACGCCAGAAAGACCACCGCGTTGGCCACGTCGTCGCCACTGCCGAGGCGCGCCAGCGGGATCTGCTCGAGCAATTTCTTGCGCTGCTCGTCGTTCAGCTCGCGGGTCATGTCGGTGTCGATGAACCCCGGCGCCACCGCGTTGACCCTGATGTTCCGGGACGCCAGCTCCCGCGCGACCGACTGGGTCAGGCCGATGAGCCCCGCCTTGGACGCCGAGTAGTTGGCCTGCCCCGGGTTGCCGGTAATGCCGACCACGCTCGAGATGTTGATGATGCGCCCGTCGCGGCGCTTCATCATGCCCCGGGTCACGGCCTTCATCATGTTGAACGCGCCCTTGAGATTGGCGTCCAGCACGGTGTCCCAGTCCTGGTCGCTCATGCGGACCAGCAGGCCGTCGCGCGTGACACCGGCGTTGTTCACCAGGATGTCCACCGGTCCCAGGCCCTTCTCCACCTGCTCCACGGCGGCGGTGACCTGCGCCGGATCCGCGACATCGGCGGCGACCGCGATCACCCCGGCACCCAGCTCGGCGGCGACGCCCTTTGCGCGGGCTTCGTCGCGGGCCACGATCGCCACTTTCGCGCCGGCATCGTGCAGCTTCTGCGCGATGGCGCGGCCGATACCGCGCGACCCGCCGGTCACAAGCGCGACCTTGCCGGCCAGTCCCGTGCTCACGCGGCCTCCATGAACTTCGTGACCTCGTCCGCGGTGCCGAGCGACACGCTCTTCGCGTCCGCCACGATTCGCTTGAGCAGGCCGGCAAGCACGTTGCCCGGCCCCATCTCGACGAACGTGACGCCCGGACCCGCGACCTCGGCTGCCCGGGTCATGCACTCCACCCAGCGCACCGGCGAGACGAGCTGAAGGTCCAGCAGCCGCAGCGCATCGCCGGCATCCCTCACGGCCTCGCCGGTGGCGTTGGCGATCACCGGGAACGACGGCGCCCGGAACGAAACCCGCTCGAGCTCCGCACGGAGGCCGGCCTGCGCCGGCGCCATCAGCGGCGAGTGAAAGGCGCCGCTCACCTTGAGCGGCAGGACCCGCTTGGCGCCCGCCCCCCTGCACTTCTCGCCGGCGCGCTCGACGGCCGGCGGATCACCCGAGATCACCGTCTGGTCCTGGGTGTTGAGGTTCGCCGGCACGGCGATCTCCGAGGCCGTGCTGGCTTCGCGGCAGGCAGTGGCAACGGCGTCAGTGGCCAGGCCGAGGACGGCGGCCATGGTGCCGGCACGCTTTTCCCCGGCGCCGTGCATCAGCTCGCCGCGCTTGCGGACCAGCCGGGCAGCGTCTGCCGGGGTGAGAGAGCCCGCCACACCGTAGGCGGCGTATTCCCCCAGGGAATGCCCGGCACCGGCGACCAGGCGAAGCCGGGGCCGCACGACGGCGGCGACGGCGAGGCTGTGGGCGAGGATCGCGGGCTGGGTGTTGTGGGTGAGCGTGAGCTCCACCTCCGGGCCTTCCCACATCAGCCGGGAGAGTCCGAAACCGAGAGCGTCATCGATGGCCGCGAAGAGATCACGTGCTTCGGAGAACCGTTCCGCCAGATCCTTGCCCATCCCCACCCGCTGTGCTCCCTGACCGGGGCACAGGACGACAGCTGTCACCACCGCACCACCACGCTCGCCCAGGTAAAGCCGCCACCGAAGGTCACCATGAGAACCACCGAGCCGGGCCCGATCCTGCCGGAGCGCACGCACTCGTCCAGCGCGATGGCGATCGATGCGGACGACGTATTGCCGAACCGGTCGATGTTCACGAAGACGCGATCCATCGGCATGGCGGCGTGCTTGGCGGTCGCCTCGATGATGCGGAGGTTGGCCTGGTGCGGGATGAGGACATCAACGTCGTCACCAGTCAGGCCGGCACGGGAGAGGGCCTGGTCGCACGCGTCCGCCATGGACTTGACCGCGGACTTGAACGTCTCACGGCCGGCCATCCGGAGGAAATAGGTGCGTTCCTTGATCATGGCTTCGCTGGGAGGCTGGTTGCCACCGCCCCCGGCCCTGTAGAGGAGGTCGCCGAGACGTCCGTCACTCTTCTGGTAGCTGCCGAGGATCCCGCGCTTGCCGTCCGAGGAGGGCCGTACCAGGGTCGCGCCGGCGCCATCACCGAAGAGGATGCAGGTCGTGCGATCGGTGTAGTCGGTGATCGTGGACAGCCGCTCCGCCCCGACCACCAGCACGTTCTTCGCATTGCCGGCGGCGATCATGCCTTCAGCGACGTTGATGGCGTAGAGGAAGCTGCTGCACGCCGCGCTCACGTCGAAGGCCGACGCGTTCACCGCGCCGAGGGCCTTCTGTATGTCACACGCCTGGGACGGCAACAGGCGGTCCGGCGATGCCGTGCCCACCACGATGGCGTCCAGCTCCGTGACATCCACGTTCGCGGCCTGGAGGACCTGGCGCGCGGCGTTGTCCGCCATGCACGCGATGGTCTCTTCCGCCGAGGCGATGTGACGCTCGCGGATGCCGGTGCGCTCCATGATCCAGTCGTTGGAGGT
>CAMDCH010000231.1:0-4550 GCA_945889655.1 bacterium HR33
CCGGAGATAGGAGAGACGGCTGGGGGGCGGGCCGACGCAGACATCGTCATCGGCGAACCGCACGTGCAGCGACTCGCGGTCGGCCTCGCTGTAGACCGCCACCGTCGCGATGCCGAGTTCGCGGCATGCGCGGATCACCCGCAGGGCGATCTCCCCGCGGTTGGCGATCAGCACCTTCTTGAACATCAGGCTGCTACTTCTTCTTCCCGCCGGCACCCATGTCGAAAGTCCGGTCGGACGTCCCTTCGATGCCGGAAAGCCGCAGGGCGAACTCGCTGGCGTTGCTCGCGAAGAAGAGCGCGCTCTCGTAGCTGATCGCACCCTGGTGATACCACTGCATCAGGGACTGGTCGAACGATTGCATCCCGTACTGGACCATGCCTTCCTTGATCAGATCGGGGATGTTCAGCGCCTTGGCCGCGTCGCGGATGTTGTCCTTCACCGCGGCGGTGTTGATCAGGACTTCGCACGCCGGCACCCGCTGGCGCCCTTCCTTGGTCGGCACCAGGCGCAGCGACACCACCGCCTCGAGCGCCGTCGAGAGCAGGTTCCGCACCGCGTCATGCTCGTGCGGCGGGAAGAACGAGATCACGCGGTTGATGGTCTGCGTCGCGTCGGTGGTGTGCAGCGTGGAAAACACCAGGTGGCCGGTGTCCGCCGCCTTCATGGCGGTATCCAGCGTCACCTTGTCGCGGATTTCGCCGATCAGGATCACGTCGGGGTCCTGCCGCAGCACGTGCCGCAGCGCGGTCTCGAAGGACAGCGTGTCGGTGCCCACCTCGCGCTGCGAGATGTTCGACTGCCCGTCACGGTGCAGGAACTCGATCGGGTCTTCGATCGTGATGATGTTGCAGCGGCGGTTGAGATTGATGTGGTTGATCATCGCCGCGAGCGCGGTGGACTTGCCCGAGCCCGTCACGCCCGTCACCAGCACCAGGCCGCGCGGCTTCATCGCGATGGTTTCCAGGACACCCGGCAGCTTGAGGTCGCGGACGGCCTTCACCTCGTAGGGAATCGACCGGAACACGAACGCCAGCGTTCCGCGCTGCTGGAACACGTTGGTCCGGAAGCGGCCCACGCCGGGCACGCCGATCGCGAAGTCCGCCTCCTTGTGCTCGGCGAACTCCTTCACCTGCCGCGGCGTCATGATCTGCTCCGCCAGCCCCTTCAGCTCTTCCGGCTTGAGCGGGGCCTGCGCGAGCTGCTGCAGATCTCCGGCCACGCGGATGGTGGGCGGTCGCCCGACCTTGAGGTGCAGGTCGGAGCCGCCGCTGCGCACCATCTCGGTGATTGCGGCCTTGAAGTTGAACGGGGGTACTGATTGCACTGGCTCAGCCATTGGGATCCACCCTGAAGAGCACTTGTCCGAATTCCACCGGTTGCGCGTCCTCGACCGCCACTTCCCGGACGACACCGGAAATCTCGGCGTCGAGCGGGTTCATGATCTTCATTGCCTCGATGATGCACAGCGTCGTGCCCGACTTGATGCGGCTGCCCACCCGTACGTACGGATCGGCCCCCGGCTCGGGCTTGGTGTAGAACGTGCCCACCATCGGCGACTTGATCTCCAGCAGGTGTGCCGCCGGAGCCGCCGCCGGGCTGGGCGCATGACCGCCAGCCGCGGGCGCATGAGGCGCGGGCGCCGCCTGGGCGACATACGTCACGGGACCACCGCCCCCGGCGCCCCCTCGGGAAACGCGCACGGTCGTGGTCCAGAACGATTTACGAATCTCGATGGACTCGGCGCCGGACTTGTTCAGCAGCTCCAGCATCCGTTCCAGCAACTGGAAATCGATCATTGCCCTCGGCTCGCCAGAGGCGGCGGTAGGGTGGTAATAGACCATCCGGATAGGGCGGTCGTCAACAAGAAAGGGACCGGCCCTCAGCCCAGCGTGCGCAGCTCCGTCAGGCCGTTGGACAACAGCACGGGACCGGCAGGGGAAAGATAGACGTCATCCTCGATCCGCACCCCGCCCCACCCCGGTACGTAGATCCCGGGTTCGATCGTCACCACCGCGTGCGCGGGCAGCGGCTGCTCGTTCGCCTTCGATACGCGTGGGGCCTCGTGCACCTCGAGCCCAAGGCCGTGCCCGAGAGAATGGCCGAACGCATCGCCAAAACCACGCGCCTCGATCAGGGATCGGGCGAGGGCATCGCCGTCGCGACCGGTCATGCCCGCGCGGATCTGCTCCCGCGCGTTGCGCTGCGCCTCCCGCACCAGCCCGTACACCACCTTCTGCCGCTCGTCCGGTGCGCGCCCAACGACCACTGTGCGCGTGATGTCACTGCAATAGCCGTCCAGCTGGGCCCCGAAATCCACCAGCAGGAAATCGCCCGCCGCAATCTCGCGGTTGGCCGTGTGCGCGTGCGGCAACGCCGACCGCGGGCCCGATGCGACGATGGTGGGAAACGGGTGCCATTCGCTTCCCCGGCGCCGCAGCTCCCCTTCGAGCGTGGCGGCCACTTCGTGCTCCCGCTGTCCCACCCGCACGGCCTGGAGCGCCTGGTCCAGCGCCTCGGTGGCCAGCGACGCCGCCGCGCGAATCGCGTCCACCTCCGACGAGTGCTTCACCGCGCGCAGCCGCTCGACCAGCTCGGTCACCCCGCGAGTCCGGCACGGCACCTCGGGCTTCGCGAAGGTAGCCGCCTGGTGCACCGTCACCGCGTGGGATTCGAATCCCAGCGTCCCGGCGCCCGGGTACTCGCGGACCACGTCCCAGAGACGGCTCCACAGGTCCGACCCGACGATCTCGATCCGGAACGCATCACCCACTTCCGCCTGCGCCTGCGTGCGATACCGGAAATCCGTCAGGAACACGGTCACATCCGGCAGCACCACCGCGACCGCCGACGTTCCCGAGAAGCCCGTGAGGTACCGGACGTTGGGAAGGTGGGTGACGATCAGCCCGTCGAGATGCTCCGCCTCCAGCAGGGCGAGCAGCGCCTGGCGCCGCTCGCCGCGAAGGTCAGGCGGCACGACTCTGGAGGTGCGTGACGAGTGCCTGGAGTCCCAGCAGGTAGCTGCGCGGCCCGAACCCGGCCACGATGCCGACCGCGAGATCGGCCAGCATCGAGTGTCGCCGCTGTTCCTCGCGCGCGAAGATGTTCGACAGGTGCACCTCGACGAACGGCACCTTGACCGCGAGCATCGCGTCCCGGATGGCGAGCGACGTGTGGGTGAACGCGCCCGCGTTCACCAGCGCCCCCTCCGCACTCCCCCGCAGTCCCTGCACCAGCTCCACGAAACCGCCCTCGTGGTTCGTCTGGTGCCAGGCAATTTCGGTCTTGCTGGCCTTCGCTGCCTCGCGGACCACCCGCTCGATGTCGCCCAGGGTCTCCCGGCCGTAGAGGTCGGGTTCGCGGGTGCCAAGGAGGTTGAGATTGGGGCCGTTGAGGACGGCGATACGCACTAGGACTTGAGACCCTTGAGCCACGACACGAAATCGTCCGGCGACCTGCCGTCACCCTCGCCGGCTGCTGCCTCGGGCGCCGGTGACGCGGGCGCCTCCCCCTTTTTCCCCCCGAAGAATTCGTCGAAGGAGAATCCGCCACCGGCCGCGGGCGCTTGGGGCGCGTCACCTGAGGGCTTGGGAGCGGGCGCCGGCGGCATCGGCTCTTCGCCGAACACCGCCGCCAGCGACAACTCGTCCGACGTGGGCCGAGTGGGCGCGCCGTGGGCCTGGATGGGCTCATCGGCAAAGGCTGCATCCATTGCCGACATCGGCGGCGGCTCGGGGCGTGGCGGCGGTGCGCCGGGCTTGGCGGCCAGCACCTTCCCGAACAGCGAGCGTGCCGACTGTCCGCCCGGCGCGGCGGCGGCAAACCGCTTGGAGGCCGCGGCCGGTGCCATCGGCGACGGCATCCCCTTCGGGGGAGAGGTGCGCTGCTTCTCCAACTCCGCGAGCCGCTGCCGCAGGCCGGCATCACGCGGGCGCTGCTCGATCAACTTGCGATAAACGTCCCGCGCCTCCGCAATGAGCCCCTGCCGGGCATACACCTCGGCCATCGTTTCCGTGATGACCGGCTCCGGTTCCTGGACCACCGGCGCCACGGCGGCGGGCGGAGCCGATGCCGCCATCGAACGACGGGACGGCGGTGCCGGCTCGAGGTCGTCAGGCATGATCAGCGGGAGATCTCCCGCGGGCGCGGCCGCCGTCACCGACTTGCGGGCGGGTCGCGCGGGCGGATCCGGCTCGAGCGACATCGCGGCCAGCGGCTGGGGCTCGGACGCCGGTTCCGGCGCGTGAGGCGTGTCGTCGAAGGTGAGCATCGGAGGCTCGGTCGACGCCGGCGCGTCCGGCAGCGAGCTCCGTGCCGGCACCGATTCGTCAAACACCATTTCCGATTCGGCCGTCTGGAGGTCGAGCATGCCACCTCTGCCCCCTGCCGCATCACTCAACGAGAGCTCGGTCGGCTCCATGCCGAACTGATCCATCCCTTCGGCGGCCGCTTCCTCCGGTGGCGTCTCGAACGGGCTCGACGCCTGCTCAATCATGAAATCATTCGCGGCTGGAGCGGGAGCCACCATCGGCGCCGGTGCCGCGGGAGTT
>CAMDCH010000232.1:0-4535 GCA_945889655.1 bacterium HR33
CCGCGGGGTCCAGCACCAGCGCGATCCCCAGCCAATCCAGGACATTCGCCAGCGCCGCCTTCCGGGCCCGCACCACCTTCTCCCCGTTGAGCCGGGTGAATACCGCCGCGAGCGTGACGGTGTCGTCCAGCGCATGGTGGCTCCGGCCCGCCGGAATCCCGTACAGCTCGGCCAGGTCTTCGAGCTTGCGGCTGGTGGGGTAGAGAGCGCGGGCCAGCGGAAGCGTATCGAAGAAGGTGATGTCATCCACGCCACCGAGCGGTGCGGCGAGTCGCTCGAGGACGGGCATATCGAATTCCTGCCCGTTATGTGCTACCAGGATCTGGTCACCGATGAAAGCCCGGAACGCAGTCCACACCTCGGCGAATGTCGGGGCGCCGGCGACGTCGGCGTCGCGGTATCCATGCACCTCGGACGCGGCGGCCGAGATCGGCCGCTCCGGGCGCACCAGCGTGTGATAGCGGTCCACCACTTCCCCGCCCTTCACCTTCACCGCGCCGATTTCCACCACGCCGCACGACCGCACGTCGAGGTCCGTGGTCTCGAAGTCGAACGCGACGTAGTCCTCGAACCCGCCCGACACTGCCTGGCCCCGCGCGAGCTGGAGCGTCTTGAACACGGTCAGCGCCAGTCCGAGGTCTCCCGCATCGGCATTCGTGAACGTGACCGCGGCATCGGCCGCGCCCAGCGCGAGTCCGTAGCCCGCGGCTTTCACCATGCGACGCAGGGCGATGTCCAGCCCGCCCATCGGCGGAATCCAGACGCGTCCCTTCGCGCCCTTGAGCCGGGCCGCCAGGGCCACCACCGCGGGTATCGCCGCGGGATCGGTCAGCTCCCCGTGGCGCTCTTCCAGCCGGTTCTCGAAGCGTGTCACCCGCTGGGCCAGCAGCTCGCTCACCAGCCCCCGGAGCGTGCGCTCGGTCTGGTGGAGGGCGCCGAGGTTCTCGACGTACCGGATGAATCGCCATGCCATGCGGCTCTCGCGGCTGGTCTCGCCGGATCCGAGCGCCAGCTCCCGCATGGCAGTGAGGAAACCCACCTTCTGCTTCCGCGCGATGGTGCGGACCTGCTGACGCATGTCTTCCGGCAGCGGCTTGGCCGCGGCTTCCACTGCCACCATGTCGCCCGGGCGCGTGATCAACCGGAGCGACGCCATGATGTAGGCGATGGCGTGGTCGTCCGGCAGCGCTCGACCCGGAGCCAGCCGGCACGGGATGCCCGCGTGCAGCAGCGCGGTCTCGAGATGCTCCCCGATCGAGTGCTTCCGGTACAGCACCGCGAACTCGCCCCACCCGGTGGAGGACTCTCCGCGGTCGCGGGCGATGTCCGCGATGATCCAGCCGGCCTCCTCGCGCTCGTCGGGGAATCCCTGGACCGCCACGCCATGGGGCGAATCCCGCTCGGCGCGGAGTTGCTTCTCGAAGAGCGACTGATTCCCGGAGAGCAGCCGACGGGCGGTCTCGAAGATCTGCCGGGAGCAGCGGCGGTTTTCGTCGAGGATGATCGGCGAAACCCGGTAGTCCCGGCGGAAGGTGTCCAGTATCGCTGGCTCCGCGCCGGTCCATGAGAAGATGGACTGCTCGTCGTCCCCCACGACGAAGACATTGCCGTGGGGTTCCGCGATGCGGCGGACAATGGAGTATTGCGCCTGGTTCAGGTCCTGGAACTCATCCACGAGCACGTAGTCCCACTGCCCCGCCACGGTCTTCGCGACCTCGGGACGGTTGCCCAGGCACGAGGCCGTCAGCGCGACGATGTCGTCGAAGTCGATCAGGTTCTGCTTGCGGAGATAGGCGCTGTAGCGTTTGAAGAGCTGCGTCTCGTCGGGAGTCAGCGGATAACCCTGCAAACGGTATCGGCCAAACCGGGTCAGGACGCCGTTCCGGCGCTTCGTCGGAACGAAGAGACGTCCCAGGATGACCTTCTGGTATTCCTCGTCCGCTACGCCGAACCCGCGCTTGAGGCCCGCAGCTTCAGTGTGGTCGCGGAGAATCCGGAGACACAGAGAATGCAGCGTCCCGCGGGTGATGTCTTCGGCGGCCAGGCCCACGGTCGCGCGCAGCCGCGACGTGATTTCCTCGGCCGCGCGGTTGGTGAATGTCACGGCGCAGATACGATTCGGCGACACGAGCTTGTTTTCGAGCAGGTACTGCACGCGACCGATTAAGCAGAACGTCTTGCCGGCACCGGGGCCTGCGACGACGAGAACCGGGCCCATGGGGGCCTGGATGGCCTGGCGCTGCGGGGGAATCACCGCCCAAGGATGATGCGGAACACAGTCCGTGGCAACGGCTTCCGGTTAGTATGCAGGCCGCACATCTTCCGGAGAATTACTCATGCCTCGAACCAAGAAAGCCTCGGCGCGGCGCCCCGCCCGTAAGCGCCCCGAGACCCTGCGCCGCCTCGCACACGAACCCCGCGAGGAGCCGTGGGGGTCGCTGGAATTCGCAGTCATCGATCCGGACGGTTTCAGGATCACGTTCGCCAATTGACCACGCCTCTGGAACGGGCGCCCGCCTCGCTCGCTCCCGGCCGTGAGCTGTACCTCAAGCGCGAGGACAGCCATGAGCTGGGCGCCTTCAAGTGGCGGGGCGCGCTTCCCACGCTGGAGGAGTACAAGTCCCGCGGCGCCGGTACCGTGGTAACGGCGTCCACCGGCAACCACGGCGCGGCCACCGCGTGGGCCGCCCGCCGCCTCGGCATGAAGGCCATCGTCTACGCGCCGGTCGGCGCCTCCCGGGCCAAGCTCGCGCTGATCGCCGCGCAGGGCGCCGAGATCCGCGAAGATGGAAAGGACTTCGACGACGCCAAGGCATTGGCGCGCACCTTCGCGGAGAGCTTCAACCTTCCGATCTTTGAAGACGGGGCGGAGCCGGCCCAGTACCAGGGGTACCGCTCGATCGCCAACGAAATCCTCGACCAGGCTGCCACTCCGCCGGCCATCGTCCTCGTTCCCCTCGGCAACGGCGCGCTCGTAGGCGGCGTGGGCCTGGCGTTCAAAGAGCGTTCGCCGAAGACGCGCGTCGTGGCTGTGGCCGCCAAGGAAGCTCCGGTGATGGTGCTTTCGCACCAGGCGGGCCGAGCGGTTCCCTGTGACCGCATGGCGACCTTTGCCGATGGTCTCGCAGTCCGCGTGGCGATCCCGTACGCGGTGGACCTTCTCCGGCGTGTCGTGGACGACATGCTGCTCGTGTCCGAGCGGCAACTCGCGCAGGCAGTCGGACGCTATGCGAAGGCAGGCATCCGGGTCGAAGGCTCCGCCGCCGCTGCGCTCGCGGGCCTGGAGCAGGCCACTGGAGGTCCCGTCGTTGCCCTCGTGACGGGGCGAAACATCGACGACGCGTTATACGATCGCGCGGTAAAGTCTCCGGAAACCTTTACGGACTAACGTGATACGGGTCACGACGCCTTTCGTCGCACCGGAGCAACGAGCGTGGCGCGCAGGCAACGGGCAGATCGGCGGGCCCGTCGCTCCGCTCAGGGCGGATGGGCGTCTGGCTTCGCCGACGCCCGTCCGGATCAGGCACGCCCTCTGCGTGTAGTACTGGCGCACAGGTCAGTGTCCCTACACGGTACGGAAAGAGAGAGAAGGCAACCAAATGATGAGAACAGGCTTGGCGGCGTCACGCGGCGTGGCGCTGATCGCGATCATGCTGGCGGCGGCGGGGTGCGAGAGCAAGGCGTCCAAGGAACGGATCGCCCAGCTCACGACGGTTTCGGCCGAGAAAGACAGTCTGCTCGCCATCATGGCCGAAAACACGAAGATGCTGAGCGAGATCAGCAACGAGCTCGCGAAGGTCAAGGACATCCAGCGGCCGATGGGCGCGGTGAAGAATCCCGAGTCCCCGCTCGCGTCCTCCGTGGGCTACCGCGACAGCATCCGCAACAAGATCTCGGACGTGGTGGAACGCCTCAACCAGGCGGAAACCCGTCTCACCCAGACATCGCGCCGGATCCGGAGCATGAGCTCTGTCTCGGACAGCATGAAGGCACAGCTATCGGTGGCGGAGCAGACCCTGGCCGACCTCCGGAGCGCGCTGGATACGCAGCGGGAGACGATGGCGTCCCTCGAGTCGCAGGTGAACGACCTCAGGGGCCAGAACTCACAGCTGACGCTCCAGAACACGGCGCTGTCGGACACGCTCAAGCAGTCGGTCACCGACGCCAACACCGTCTACTACGTGATCGGCACCAAGGAAGAGCTGAAGGAGAAGGGCGTGATCCAGGAGGAAGGCAGCAAGTTCCTCTTCTTCGGCACGAAGACGATGGTGCCCGGCTGGAATCTCGATCCCAGCATGTTCACCAAGGCCGACCGCCGCGAAATGGCGCAGATCCCGCTGCCCAAGGCCGACGAGTGGTACAAGATCGTCTCTCGCCAGAACCTGCAGTTCCTGGGCGAGCCGGCGACGAAGGATGGCAAGGTGAAGGGTGAGGCGATTCGTATCACCCAGCCGGATCAGTTCTGGGCGAATTCTCGCTTCTTGATAATCGTAGAGGGATAACGCTATAAACGGTGCGCGGTGCGAGGTGCGTGG
>CAMDCH010000233.1:0-4532 GCA_945889655.1 bacterium HR33
CATCGGACGCTCCGGCGCGCCGTACGGCTATACCGTGAACGGTGACGCCAACGCGGATGGCAAGAGCGGCAACGACCTGATCTACGTGCCGCGCGACCAGAATGACATCGCCCTCGCGAACGCTTCGCAGTGGGCCATCCTCGATACGCTGATTTCGCGCGAACCCTGCCTGGAAGCGCAACGCGGCCACGTGATGGAGCGGAACAGTTGCCGCAACCCGTGGCAGAACAGCCTTAACGCGCGGCTCACGAAGCGCGTCAAGCTCTTCGGTGGGCAGTCCATAGAGCTGGCGGCCGATTTCTTCAACTTCCTGACCTTCAAGACCCGGCAGACGTCGGGCAACGAGGGCGTCAATTTCCTTACCCTCTGCACCGCGGCACTCTGCCCGACCGCTACGACACGCTACGACAACACGCTCGGCCGCGGCGTCTACATTCTCGGCAACGGCGTGTACAAGCAGATCCAGACGTCGCCGTCTCGCTGGAGAGTGCAGTTCGGGGCGAAGTACACGTTCTGAGTGAGAAGTGAAGTAAGAAGTGAGAAGGGGGAGCCGCCTTGGTTCCCCCTTTTGCTTCCCCCGTTACGGGATCACTTCTCACTTCTTACTTCTCACTTCTTACCTATCTGAGAGCTTCCTCCAGCACCAGCTTCGCATCCGTCTTCTGATCTCGGTACTTCACGATGACGGGCGTATAGAGCGAGACCTTGCCGTTCGCCGCGGGCCGGGAGCCGGGTACGACAACCGCGCCGGCCGGGATCTCCAACGGCCTGTCGCCGTCGCGGCGATAGACCTTGTCGTTGACGAGATCATAGACGCCGGTCGCGCCGGTGAGAATAGTCCCCGGAGCCAGCACCGCACGCTCGCGCACGAGCGTGCCTTCATACACTCCGCAGTTTCCGCCGACGAACACGTCATCCTCGATGATGACGGGCAACGCGCCTGCGGGCTCGAGGACCCCGCCAACCTGCGCCGCCGCAGACAGGTGTACCCGCTTGCCGATCTGCGCACACGATCCGACCAGCGCGTGCGAATCCACCATCGTGCCCTCGTCCACGTACGCGCCAACATTGATGTACATCGGCGGCATGCAGACGACGCCGGGCGCGACGTAAGCGCCGGTGCGAATTGACGATCCGCCCGGCACCACACGTACGTTGGACGCGGTGGTGAGAGTTTTGAGCGGGTAGGTGTCCTTGTCGAAGAACGGCAACGATCCACCACCGGTCTGATCGGCGAGCTTACCCAGCTTGAAACCCAGCAGGATCCCCGTCTTCACCCAGGCGTTGACCGTCCACCGGCCCGACGCATCTCGCGACGCCGCGCGCACCGTGCCGTCGTTCAGGTGCTCCAGCAGGTGGTCAAAGGCCTTGCGAGCTTCAGCCTCGGCACCCGCCGGGATTCCCGCGGCGAACCGCGCAATGTCCTTCTCGGCGCTGTGGACGCTCACCGGACGGATATCCCGGCTTCTGCGAGCGCGGCGATGAGAGCGGGCTTCTTCGCATCGGTCATGGGAACCAGGGGCAGCCTGATCCCGCTGTCGATCTTCTTCATCATGTGCAGCGCCGCCTTCACCGGGATCGGGCTCGACTCGATGAAGTTCACGTTCATCAATGACAGGAGCTGATAGTGGAGCTTGCGCGCGCCCGCGAAGTCCGCCTTGAGCGCCGCATCGATAAGACGAGACATCGGGCCGGGCACTTCGTTGGATGCAACGGAAACCAGGCCGTCACCGCCGGCGGCTACCACCGCGAGCGCTACCGCGTCGTCTCCTGACAGCACGCTGAAATGGTCCGGCCGGTCCTTGATGATCTCCATGATCTGGCCAAGGTTCCCGCTGGCTTCCTTCACCGCCGCAATTCCGTCGTGCTTGGCGAGTCGCAGCGTGGTCGCGGCATCCATGTTCACCGAGGTGCGGCCGGGCACATTGTAGAGCACGACCGGCTTCCCGGCGGCATCCGCCACCGCGCCGAAATGGCGGTACAGCCCTTCCATCGTGGGCTTGTTGTAGGGCGGGCAGGCCGAGAGGATGTAGTCGGCGCCCGCGTCGGCCATCTGTTTCGACTCGGAGCAGGCCAGGCGGGTGTCGTTGGACGTGGCGCCCGCGATCACCTTCACGCGACCCTTCGAGGCCTGCACCACCGTCCGCACGACCTCGAGCCGCTCCTCCGGCGAGAGTGTCACGGCTTCGCCGGTGGTGCCGCAGGGCACCAGGAAATGAATGCCCTCGGCGATCTGCCACTCGACGAACGCCTTCAGCGTCGCGAGGTCCAAATCACCGTTGGCCTTCATCGGCGTAACGAGTGCCGTGCCGCATCCCTGTAGCCGCTTCACGTCGCGTCTCCGAAGAGGACCTGTTCGAGAGTAAAGACGCCCTGCCGTGGCTTTTCCGCCAGCCAGCGCGCGGCGGTCAGCGCGCCCGCCGCGAAGATGTTGCGGTCGTGCGCCTGGTGCTGAAGCAGGATGGATTCCCCCTGGGCTTCCACGTGCAGTTCGTGGGTCCCAGGGACCTTGCCCGCTCGAATCGACGTGATCGGGTACGGCCGCTTCGGATCCTGCTTCTGCGCGGCCTCTCGCAGCGCACCGGCCGTCCCCGAAGGGGCGTCCTTCTTCTCCGAGTGATGCGTTTCCACTATGTGGGCGTCGAACTCCGGCCGCTTCGCGAGGCTCTTCGCCAGGTCCGCTGCCGCGCGCAGGAAAACCTGGACGCCCACGGAGAAGTTCGGGGCGTACACCAGGGCGCCCCTTCCTTTATCTACAGCAGCAAGGACCTCGGGAAGCCGGGGGTACCAGCCGGTCGTGCCACAGACGGTGGGGATTTTCCAGGCCGCGAGCTTGAGCAGGTTGTCGACCGCCGCGTCGGGCTGCGTGAACTCGATCGCGACGTCGGCGCCGCGAACCGCGTCCTGCGTCAGCTGGCCCACGTCCAGTTCCGCCGCGATCTCGTGCTTCTGCGCGAGCGCGAGATCCCGGATGGTCCGCCCCATCTTCCCGAACCCGACTATGGCTATCCGCATCAGTGACTCTCGAAGAATTCGCGATGGAGGCTCGTCACGGCCTCCACGGCATTCGTGTCCGCGATGACGAACGTCAGGTTGATCTTCGACGCGCCCTGCGAAATCATCTCGATCGGCACGGTTGCCAGTGCCTTGAAGATGCGCGCCGGGATGCCCGCGGTCTCCCGCAACCCTTCGCCCACCACGCACACGATCGCCCGGTCGCGCGTGACCGTGACTTCACCCAGCGTCCCAAGATCCTTGGTGAGCTCGTCGAGGGCGGCGCCGTTCTCGAGCGACACCGACACGCTCACCTCGCTGGTGGTCACGACGTCCACGGCCACGCCGTGGTCCTCGAAGATGTCGAACATCGACTTGAGGAAACCGTGGGCCCCCAGCATCCGCGGCGCGCGGAGATTGAGGATCGTCACCCCGCGTTTCCACGCGATCGACTTGACCGTGTGCGCTGCTCGCGGGGTCGTCGCGGTGACCCGCGTCCCTTCAACCTGCGCCCGGTTCGAGTTCTTGATCCAGACCGGGATGTCCAGCTCCACCAATGGTAAAATCGTCGCCGGGTGCAGTACTTTCGCACCGAAAAAGGCCAGCTCGGCCGCCTCGTCGTAGCTCGCTTCCGGAAGCGAACGGGCTGACTTGATCACGCGCGGGTCGGCCGTCATCAGCCCATCCACGTCGGTCCAGATCTCGACCTCTTCAACCCTCAATGCGGCGCCGATGAGCGCAGCGGTGTAGTCGGACCCGCCACGCCCCAGCGTCGTGGGCGTCCCCCGCGTGGTCGAGCCGACGAAGCCCTGCGTGACAGGGATACGTCCCGCCTGGACCACCGGCGCCAGGTGGGCGTTCGACCTCTCGGCGAGCGCGGCCCGCACGGGCGCTGCCCGGCCGAAGGTGTCGTCGGTGATCATGATGTGCCGGACATCGAAGAACGAACCGGGGAGGTCCCGTGACTCGAGCACCCGCGCCACGATCTCCGCGCTGAGCAGCTCGCCGTGCGATGACACTGCGTCGTTCGCCTTGGGTCCCGTTTCACGCAGCAGCGCGAGCGCCTCCAGCATCAGCTCGAGCCCGGCGAAATGCGCGCCCACGACCTCTTCCACCTGCGCGCGGGGCTGCGGCCTGGTCACCGCGTGCGCGATGGCGGCTTCGTGTCGCTCGCGCAGTGCCCGGGCGATCGACAGGGCCCCGTGCAGGTCGCCTTCACCCGCCGCGTGCGCCGCCTTGAGCAGCGTGTCGGTGGTACCGGACATGGCAGAGACCACCACGACCGGATTCCGGTCCCGGCGCGACGCCACGATATCGGCGAGGCGCAACATGGCGGCACCGTCCCCGACGGACGTGCCCCCGAACTTCATGACAATCATTTCTTGGGGAGCAGGTTGCGGGCGACCAGCAGCTCGGCATTGAGAACCGCGGCGCCGGCAGCGCCGCGAATGGTGTTGTGACCGAGCGCAGTGAAGCGAACGTGCAGTATGGGACAGGCGCGGATGCGGCCGACCGACACCTGCATCCCGTTTCCCAGC